>NZ_CP122954.1:0-321462 GCF_030323545.1 Helicobacter pylori | reverse complement strand
AACCCTCCTGATGCCTTTTATCACTCTCGCTTCCGATCCTAGCAGGGCTTTAGACGATAAAGACTGGAAAATGGTTTATGATTTTTTCCATTTTTCATCTCCCGTTCGCCTTATGTATTTCTTTAGTTTTTGCTTGGTGGGGATTTATTTGTTCAGGATGTTTTATGGGGTGTCTTTCACTTATTTGAAAGGGCGTTTTTCCAATAAGAAAGCTTATCAAATCAAGCAACAACTTTTTTTACAGCACATTAAAAGCAACTACCTCTCCCACCTTAACCACAACTTAGATTCTTTAAGAGACATTATCAATAATAAAGCGGATGGCATGTTTATGAGCTTTAACGCTTTTTTGAATCTACTCACTGAATTAACCGTGATCGTTTTTTTCTATTCCACGCTCATATTAACTAATTGGAAAATAACGCTCGTTTTTACGATGATTCTCGCCTTACAAATTTTTCTTATTGTTAAAAAAGTCACCGCTCTTATCAAAAAAAAGGGCGAGATGGCTGCCAAATCCAAAGCGCAAACGCTTAAGGTTTTTTCAAAATTTTTCAGCAATTTCAAAATCACTAAACTCAAAGACAACCACGAAGAAGCCCACAAGCTTTTTGGAGAAAATAGCCGTAAAGCCCATGACACCGAGATTATTTACACCACTTTGCAAGTGGTTCCCAGGTATTCAATAGAAACGGTGGGCTTTAGCTTGTTGATTTTAGCAGTCGCTTACATTTTATTCAAATACGGCGAAGCTAAAATGGTGCTCCCTACCATTTCTATGTATGCTCTAGCACTTTATCGCACGCTCCCTTCTGTGACTGGAGTGATCAACTATTACAATGAAATCGCTTACAACCAGCTTGCGACTAACATTGTTTTTAAAAGCCTTTCTAAAACCATCGTTGAAGAGGATTTAGTCCCTTTAGACTTTAATAAAAAAATCACTCTCCAAAACATCTCATTCGCTTATAAGTCAAAACACCCGGTTTTAAAAAATTTCAACCTCACCATTCAAAAAGGTCAAAAAGTCGCTCTCATAGGCCATAGCGGGTGCGGGAAATCCACGCTGGCGGATATTATTATGGGGCTTACCTACCCTAAAAGTGGGGAAATTTTTATTGATAACACCCTTTTAACCAACGAAAACAGGCGCTCATGGCGTAAAAAAATAGGCTATATCCCCCAAAATATTTACCTTTTTGATGGCACTGTGGGGGATAATATCGCTTTTGGGAGCGCTATAGATGAAAAACGCTTGATTAAGGTGTGCAAAATGGCTCATATTTATGATTTTTTATGCGAGCATGAGGGCCTTAAAACCCAAGTGGGCGAAGGGGGTGCTAAGCTTAGCGGCGGTCAAAAACAGCGCATAGGCATTGCAAGAGCCTTATACGATAACCCTGAAATTTTGGTTTTAGATGAAGCCACTTCAGCCCTAGACAATGAAACCGAGAGTAAAATCATGGATGAAATCTATCAAGTCGCTAAAAATAAAACCCTAATCGTTATCGCCCACCGCTTAAGCACGATTGAACGCTGTGAAGTCATCATTGATATGAGCCAACACAAAGACAATCTTGGCTAAAGTTGGCTTTACTCTTTTATAAAGTTTTGCAAATCAAACCCTTTAAAGCTCTCTAAATACTTCCCTTGATAGCCGTTTTGACCCACTAAATTTTTCAAAACCTTGCTGTTGTAACCCAAAAACGCCACTTCATTAGCCTTAGCGCTTTCATAGTCATTGACGCTATCGCCTATCATTAGCATGCGGCTTGGGTTATAGGCGTATTTTTGAATGATATTAGCGATGATTTTAGGTTTATTAGGCGGACTCCCTTCAACGCTCTTAAAATACTTAATGATCCCTAAAAACTCGCACAACACTTGCAATTCGCTATGCAAGACCGCTGAAGCGATATGGAAAACATGATTTTTATAATGCTTATCAATAAACGCCATCACTTCGCTATTCAAATGCCCCCTATCAAAAAGCTTTTGTTCTATAATAGCGCCAAACTCTAGGGCTAACGCATCCACTTCTTCTTGAGCGATAGGGGTTTTTAAAATCTCATTATAAAAATATTGGATTTTTTCATTCCTTGAAACCCCCCCACTTTGATAATGATAAACTTCAAATTGTTTCAAATCCTCTTGATTCTTGTTGCCATGCTTTTGAAACAACGCCTTAAACCCTTCATTTTTTAAATACATGCTGTCAAAAATCACGCCATCAAAATCCCATAGAACCACTTCAAGTGCCATGATTTCCCCTTTTTTATAGGCTTATTTGGTTTCATTTTACCTTATTCAAGCGGTATTTAAGCGATTATTTTTGCCCTTTAAAGGTTGGACTATTTTGACTCTTATTTGATAAGAATATGCAAACACTCTTTGGTGTGTGCGGCTTTGTGGGCACGTTTGTTATCCGCTTTAAAACGCATGTAGGTTTTGGTCATTAAGGAGTAAGCGCCGTATTTTTTTAAAATATTTCCAATCTCTGTTTCACTCATAAGCCCTTCATTGTTATAGCTTAAAAAGATGTATTTGAATCGCGCTGTTTTGATTAAATTTTCAAAAGCGTTTAAGATTTTAGCGCGAGAGCAAAACGATGATTTCTGATAACCGGGCAAGCCGGTTTTACCTTTTGGAGCAAAGGGTGCATAAGAAGCAATCGTGTTTAATAAGTGGTAATTCGCCCCGTATTGCCTCGCATTATAAGGAGGGTCTAAATACAAAATATCCCCTGAAATCTTTCCAATCAGTTCGCTAGCGTCTTGCTGATACACTTCGTTAGCGTTTGAACTCAAATCAAAATGAGCGCCTTTTAAGATGAGTTCTTTTTGAGCGCTTTTTTTAAGGCGTTTTAAAAAAGCCCCATAAACTGAAGCGGTGTTAGCCACCTTGTCCGCGCTCTCTAATAGCGATGCGAGCAAAAAATAATACGCGCAATTATCAATGTTTTGAGAAAGTTTAAGCTCTTCAATTTTTAAACGCACCGCATCAATTTTTTGAGCGTTTGTTTCGCTAAAATACTGCCTTGAACTCCCCCCCAAAGAATAATGCGAATGGATAAAACCCTTTTTTAAAGCAACGCTATTAAGCCCATTAATAAGCTCTTCTTGATTAGGGATTTCTTGAATGTTGCCGATATAATTTTGATTCAAAACAAAGCTATAATATTCCAAATCATTAGAAATAACCTTATTAACGGCTTTTTTAAACGCGCGCCCCACAATGCCCGTCCCAGCGAACAGATCGCAAAAAATCGCACCAGAGAGATCATGGCCTACAACCGCATGGATATTTTCTTTAATAAAGGGAATGAGCTTGTATTTAGAACCGATGTAGTTCATTGCAACCGCTATAAAGTAGTCTTTTGATGGTATCCAATTTGATACCCTTCATTGTATATCCTATCATTACAAGTTTTCCTGTATTGTATGGGGTCATATTGATAACAACCCACACAACCATCATATTCAGCCACCCCCTCATAGAAAGGATAATGATTGCCAAGAATTTTTGTTGCATCAAATCTATAGCCACTTTCTTTGCATTTTTTACAAATCTGGCGTTTCTTGTCATTACAAGCTTTGCATAAAGCCTGAAAATCATCAAGAGTCTGTGTGCTTGAATCAGAAACTCTTGGATTATCCTTGTGGCCGTCTTTATGATCCACTTCTATTTGAGTGTTTTCAGAGTTGCCGCGTGCACCGCACATTGCACAACATCGTTGGCTAATTTTTAATGTCTTGACGGATACTTTGGTTAAAAACACATCTAGTATTATAGCCATCCAAGCGTATTCTATCAATAGAATTTCCTGGAGTTTGCCCTTTATCAAATTCTAATTCAAACTCTTTAGCCAAAGATGAGTTATTCCTACACCAACTCCCCCCATTACCTAGCTGTAATCCTTGATATTTTTCTATAAATTCTATAGTGCTTACCCAACGACTCACCCCGTTTTTATCAGGTTGTGCAAGCTCCAAAAATAACTCTTTTTTACTTTTACTCATTTTAAAACCCTCTCTATAACATTTCATAAATTCTAATCAATTTACCTCAAAATGACCCGCATGGCGCAAACTCCAACCGCTTATCTAAAATCAACGATCCTTTGTGATGGTTTTAGCTTTAGCGCCTACAGCCGTAGAACCCGTGGGTAAATCTGAAAGCACCACCGCATTAGCCCCAATCTTCACATCATCGCCCACGAAAATCGCGCCCAAGACCTTAGCCCCTGCCCCCACTACCACTCGGTTGCCTAAAGTAGGGTGGCGCTTGCCCTTGAACTTGCCCGTACCCCCTAGAGTTACGCCATGATAAATGGTAACATCATCTCCAATCTCTGTAGTCTCGCCAATCACCACACCCATGCCATGATCGATAAAAAGCCCTCTCCCAATCTTAGCGCCCGGATGGATTTCTATCCCAGTGATAAAACGCGCTAACTGAGAAAGCACGCGTGCAATAAAATAAAACCCTTTCTTGTGCAACGCATGCGCTAGGCGGTAACAAAGCAGCGCATGAATGCCCGGATAAAGCAAGAGCACCTCCCACTTATTCCTAGCTGCCGGGTCTTCTTGCAAGACACGCTCCAGGCTATAAGACAGATCTAGCATGACAGAGTCTCCGGTTAAAATATATTTGGATCAACATGACTTAAGCAGATTTTTTCTCATCCATTCCAATAAAACTTGATGCAAATTTTTCTTGTCATTATACCTAAACTCACCCTCCTTTTAGAATGGATCAAACAACCCTTTAAAAAAGGCTTAAAAACCCACTAATCCATTATTTATTCGGCACTTATTCGGCATTTATTTGGAATAAAACTATTTTAAATGAAAAAAATAAAAAGCAGATTGAAAAAGATTATCGGTAATGGTGCCGAAAGTCGGACTCGAACCGACACGGGATTGCTCCCACCAGATTTTGAGTCTAGCGTGTCTACCAATTCCACCACTTCGGCGTGTATAGAGCAAAGAGTGAGATTATACCCACTTATTCCTTAAAAAAACTTAATGGTGCACTGGGCGAGACTCGAACTCGCACGAGATTGCTCCCACCACCCCCTCAAGATGGCGTGTCTACCAATTCCACCACCAGTGCTAAAAATTTAAAATAAACGGATATTATAGCTAAATTACGCTTTTTAAGCAATAATTTAGCCCATCAAAACCCTTAACTTAAGAATGGGTTACTATAAATAGCGATAATAGCAAACACTAGAGTATAAATCACTTGCGCTTCAATCATCGCCATGGCTACAAACATGGTTGTGAGCAATTTACCGCCCACTCCTGGGTTTCTCGCTGTGCCTGTAATGGTCGCTGCGGCCGCATTCCCCATACCGATCGCCCCACCAAAAGCGGCAATCCCTAAACCGATCATCGCCCCTAAGATAGAATAAGATTTAATCATATCCATCCCACCCATTCCACCATCATGAGCGAAAGCAACGCCCGCTAAAGCCAGAAAAAATAACGCTAAAAATTTCATTTTCGCACTCCGTTTCAAAAATTGGGCTTGATTTTCATTTCGAATCGTTCCTCTACTTTCAAAAATACAAGCAAGGGCTTATTTTAATATAAATTAGCTTAAAAACGCTTTTAAAATGATAAGTTTTTATTAAATTATTAGAAATAAGGAAGTTTTTAAAAACAAATTTAATTTAAGCAATAAATTATCCTTAAAAACTTAAAACAATCCATTAGTAGTATAATGGCATGGTCAATAAATTAGATACAATAAAGGATCACAATGCCAAAAGATAACAATAAAGAACTTACACTATTTGAAAGGGTTTGGGGCAGTGAAATAAAAATTCTGCCGACTTTACCAAGAAAACAAACACTTGATAGCAATTATCAACGCATGATTTTAATTAAATCAAATGAGTTATACTATGCAATAGGTAACGCTATGAATCAAGATGGGCGTGTCTACTACAAAACAAGTGTTTCTCCAGACAAATTAATGCGGTATACTAGTAACGGACAGTATTCGTCTATGCTAAAAGGAGAAAAAGGGTTTGGGAGTCATATAGGCTTTGAGATAGCGAATAATATTGCTATAGAAACTATGAACCATATTGCCCCTATTCTTAACTATAAACTAGCGGAAATCTATTATGAAGCATATGCCGAAATTAATCGTCTTTTTAATGAAAATCAAAGCTTACTCACACAACAAAACATCTTTGTTACCCAACAAATTAATGCTTTAAAAGCTAAAACCAAATTTCTCCAAGAAGTTTATAAGGATATTTCTCAAACTTCTAAAAGTGATGTTTTTAGACAATCAACATGCACCAGTCTACAAAGAATACGCATTGAGTTAGATGAAATTTTTTATAATTTTATATCCCAAATAAATCAAGGGCTAATATTAAAGAACTTTAATGATGTAAGTGGTAACTACATTTGTGCGAGATACGCTCTTTCTCATTATGGTTTTGCGTTGGTTTTAGAATATGTTGTTGCAGGACTCATTGATAATGAGAGCATGAAATTTTTAAAAGCTAAAGTTGAAGAAGCTTTTGATAGCTTCAATCAAACAACAAAGAATTTGGGAAGAAAATTAAATTCTATCCAAGACGATAATTGCCAATCTCAACAAAGCATTATACCATTTTATGGGTGGTATTATGGGTCGGCACGATACCATCCTAATCAACTAAATGAAATCAATAGGTTAAACAACGAAAATGCAGATATAGAATATATCAAAAGTAATATTTTAAGTTATTTTGATATAAAAAGGGATAGCGACGCCCTCTTTAATTTAATTGAAGCCCCTAAACAATACCTTCAAAATATTGTTATCACCCACGAAGAGGAATAAAAAAGAGTGTATATATTTTAGCCAAGTCCTATGTATTAGATTGGTTTTACATAGGACTATGGATAATTTAAGAGATGGATTAAGCCAAATCCAAAGCGATTTTACCCTTATTGAAACTAATCACCCTACACCTGATGCTATCGCCTTCTTTTAAAACCACTTGACACCTGTCCATGTTTTGTTTTCTTAACAAGCCTTCGCCCCCCTTAGGCAAGCTTAAAAACGCCCCAAAATCCACGATCCGTTTCACTTGAGCTTCCAACACCTCATCAATAGCGTATTGCTCCAATTCTTGATCCAAAGAATGCAAATAGTTTAAAATAAATTCCTTAGTTTTTAAAACCCGTTCTTTATTCCCCATGATTTTCACTTCACCGCTCGGTTTATTCAAATCAATTTTAACCTCAAACTTTTCTACTATCTCTTTAATCACACGCCCCCCTTGACCGATAATTTCTACAATTTTATCGGGCGCGACATGAAAAATCTCCGTTGCAGGCAAATGGGAAAAATTGATCACGATCTTTTCTTTCGCTTCATGCATGATTTTTAAAATGTGTTCTCGCGCTTCTTTAGCTTGGAGTAAGGCTTGGTATAAAACCTCTAATTGGATACCGCTCATTTTGGTATCCATTTGCATAGCCGTAATGCCTTCAAAATTCCCGGCGATCTTAAAATCCATATCGCCTTCTGCGTCTTCTAATCCGCTAATATCGCTTAAAATGGCGTGATCTTGCCCTTCGCTCACCATGCCCATAGCCACCCCAGCGACTAGATCATAAATTCCCACACCGCTTGCATAAAGGGCTAAAGAGCCTGCGCACACGCTCGCCATTGAGCTTGAACCATTGCTTTCTAAAATCTCAGAAACCAATCGTATCACCTGCTCTTTATTTTTAATGCTCGTTTCTAAGGCTCTTTTAGCCAAATTCCCATGCCCTAATTCGCGCCTTGAAGTCGCGCCAATAGAACTCGCTTCGCCCACGCAAAAAGGAGGGAAATTATAATGAAACATGAACTTCTCTTTGATAGGGGCTTTATACTCCAAACTCTCATGGGTTTGAGCGTCATTATCCGTGCCTAAAACCCCTACCACTAAGCTTTGAGTTTGCCCCCTAGTGAATAAAATGGAGCTATGCGCCATAGGGAGCAAATCGCTCTCTATCACAATGGGCCGCACTTCTTCTAACGCGCGCTTATCCGGGCGGATTTTATCCTTAATAATCATGCGTCTTATCTCAGTTTTTTTCACTTTTTCTAAAGACAATTCAATTTCTTCTAAACTGAATTCTGAGTGGGCTTCACTGATTTTTCTGGCAATTTCATTGAAAACATTTTCCCGCTCGCTCAAAGCAGAACTTTCAATGCCTTTGATGATTTCATCAAAATACTGATTTTTTAATAAATCTAACAGCCTCTCATTAAAAATTATTCCTTGGCTCTCTTTGAAAAGCAGCTCGTTTTGGTGGGGCGTGAAAACCTCTTCATAAAGCGTGCAAGTTTCTTTCAAACTTTTTTGAGCCACTTCTAAAGCTTTTAGCATTAAAGGCTCTTCTAAAGCGTTTAATTTTTGCCCCAAAGAGCGCATTTCTATCATGTTCAAACTCTCTTTTGTGCCGGACACGAACAAATCCAAACTGGATTGATTCAAAAGGCTTGTATTAGGGTTAATGATAAATTCGTTATCAATCCTAGCGATCCTGCAAGCGCTCACGCTTTTAATGGGAGCGATATGGGCCAAAAAGAGAGCGGCTGAAGCAGCGTTTAAAGCAGAAACTTGCAAATCATTTTCAATATCATGGCTTAAAACCATTAAAGTGATCTGTGTAGGGTAGCGGTAATCTTTAGGGAATAAAGGGCGTAAAGTCCTATCTATGAGCCTAGAGGTTAAGATTTCAAAATCTTGCGCTCTGCCTTCTCTTTTGACAAAACCGCCCGGGATCTTTCCGGCTGCATAAGATTTTTCTAAAAACTGCACCACTAAAGGCAGAAAATCTTCACTCACAGGCTCTCTTTCTATACACACGCTCGCCAAAATGATGGTTTTTCCTAAGCGATACATTAGAGAGCTGGTGGCTTGTTTGGCCACTTGTTTGAGAGCAAACTCTTCAGTTTTGTTACCAGAATTGATGGTGATAAAATCCATATTTAATGTTCCTTTTTTAAATTAGGCACGTTGTTAGCGCCCAAGTATTTTTCAATTTCTTCATTGCTTAATCGCTTGAGTTCTTTATAATGATGCTCCACAGAGACAAAGCATTCAGGGCGGTACACGCTAATCACCCCATCGCACAAACTTTCTAAGCCTTGAGCGACATTTTGCGCGAGAATGGGGGTTAAAATATAAATGTCTTGGCATTCTTTTTTCAAGCAAGTTTGCACGCCTAACCCTGCTCTAAACCCGGTTTCAATCCCCCTATCTACGATAAAAATATTTTTATCTTTCAAGCTTTTGATCGCGTTGCCTTTGCGATACTGATAGATGTGAGACAAAATGTCTTCTTCATAAGCTCGCTTGGCTTCCCCATAAACATAGTCTAAAGTGATGTCAAAGGAATTGATCAAGCTTTCATTCATCACAATATCCATGCTTTCACTCACTAAAGCGATCTCGCATTTTGAGTTTAAAGGGGCTAGGATAGGTTCTAAAAAAAGTATATCATAAGTCGCTCCAAATTTTTGCGCTAAGGCGTTAGCTAAATACAAGGCGTTAAAACTCAAAGCGAGCATGATGGAATCTTTTAAATCAATGTGGCGCGTGTGGATTTCATTAATCAATTTGTTTAAAGCGTCTTCTTCATTGATAAAACGCATGCCCTCTATATCGGTGATATGGCTAAAGTCCGTATTCAAATCTATTCCTTTTTTACTTACGCTGTAAAGAGCGGTAAGTTACATTGGTTTTAGTGATCGGTGAAAAGTCTAATTCTAGCTTAACATAGTTATTTTCAAACACTCTTATAGGTTGGTTGGGATCGCCGGTGAGGATAGGGCGTCTTTGGTTGACGAATTGAAAGCCAATCCCAAAACAACGGATTTTTTTATAAATCCCCACATTCCAATTTAGAACCACATTGTTTCTAATGTCATAACCCACATCCGCGCTCATGGAAAAATAGCCAAAGTCGTTGCTAAAACCCGCCTTTAAATAATCCGCAGGATTTTCTATAATGCTATTAATCCCACTGTTGAAATTGTTTTTTAAAAAATAAGAGAGATTAAAGCTTAAAAACTTGCGTTGGTAATTGGCGTTCACGGAGATTTCTTCTAAGCGGTTTTGATAAAACGAATAAAAGACATTCCCAAAGATATTCAATCCTGTTAAGGGCGAAAACCCGATCTTGCTTTCTAGGGGCATTCTAAAGGGCGAAACTTTATCGTCAAGATTGATGAGTTGCGATATTTTAAAATACAATAACTCTTGCCCCCCTAAGCCATAGAGGTATTGCGTTAGGGTTAAATCCACAGTCTTGTTGCTCGCATTGCTAGGTAAAATGCTGTTAGGATTCCACACAGAATCATACAAACGCCCTTGATAATCATAATCCATCAATAAAGGCGAAGTGTAGCTGTTTAAGGCTTGCGCACTTAAAGCATACATGTTTTGAGAAAATAAGCCGTTTTTAAAGGTGTAATAAGGGATGTTGAAAATCGCTTCCAGTTGGATCGTGTGGAAAAGCTTGTTGTATTCTCTGGCTAAATCCGTATTGACATACATGGAAAAATTTGAAGACACAAAGTTCCCAAATTCCCTTGATTCATTAGGGATTGTAGGCACGAAGGAATTTTTAGATTGCATTAAAGCCACATTAGATAGTTGGAGATCGTTCCAAAGCCCTATAGACAAATACTTTTTAAACAAAGAAAATTGCAAGCCCACCGGCACGTTCAAAGCGTTTTGCACATAGCCATAACCAATCTCTCTTGCGGTGTTTCTAAACTGATAATCCACCGAATACAACAAATTTCTAAAATACAAAGAATTTAAATATTTATGGTATTGCAAATTAGGGACAGATTGGAAAGTGCGGTTATTGTTGATTTTATTCAGGTTTAAAAAATACTTGATATTCAAGCCGTAATAATGATTTTCTGTTTGCAAATAGTAATTCGCCCTAGACATGTGCGTGGCGTCTGTGATACGCTTATTAACCTTTTCAAAACGCACATAGTCCAAATCGTTCATGTATAAAAAGTCAATGTAATGCCCGTTGTCAATATTAGACTTAAGATGAAAGTATTTTTGTAAAGTGTCCCTACTAGAGCTTAAAAATTCAAACCCGTAGATATTTTGATTCCTCAAATCATAGCGTTTGACGTATTGAGTGTAATTCCTAAAATAGCGCGCGTTGAATAAAAACCTGTCGTCTTTAGAGTTGATGTAGCGCGCTTCAAAATTCAAGCCAAAACCCCTTTTATAGCGGATTTGTGGGGTAAAGGTCATATCCCATGAGTTTTTGGGGGCTAAATAAAAGGGTTGCAAATAAATAAAGCCGTCTAAGTTGGAAGTGCCAAACTCAGGATATAAAAACCCGGTAGTTCTTTTATTGCTAGTGGACATGAAAATGTAGGGCAAATACAATACAGGAATATCACCGACATAGATCTTAGGATTCCACATAGATAAATGCGATTTTTGCATGTTGAATGAGCCTGAAGTCGCATTGACATGCCAAATGGGGTTATCAATGCTGCACCCTGAAGCGCTCATGTTTTTCACCTTATATTTTTGATCCTTCCCGCTGGCAATATCCGCGCTCACCCAAATTCCGCTCACGCTGTCTTGGACATAAAAGGGGAAAATGATTTCATATTTTTCATTCAAACTCAATTTCACGTAATCGGTTTTAACGAGCAAACCCTCGCTCCTATAAACCTTGATATTCCCCTCTAATAACGCTTCTTTAGTCTTGGTATCATAACGCACCTTGTCCGCTAAAATATACACATCATAATTCAATAAGATCGCATTCCCTGATGCGGTTATCACATTGTCTTTAGCGCTCACTTTATCCGCAAGGATTTCAAAAATCTTATGGTTTTGTTTGTCAAATCGTTGCATAGCGATTTCTTTAGCCTCTAATGCGCTCAACAAAAAAAAGACCGCCAAATACAACCAATAAATCATGATTAAAACAACACCAAAAGACTTTTGCTTTTTTCTTCATGCCACGCCCTATGATAGGGGTTTTTAAATACTACAAACCATAAAAAGGGGCATAGAAAAACCACGATCTTTAACCCTAAACGCTTCAATAAAATAGCCCTACTGGGGCAATCTGCTAAATAAATATCAATGATTTTAATCCTAAAAACCAGTTTAGCCAAACTCATCTTGCACAAACACACAAAAAAGATTTCATAAGCGCCATACAAGATGATAAAACTAAACGCCACAAACACGCTGTGATAAATGGGGTTAGTCAGCCAATATAAAGAATGCAAAAAATCGCACGCCCCTAAAAGATCGCTCAATAAAAACGCCACTAACAAACCATCGGTTAAAAACGCTAAGATGCGCCAATACAAGGGGCATAAACGCATTTTTTCACGCATAAGGAGTGTTTCTATGATTTCAGTTTCTTCTTTTTCTAAATTTGGAGAGCGCATTCAAAACAAACAAGACAAACTCTTTAGTTTGTCTTAAACTTTAACCTTTAAGAATATTCTTTCAAATCCAACACCTTAAAACCAATATCCTTGCGATAAAACATGCCTTCAAAATGCACCTTTTGAGCGATTTCATAAGCATGGTTTCTGGCTTCTAATAAAGATTTTCCTCTGCCAATGGCAAAGATCACCCTCCCCCCACTGCTTTCAAACACGCCATTATCCTGCTCCACCTCCCCTAAAATCAAATGACCCTTTTTTTCATCAACCGGATCAATATAAAGGGTTTGCTTGGGCGAAGAGCTAGTGGGGTAATTCCTAGAAACAAGTGCCACACTCATCACAAATTCTTTAGAAAACACCAACTCAAGAGAATGTAATTCCCCTTTGGCTGTAGCCAAACACAAATCTAAAAGCGAGCTTTCTAAAAGGGGTAAAATCGTCTGGCATTCAATATCTTTAAAACGCACGCTAAAATCCAATAAATACGGCTCTAAAACGCCCTTTTCTTCTATGAGCACAATTTCAGCGAGTAAAACCCCTTTAAAAGGCGTGTTATTAGCCTGAAGTTTCTCTAAAGTGGGTTTAAAGATATGATTTTTTATTTTCTCTTCTAATTCATTAGAGAAAAAGTTTGCAGGAGCGATGGCCCCCATACCTCCTGTATTGACCCCATTATCCCCCTCTAATAAGCGTTTGTAGTTTTGGCAAAAGGGCAACAAGATAAAATCATCATTGGCTATGAGCGCTGTAACTGAAAGCTCAAATCCCTCTAAAAAAGGCTCTATGATCACAGACTCATTGCTTTGTTTGAAAGCGTCTTCAAGGATTTTTATCGCTTCTTCTTCTTGATGGACAATGCTTGTGTTTTTATTCAACGCTTTAATCACTAAGGGGAAGGAAGCGTTTTGAATGTGATTGAGAGCTTCTTTTAAATCGTTTGTTTCAAAGTAAGACGCGCTTTTGATACCGCACTCTTTAACAAAAGCTTTCATATAGCTTTTAGAAGCCTCTAACTTAGCCGCTTCTTTAGAAGCCCCAAACACTAAAATCCCCGCTTTTTCTAGCATTTCTGTAAGCCCTAAAATCAAAAGCTCTTCTTCTGAAATGATGGCTAAATGGATCTGTTTTTTCAGGGCTAATTCCACGATATGCTCGTAATGTTCGCATTCCAGATTTTCGCCTAAATCTTGAGTGCCACCATTACCCAAACAAAAATACAAAGCATTCACTCGCTCATCTTGCTGAAGCCTTTGAGCCAAAGCATACTCTCGCCCCTTATTCCCCACAATTAAAACATTATAGTTATTGTTATCTTTCATGTCTTTCCTGCAATGTGGTTGTTTTTAAACCCAGATGACCGCTACTTTTACATGTGCATAAGTTCAACAAACCTACACTAATAAGGCTAGGAGGATTTTCTTAGGGGCAGATTTAAAAAATGCCATCACACAAAAACCACTACCTTAGCCTAACTTATTTTTTCAACGAACTTGCCATCAATAAGAAACACGAATCATCTAGGCGATGCTTACAATTATACTTAAATTTTAAAGAAATTCCATGCAAAAATATTCCAGCAATCTGTGATAGTTTTAATTGGCGTTTAGGCGTTTTAAGAGAAACTGACTGATTTATTTCAGCCTTTCTTTATACGCTGCTTCCAAACTGCTATACCCTTTTTTCAATTCTCCCACACCCCCAAAAGCCACTACTTTGGCTTCTTTTAAAAAAATCGCGCTGTCTAAATACTTTTCCACATCCACCACCAAATGCGTAGAGACTAATAAGCTTGCGTTTTGGCTAAACTCCTTAGCGATTAACTCAAAAATCTCTTCTCTTGCAATAGGGTCAATCCCAGCCACCGGCTCATCAAAAAGATACAAAGAAGCGTTTCGTGATAGGGTTAAAATCAGCTGTAATTTTTCCCTCATGCCTTTTGAAAGGGCTTTAAACTCTCTTTTTAAAGGCACGCTGAAGCGTTTGAGCAAATCTAGGGCTTTTGATGAATCAAAATCGCTGAAAAAATCCTCGTAAAAAGCGATCGCTTTTAAAGGCGTTAATTTAGGATCTAAAAAATCGCCATCGCTTAAAAACGCCACGCTTTTTTTAGTCTCTATGCCGATCTTTTGATTTAAAATTTTCACTTCCCCTTGATAGTTCAAATTCAATCCGGCTAAAATCTTTAACAGAGTGGTTTTACCCGCTCCATTAGGGCCTAAAAGCCCTATAAATTGCTGTTTGGGTAGTTTCAAACTGATATTGTCTAACGCCTTTAAACTCCCATAGGTTTTAGTCAAATTCTCTATTTCTACTAGCATTTTAATTCCCCGAATTTGCGCACTCTTTTGTAAAAATCGCTAATGATATTTTCTAAATCTTTAGAGGTGAAATCAGGCCATAAAATCGGCGTGAAAAACAATTCTGCATAGCTGGACTGCCACAATAAAAAATTAGACAAGCGCATTTCCCCCCCTGTTCGCAACAATAAATCCACTTCCGGCAAATCGCACGTGTCCAAACGATTAGAAATTTCATCTTCTAAGCTTTCTAAAGGGTTTATATGGCTAGGCGGGCTTTCTAGCAAGCTTTTAAAGGCCCTTGAAAGCTCGTTTTTAGATCCGTAATTAAGGGCTAAAACTTGCGTAAAATCCTTAAAATGCCTGGTATCGTTTTCAAGCTGCAAGATCGTGTCTCTCAATTCTTTAGAAAAGCCCTCTAAATCCCCTATCGCCCTGAAGCGTATGTTATTATCCAAATAAGTGGATCGCTCATCTTTAAGGTATTTTTTAAGCATCTTCATTAAAAAATCCACTTCACTTTTAGGGCGTTTCCAATTTTCTGTAGAAAAAGCGTATAAAGTCAAGCATTCTAGCTTATGGTTAGCGCACCAGATCGTGATGTCTTTAAGGGTTTTTACGCCCTTTTTATGCCCATAAGCCCTAGCTTTATTCTTTAATTTAGCCCACCTACCATTACCATCCATAATAATGGCAAGATGTTTGAGAGTGTTATCCAATGCCTTTACCCTTTAAAGAAAGTCTTTAATTATACACCATTTAAAGCGTGCAAGCATCCACTAAATAAGCGATATGCTGCCAAGAAAATCGGGTTTTTTCACTCAAACCGATCTCGCAAGTGCTAGAAGTGGAAAAGCCCCTTTTAAGATCATAGGATTGGTAAAACACTTGAAAGCCGTTTAAAGCGCTCTCGTTTAGTTCAGGGGTGAAAAAGCCCTTATTCCCCGCAAAACCGCAACAACCCGTCTCTTTATGGATAACAATCTCGCCCAAAGTGCATTTTTTAGCCAAATTGAATAACAAC
The DNA here is from genome assembly GCF_030323545.1 of Helicobacter pylori. Classification (NCBI taxonomy): domain Bacteria; kingdom Pseudomonadati; phylum Campylobacterota; class Epsilonproteobacteria; order Campylobacterales; family Helicobacteraceae; genus Helicobacter; species Helicobacter pylori. The sequence continues at coordinate 305,679 of NZ_CP122954.1, read as the reverse complement.
TCTTCTTTATTTTCTAACTTTAAAGCGCACATCGTGTATAACCCTATGTCTTCGTTAATGGGGTTGAATTTTAATTTTGGGCTTAGAACTTCTTCAATATAGACGCTCAAATCATAGACTTTCAAATCCTTGTAAGCTTTCATTTGCTTAAAAAAATGCGTCGAACATGCGCTATGGTCTAAAACAATGGGGATTTTTCCCTCATCGCTTAATTGTAAAAAGATCGCATGGTTTTTTTCATTGTTTTGTTTGGTTAAGTCGGTGTAATTGATGAAGGCTTTCCCGCAACAAAGCGCATCCAATCCATTAGGATACATCACAGAAACTTTGGCTTTTTGGCATAAGGATTCAAACACTTCTTGGATACTCCTTTGATCCGCCATTTTGTTTGATGGAGCGAACGAGCGGTTGATGCAGGTGCTGAAATAAATGACTTTTTCTTCGCTCTTAAGCGTTTTATTTTCTAAAGGATAGGCGTTGTTTTTGGGCATGTAATGAAAGGCTTTAGGGAAGGGCTTGATGAACTTTTTAATCCCTTTGGTTAAGCTCACTAAGTTGTGAGAGCCTATGAGATTTTGAACTAAGCGAGCGCTTTTTAAAGAAAAACGAGCCATGCTTGTGGTTGTTTGCATGTTATTAAGGATCTTTGAAGCGATCTTTTCGCCTTTAGGGTTTTTTTGATAATAATTTAAAGCGATCTTTCCGGTATCAATTTCTAAAGGGCATAGCATAGAGCACATATGGCACACCGCGCAAGTGGCGTGTGCTAAATATTCAGACTCTTTTAAAAGCTCATCTAATAAAACTTGATCTTCATTATGACCATGACTTACCCTTTCTTTTAAGTATTCTACCTCTCTGTGGATAACGATTCGTTGTCGTGGCGTTAAAGATAAATCTTTGCTAGGGCAAATCCTTTCACAAAACCCGCATTCCATGCACATGTCCAAATGCTCTTCAATAGGGTAAATGCTCTTTAAATTTTTAGTGTGGATTTCTTTATCGTTTGTGATGATCACATCAGGGTTTAAAAGGCCGTTAGGATCAAACAATTCTTTGATTTGCTTGTGGATTTTATAGGCTTTTTCTCCCCACTCCATTTCCACAAAGGGGGCTACCATCCTGCCTGTGCCATGCTCGGCTTTAATAGAGCCAGAGCTTTCGCTCACCATTAAAAACATGTCAGAAACTAAATCTTCAAACGCTTTTCTTTCAGCTTCATTTTCTAAAATCGGCGTAACGACAAAGTGCAAATTCCCGCTTAAGGCATGCCCAAAAATAATGCTGTTATCCTTAAAGTCATGTTTTTTTAAAAGCCCTTCAATCGCTTTTGCCCCCTCTACAAAATCCTCTTGACTGAAACACACGTCCTCAATGATCACAGAGCTTTGGCTTTTTCTTTTTGACGCTGCGATAGGGAAAATGCCTTTTCTGATCTTCCACCACGATTGATAAATGTTAGGATCACTGCTGATTTGAGAATCTAAAACGACCGGTATCGCGCTCAAAGCGTTTAAAATCGCTTGCATGTTGTTTTCTAAAATCAAAGGATCATCGCTTTCGCTTTGAATGAGTAAGCATGCGTTAGGCTCTTTGACTTCTAAAATCACTCTAGGCATGCCCTCTAAATTTTTCACGCTTTTTAAGCACGCATAATCCATAAGCTCTGCTGAAGAAATCATTTCGGGTTGTTTGGCTTTTAAGGCGGCTAAAATTTGAGCGGCTTTGGCGCATCGCTCCAAATTTTCATAAAACAATAACGCGCAAGTTTTATAAGCGTAGTCTTTCACGCATTCTAATCCCACGCTTGAAATAAAGCCTAAAGTCCCCTCAGAGCCTATGAATAAATGACTGATGATTTCAATAGGGTCTTCAAAATCAACAAGAGCGTTCAAGCTGTAGCCAGTGGTGTTTTTGATCTCGTATTTTTTCTTAATTAGAGCGTGCAATTCTTTATCTTCTAAAATCTCTTTTCTTAAATTCAAAACCCCTTCAATCAAATCTTTGCGTGCGCTTTTGAAACTCTCAACGCTCTCTTGATTGGCCGTGTCTAAAAGAGTGCCATCAGCTAAAATCACTCTTAAGGATTTTAGGGTTTTGTAGCTGTTTTGCTCCACCCCGCAACACATCCCGCTAGCATTATTAGCGACAATCCCCCCTATCATAGCGGTGTTTATCGTAGAGGGATCTGGGCCTATTTTTTTATGATAAGGTTTCAATAAAGCGTTCGCGTTGCTTCCTATGACTCCGCATGAGAGCTGAATGCTTGTAGCGTTATTTAAAATTTTAGCGTCTTTGAAAAAATGCGTAGCCATAACCAACACCCCATCACAGACCGCTTGCCCTGATAAGGAACTCCCAGCCGCTCTAAAAGTCAGAGTTACGCTGTGTTTTTGCGCTAAAACACAAAGCTTTTGAACTTCTTCTTCATCCTTCACCCAAACGACTATTTTAGGGATATAACGATAACATGACGCATCAATGCCATAAGCCAAACGGCGTAAATAATCCTTAAAGATCCGCTCGTTTAAAAACCCGCTCGCTTCGGTAAAAAAAGCATGATAATTTTCTTCCACACACGCTCCTTAAACATTCCTATTTATCAAATCATTGTAACATAACCTAACTTTAAAAATTAAGGATAAACATGCTCGAAGATTATGCAATCAGTTTAGAAGAAGTCAATTTCAATGATTTTATCGTCGTAGATGTGCGCGAATTGGACGAATATGAAGAATTGCATTTGCCTAACGCTACGCTCATTAGCGTCAATGACCAAGAAAAGCTTGCTGATTTTTTATCTAAGCACCAAGATAAAAAAGTGTTGCTCCATTGTAGGGCTGGTCGCAGGGCTTTAGATGCGGCTAAAAGCATGCATGAATTAGGCTATACGCCTTATTATTTAGAGGGCAATGTCTATGATTTTGAAAAATACGGCTTTAGAATGGTCTATGATGACACTTGCGGTAAAAAAGACTAGGCATGAGGGAGATTGTATGGGTGCATTCTCAAAGAATCGCCCCTTATAAGACTCTCATTTTAAATGAATTTTGCTATTATCCCTTAAAATTAGATCCAACCCCTTTTAACGCTCTTATTTTCACTTCTAAAAATGCGGTGTTTTCCTTGCTAGAAACTCTAAAAAACAGCCCCAAACTCCAAATTCTACAAAACATTCCTGCTTACGCTTTGAGCGAACCCACCGCAAAAACCTTACAAGATCACCATTTTAAAGTCGCCTTTATAGGAAAAAAAGCCCATGGCAAAGAGTTCGTTCAAGAAATCATTCCTTTATTGGAAAAAAAAAGCGTTTTGTATCTCAGGGCAAAAGAGATTGCCTCTTCTTTAGACGCCATTCTTTTAGAGCATGGCATTGATTTCAAGCAAGCCGTTGTTTATGAAAACAAGCTCAAACATTTAACCTTAAGCGAGCGAAACGCCCTAAAACCCAAAGAAAAGAGCGTTCTGATTTTTACCGCTATAAGCCATGCAAAAGCCTTCTTGCACTATTTTGAATTTTTAGAAAATTACACCGCTATAAGCATTGGCAACACGACCGCTTCTTACCTACAAGAGAAAGGCATTCAAAGCTATAGCGCTAAAAAGCCCTCCTTAGAAGCGTGTTTAGAACTGGCTTTGAGTTTGAGGGTTAAGGAATGTTAAAAACATCTCATTATAATGCTCTCAGTTATTTTTTAAAGGATGATGCATGAATTTTGTCTTTTTATGGGCCGCTTTAGGGGGGGCTATAGGGAGTTCGTTAAGGTATTTTGTGGGCAAAATGATGCCCAGTAAATTTTTAATGTTTGAAAGTTTCCCTTTAGGGACTTTTAGCGTGAATATCATAGGGTGCTTTGTCATCGGCTTTATGGGGCATTTGGCTGTTAAAAAAGTTTTTGGCGATGATTTTGGGATTTTCTTTATAACTGGGGTTTTAGGGGGTTTTACAACCTTTTCTTCTTACGGGTTAGACACTTTAAAACTCTTGCAAAAATCCCAATACATTGAAGCCATTTCTTATGTCTTAGGCACTAACATTTTAGGGCTTATTGGGGTAGCCATTGGTTGGTTTTTGGCTAAAAATTTTATAGGCGTTAATTAAAAAACGCTTTTTGGCGTTTTATTGGCGCTTGATTAAAGCAGAGCCTACAATCATAACAGCCACAAAGCCATTTCATCGGCCATGAAAAAATCGCTCGCTATCAATCGGTTATTTTTAATGAAAGCCTTGTTCTCTTCAATCAAAAACTTTACTTTATTTTTATCTAACAAACTAAGTTCAACCCCCAATTCACACCTTAAGCCTAAGAACAATTTTTCTAAGCGCTTGTCTTGTTCGCTGAGCGTCTCAACTTGGCGTTTTAGGGGGTCTTTGATGTAGTTTTCTATGAGTTTTTTCGCAAAAAAACGCTCATTCGCCACGCAGCCTACAGCCCCAGCCCCGCACCCTAAGTAATCTTTAGCCCCCCAGTAAGCCAAATTATGTTTGACTTGATAATTTCTAGCGTAATTAGACACTTCGTATTGCTTGAAAGAAAAGCCCTCTAAAGCCTCTTTGATTACATTGTCAAAATTAGCGCATGAGGGTTTTTTGGCGTTTTTTTCTAAATTCGTGTTTTTTTCAACGCTCAAAGCGTAAGCGCTCAAGTGGTTGATAGGGAGTTCTTTAGCGAGCTTTAGTTCTTCTTTTAAAGAGTTTTCATTATCTAATGGGGTGTTATAAATCAAATCAATGCTGACATTTTCAATCCCGCTTTTTAAAATAGTTTCTATCACAGGAGCGGTATTTTTGGAATGTTGGCGCTCTAAAAACAATAATTTATCCTCCCTAAAACTTTGCACCCCTAAACTCAAGCGGTTGATCCCTAAATCTTTTAAACCTTGACACCAAGCTTTAGAAATCAATTCGGGGTTAGCTTCAGTGGTGATCTCACAATCTGAGCTCAAGCGCGCATTGTGGTAAATGCTTTCAAAAATCCTTTCAAAAGACTCCACGCTTAAAGTGTTAGGCGTGCCGCCACCAATAAAAATACTTTCAATTGGTTCATCAGTTTGACTTAAGGCATGCTTTAAATCCAGGCATAACGCTTGAGTGTATTCTTCTTTTAGCCCATGCTTATTTTCATAGGAATTGAAAGCGCAATAACCGCATTTATTTTCACAAAAGGGGATATGAATGTATAAAATCATATTTATTTCTCTCATTTTCACTTTATTTTAAGCAAAACTTAAACTTGTAATTGTATCATTTTAAGATCATTTTGATAAGCATGAGGAGACAAACGATGAAAAAGGTTATTATGGCTTTAGGCGTTTTAGCGTTCGCAAATGTTTTAATGGCAACAGATGTTAAGGCTCTTGCAAAAAGTTGTGCCGCTTGCCATGGGGTTAAGTTTGAAAAGAAAGCTTTAGGCAAAAGCAAAATCGTTAATATGATGAGTGAAGCAGAAATTGAAAAAGATCTTATGGATTTTAAAAGCGGTGCCAACAAGAATCCTGTCATGACCGCGCAAGCTAAAAAATTAAGCGATGAAGACATCAAAGCTTTAGCCAAATACATCCCCACTCTCAAATAAACCCTCTCAGTTTTAATAGCGTTATTTGGACGCTATTAAAATGAGTTTCAAACCCTTTTTTCTTAATTTTTGATTTTAATGGCATTCTTAACCCTACTTAAAGCCAGCATGCACTATAATACCATCTTAATCAAACAAGAAAGAGCTAAAATAAAGACCTATGCTACATAAAAAATATCGTCCTAACGTTGCGGCTATCATTGTGTCGCCAGACTACCCTAATACATGCGAAATTTTTATCGCCGAGCGCATAGATATTGAAGGGGCGTGGCAGTTCCCCCAAGGGGGCATTGATGAGGGCGAAACCCCTTTAGAAGCGCTCCATAGAGAATTATTAGAAGAAATTGGCACGAATGAAATAGAGATTTTAGCGCAATACCCCAGATGGATCGCCTATGATTTCCCAAGCAATATAGAGCATAAATTCTATTCGTTTGACGGGCAAAAGCAACGCTATTTTTTAGTGCGCCTAAAGCATGCTAACAACATTGATTTGAACAAACACACGCCAGAATTTAGAGCTTATCAATTCATCCATCTTAAGGATTTGCTTAAAAAAATCGTTCCCTTTAAGCGTCAAGTGTACCGCCAAGTCATTGCTTATTTCAAAAGAGAGGGGTATTTATAGGGTGTTAATCGTTCAAAAATACGGCGGCACGAGCATGGGCAGCATAGAAAGGATCCACAATGTCGCTCAAAGGGTTTTAGAAAGCGTTAAATTAGGGCATCAAGTCGTGGTGGTGGTTTCTGCGATGAGCGGCGAAACCGACAGGCTTTTAGAATTTGGCAAGAATTTTAGCCATAACCCTAACAAGCGAGAAATGGACAGGATTGTGAGTGCTGGGGAATGGATTTCAAGCGCGGCTTTGAGCATGGCGTTAGAAAGGTATGGGCATAGAGCCATTTCCTTGAGCGGGAAAGAAGCGGGCATTTTAACCAGTTCGCATTTTCAAAACGCTGTGATCCAATCCATTGACACCCAACGCATCACAGAGCTTTTAGAAAAAAACTACATTGTGGTGATCGCTGGGTTTCAAGGCGCTGACATTCAAGGCGAAACAACGACTTTAGGGCGTGGGGGGAGCGATTTGAGCGCGGTCGCTTTGGCCGGGGCTTTAAAAGCGGATCTGTGCGAAATCTATACGGATGTGGATGGCGTTTATACCACCGATCCGCGCATTGAAGAAAAGGCTCAAAAAATCGCGCAAATCAGCTATGATGAAATGCTTGAATTAGCTTCTATGGGGGCTAAAGTGTTGTTAAACCGATCAGTAGAATTAGCCAAAAAACTCAGCGTGAAATTAGTGACTCGCAATTCGTTTAACCATAGCGAAGGCACGCTCATTGTGGCTGAAAAAGACTTTAAAGGAGAACGCATGGAAACCCCTATAGTGAGTGGGATCGCATTGGATAAAAATCAGGCTCGTGTGAGCATGGAGGGCGTGGAAGATCGGCCTGGCATTGCCGCTGAAATCTTTGGCGCTTTAGCGGAGTATCGCATTAATGTGGATATGATCGTCCAAACGATCGGCAGAGACGGCAAAACCGATTTAGATTTTACGATCGTTAAAACCCAAATAGAAGAAACCAAACAAGCCTTAAAGCCTTTTTTAGCGCAAATGGATTCCATTGATTATGATGAAAATATCGCTAAAGTTTCCATAGTGGGCGTGGGCATGAAGTCGCATTCTGGGGTAGCGAGCATCGCTTTTAAAGCCCTAGCTAAAGACAATATCAACATCATGATGATTTCTACAAGCGAGATTAAAATTTCGGTTTTGATTGACATTAAATACGCTGAATTGGCCGTCAGAACTTTGCATGCGGTGTATCAATTAGATCAATGAAAAATTTCTACGACTGGATCAAGGAATTTGTGCGCGATCAGGGGGAGTTTATCGCCCAACAAAGCGGGTGGCTGGAATTAGAACGATCAAGCTATGCCAAACTCATCGCGCAAACCATCTCGCATGTGCTTAATGGCGGATCGCTGTTAGTGAGCGCTGATTCTTCTAGGCGTTGGTTTTTAAACTACATTCTTTCTAACCTCAACCCTAAAGATTTAAAAGAGCGCCCCTTATTGTCCGTCATTGATTTTAACGCTTCTTCTTTCTACCCGAAAAACGATGCGAATCTCTCTCTAGCCACCATAGAGCTGACTTATCAAAACCCCATGTTTTGGCATGTTGGGAGGGTTGAAAATGAAGGCTTGAAAACGATACTACTGAGTAAAATCCCTAGTTTTTTATGGCTTTTTGAAGAGCTTAAAGAAGATTGCTTGCTTTTAAAAGAGCATGATAGCTTGCTGGATTATAAACTATTGCAGCTCTTCAAACTCTTTGAAAACGCGCTTTTTAGCGTGCTATACAATAAGGTTACTCTGTGAAAAACCTCAACCGCCTTATTTATACGGACAATCTTGAAGAAAGCTTAGAAGAGGCTGCAAGCCTTTTTGAACACCACATTAAATTCTACACCGAGATTATTGAAAAAGACAAAAAGGTGTTCAAAACTTTCAACAAGGATTTTAAAATAGAGCATGCCAAAGAAGTCCTATCCAAAGCCAACCTCAAACACAGCGAATTAAACGCCTTTTTAATCGCTGCGCCCAGTTATGGCGTAGAAGCCCAAAACGCGCTTTTAAAAATCTTAGAAGAACCCCCGAATAATGTTTGTTTTATCATGTTTGCTAAAAGCCCAAACCATGTGTTAGCCACCATTAAATCCCGCTTAATCAAAGAAGACAAACGCCAAAAAATCCCCCTAAAACCTTTAGATTTGGATTTATCAAAGCTGGATTTGAAAGACATTTATGCGTTTTTAAAAAATTTAGACAAAGAAAATTTTGATTCTAGAGAAAATCAGAGGGAAAAAATTGAAAGCCTGTTAGAGAGCGTTAACAGGCATAAGATCCCCTTAAACGAGCAAGAATTGCAAGCCTTTGATTTAGCGATCAAGGCTAATAGCTCTTATTATAAGCTCAGTTATAATCTTTTACCCTTACTTTTAAGCCTTTTATCTAAAAAGAAAACACCATGATTTTAAAACGCCTTAACCCTGATGCACTCAAAAACGCCCTTTTAAAAACCGGATCAGAAAAATCCGCTCAAACCCATATGCATAAAAAAGGCGTTAGCTTTGTTTTTGAAATCCAACATCTGCCTTTAAGCGCAACGCTGATTTTAAAACAAGAGGCCATCAGTGTTGGGGGCGATTTCGCCACGCCAAGAGATTGTATTTTAGCTAAAGAGCCTTTTTATGATGGGGTGTTGATTGTGAGCGCTAGCCAGTTAGAACGCCTTATTGTTAAGTGCCATTCCCAACCCTTTGGGCTTAAAAATTTAGCGCAAGAATTAAAAAGCCACCTTAAATCCCAAAAGCCTAACGCCCCGCAGATCATGGCAATTTTGAATCTCACGCCGGATAGTTTTTATGAAAAAAGCCGGTTTGATAGCAAAAAAGCGCTTGAAGAAATCTATCAATTATTAGAAAAGGGTATCACGCTCATTGATATAGGCGCGGCGAGTTCAAGGCCACAGAGTGAAATCATTGATCCAAAAATAGAGCAAGATCGCTTAAAAGAAATTTTATTAGAGATCAAATCCCAAAAACTCTACCAATACGCTAAATTCAGCATAGACACCTACCATGCCACAACCGCCCAAATGGCTTTGGAGCATTATTTTTCCATCCTTAATGATGTGAGCGGTTTTAGTAGTATTAAAATGCTAGAAGTCGCAAAAGATTACAAGCCCACTTGCATTTTAATGCACGCTCAAAAAACCCCCAAAGACATGCAAGAAAATGTTTTTTACCACAATCTGTTTGATGAAATGGATCGCTTCTTTAAGGAAAAATTAGAGGTTTTAGAAAAATACGCGCTTCAAGATATTATTTTAGATATTGGGTTTGGATTCGCTAAATTAAAAGAGCATAATTTAGCCTTAATCAAGCATTTAAGCCACTTCCTCAAATTCAAAAAACCCTTATTGGTGGGAGCGAGTCGTAAAAACACGATCGGGCTTATCACCGGGCGTGAAGTTCAAAACCGGCTCGCCGGCACTTTAAGCTTGCATTTAATGGCGTTGCAAAATGGAGCGAGTATTTTAAGAGTGCATGATGTTGATGAGCATATCGATCTCATCAAGGTGTTTAAGAGTTTGGAAGAAACGGATTAAACCGAAATTTTTAGCTTTGATCCCATTGGGCGTTGGTTATCATCAAAACGCTAAAAAGCGTTTTTGATGATCAATCCTTGATTAACCCTAATCTTTAAAGGATCACATCCATGGTTGAAGGGTTGTTGTAAGCGTTTTGATAGCGTTGCAAAAAATCGTTGTGGTTGGTGGCGTTAAAGGTTTGTAGGGCTTTTTTGTGCAAGCCATTCACCGGTTGCTTGGGGGCGTTTTCCACTTCTTTAGAGAATTTCCCATTATAAAAATCCGTCAAACTATAGAGCGACTGAGCGGCAAGGCGTTTTTGGCTCTCATCCATTCCGGCCGTAGCCCTTAAAAAAGCCTCATATTCTCTATCGCTCATCAATTCTAAAACCAAAAAGCCGTAAGTCTCTCGCTTGTCAGGGTTAAAGGGGAGGTTTTCTGTTGGAGCGTCCTTTTTTTCTCGTTCTACTTTTTCTGCGCTTTCAATAGGAGCTAGGTCTTCTTTAGGAGCGCTTTTAGCGTTTAAAAGCCCATAGAGGTTAGAATCAAACTGATTGATAGAAGAAACAGCCATGCGAATTTCCTAAAATTGAATTTTACGCTGATATTAAGCAAAATCCATTCCCTAATGAGATGAGATCTTATGGCATGGGTTTTTAACAAAACAAGAGACTTAAAAAGCTTAAAAAGAGTTTCCTAATGATGGCGTTCAAACCCTTTAAAAAGGGTCTAGGAGTTTATTTTCAAAAAGGATTCGTGTTTTTATGTTTTCATATTTCTATAAGGAGTTTGAAATGCTGAAGCTTCTAGAATGATTCTAGACAAAACAAAAGGTAAAACTCCTAGAACATTGTTATAGCATGATTTTACCAATCAATGCAACTTTTATGCTTTTAGGGCTTAAAAACTTTAAGTCTTAATTAGAGATTTTAGGTTAAACTACCCTAAAAATCTTTAATCTATGAGTAAAAGGCATGCGTAATACCATTTTATTTGGCGTTTCAATGATACTCTTGGCCAATTTTTGCTTTGGCGTCATGAGCGCGTTTGTTAAAATCACAGCGGATTATTTTTCCCCTATGGAAAACGTGTTTTACCGCTCCATTACCATGACGCTTTTGCTCTTGCTTATTTATCCTTTCAAACCCTACCGCTTAAAAAGCTACAAACAAGGCGGTTTTAAAAAGCTCGCTTTTAGGGTCGTTGTGGGGGGCTTGGCCATGTTAGCGTTTTTTTATAATATTGAAAAAATTTCACTCGCTACAGCGACGGCTTTCTCGCAATGCGCGCCTATTTATACGGTGCTTCTTTCCCCCTTTCTTTTGGAAGAAAAGCTCAAAAGAAGCGCGTTAATTTCCGCATGCATCGGGCTAGTGGGGGTGGTGTTGATTTCAGATCCTAGCGTGGAAAATGTGGGGCCGGTTGAAATTATTATGGGCTTATTGAGCGGGATCTTTGTGTCTTTAGCGTATATCACTTTAAGGGATTTGAGGGAATATTACGACAAGCAAGCCGTGATTTTAGCGTTCGCCTTTGGCATGAGCCTTCTTGGATTAGCGGGCATGTTTATTGATATTCCTTTTTTATCCACAGGCATTCATATCCCTAGAAAAGAAGACATTTTGTGGATTTCTTTAATAGGGATTAGCGGGACTTTAGGGCAGTATTTCTTAACTTATGCTTACATGAACGCACCCGCTGGGATCATTGCCCCCATTGAATACACCCGCATTGTTTGGGGGCTGTTGTTTGGGCTGTATTTAGGCGATAAATTTTTGGATCTTAAAAGCTCTTTGGGGGTGGCTTTGATTTTATGTTCAGGCTTACTCATTGCCTTGCCCGCTCTTTTAAAAGAATTAAAAAAAATTTAAGCCATGCAACTAAGCCCCTTACAAAGCGCTCTGTTATACTTTAGCTACTTTATTTATCCAGAGAAAAAAACAAGAAGCTTTGATTTAAGCGATTTAGTCTTTATCATCATGGTTTTTTTAGTCCTGGCTTTGGGGCTGTTGATGAGTGGAGAAATTTCTATCAGCTACAATGAAGCGAAGGATTTTTTTTATAGCAGCGCATGGTTTGTTCAAATCGCTCAAAAAAGCACTGAAATTTTAGGCCAAAACGATTTGGCTTTAAGATTGCCTTTCTTGATCGCTCATGTCATTAACATGTTTTTATTTTATTTGATAGGGCGAAAGATTTTAAAAAAGCCTAAAGACGCCCTTTATGTGGTATTGACTTACGCTTTATTGCCTGGGGTGAATCTCTTTGCGATTTTATTGGCTAAAAGCGTGCTGGTGTTAAGCCTTGGGCTTTTGGTTAGCTATTTGTATGTCAAAACCCAAAAAATCCCTTATTTAACCCTTAGCGCTTGCGCATTTTTAGACGGCGCGTTTATCCCGCTTTTACTAGGGGTTTTTACCTACGCTTTAAGAAAACGCTATTTTAAGAGCGCGATCTTTATTTTGGTGGGTTTAAGCGTGAATACCGCTCTTTTTAGCGGGAGTTTCAATAAGGGTTTGCCTAGCGGGTATTTTATAGACACATGCTTAGAACTCATGCTTTTATATTCGCCCTTATTCTTCCTCTACTACCCTTATACACTCTATAAAGCCCTTTTTGATAAAAAGCCATCACTACTAGCCTTTATGAGCGCGAGCGGTTGGCTTTTCCCTTTGCTTTTGAGCATGCGCCAAGAGATAGATTTAAAAACTTTCGCCCCCTTAGCGTTAATCGGTTTGCCTTTGTTTGTTAAAAGCGTTTTAAATAGCCTTAGGGTGCGTTTAAAAGAATTTAGGGAGCAGTATTATTTGCGCGTTTTCAGTTTGTATCTTTTAATGCTCACTGAAACGCTTTTTTTATGGGGGAGTAAAATTTCTGGCGCTAATGAAAAATTATTAAACCGGCATTTCTTAGCCAAAGAAGTCGCTATAGCCTTGCAATTAAGGGGCATTCATCAAATCCGCACTAACGATAAACAACTCGCTTTAAGGCTTCAATTCTATGGTATTAGAGAGGGGGGGAGGTTAAGACTGATCAACACTAAAATTTCTAAAAAACGCCCTGATATTACAATCATCTACGCTGATAAAATTCTACAATCCTATAGTTTGGTGCGCCATTAAACCCATTCTTTAAAAAGCGTTTTATCTAAAGAATGATAAAATACACTCTAAAAATAAATAAAATATGCGAGAAAAATCATGAGACTCAAACTAACCCATATAAACCACATAAGCCATAAGATTGCCAACGACTTTATCCATTCAAAACTATTAGAATTAAAAGCCCCTAGAGAATTATTGTGTGAATTGATAGAAGGGATTTTGGAAAAAAGCGTTAAAAAAGAAAACGCCATAGATGAGCAAGCCAGAGAGCTTTTAGAAGAAAACACCGATGAGATAGAATTCATGCGGATGGATGAAAGGCAGCTTTTTTGGATGATTAAAAGACAGATCGCTCAAAAAGAGGGCTTCCATTTGTTTTGGGAAGAAAGGTGTAACGATTTGTCGCACCAGATTTTGAATAAAATCTTAGATGAAGATTTGATCATGTTTAGCGTGTCGGAGAATTTGATAAGAAACTTGATTTACAAATCCATTGACACCTATTCTAAAGCGTATGAAAGCATTGAAAATGAAGTGCATGAAAAAATCAAGCATTACAAACGCAAACTGCCCGTAGGGAGCGATGAATACGAGTTGGTGTTTGAAAGGCTCTATGAAGAAGAATTAAGGCGTAAGGGCTTTTTATAATGGTCTCTCTCTATTTAGAAAACGGGCTTTTTTTGCAAGCTCAAAGTTTTGGGGCTAGCGGCACGCAAGCGGGCGAGCTTGTTTTTAACACTTCTATGAGCGGCTATCAAGAAGTCATTAGCGACCCTAGCTATAAGGGGCAATTTGTGGTTTTTAGCATGCCTGAAATTGGGGTTGTGGGCGCTAATTCTAAAGATGATGAATCCTTTTTTTCATGTGCAGGGGTTTTAGCGCGCCATTACAACGAATTTTTTTCTAATTCAAGGGCGGATTTTAGCCTGAGCGCTTATTTGAAAGAGCGTGGCGTTTTAGGGATTTGTGGCGTTGATACCAGGAGTTTGATCAAAACCTTACGCCATCATGGGTGCTTGATGATGGTCGCTTCCACGATAGAGCATGACAAAAACAAGCTTGAAAAAATTTTAAAAAACGCCCCTAGAATTTCTCACTCCCCCCTAGTGTCTAGCGTTTCTACGCCAAAAATCATCACGCACCAACGCACGACTTTTGATTTCAAAACCCTAGATTACAAGCCTTTTGATGAAAAAACCTCTCATAAAATTATTGCGGTGCTGGACTTTGGGGCTAAGGGCAATATTTTAAACGAACTTCAAAATGTGGGGTTAAAAGCCCTTATTTACCCGCACCACACTAAAGCTAACGAGCTGATTAAGGCCTATGAAAAAAAAGAAATTAGCGGGATTTTTCTCTCTAACGGACCAGGCGATCCTTTAAGCTTGCAGCAAGAAATTGAAGAAATCAAGCAACTCATTAACGCTAAAATCCCCATGTTTGGCATTTGCTTAGGGCATCAATTGCTCTCTATCGCGCAAGGCTACCCCACTTACAAGCTCAAATTTGGCCATCATGGGAGCAACCACCCCGTTAAAAACCTGAAAACAAACGCCGTTGAAATCACCGCGCAAAACCACAACTATTGCGTCCCTGAAGCAATTGAAGAAATCGCTACTATCACGCACCGCAATCTTTTTGACAACACCATTGAGGGCGTGCGTTATAAAAACGCTCCCATTATCTCTGTCCAGCACCACCCAGAAAGCAGCCCCGGCCCCAAAGAGAGCCACTATATTTTTAAGGAATTTGTGGAATTGTTAAAGGGTTTTTAGGGGTTTTTAAAACGTTGCCTATAGAGGTTGAAAAAGCGCTTTAAAAATAGATTTAAATCTTTTTATCAAAAAATCTCGCATTTACTCTAAATTAGTTCTCTTGTAATAGTATTCTCTCGCAATAATTGTTATTGTTATTGCGACAAAACTTTTAGAAGGAGTTATTATGGGAAGTATCGGTAGTATGGGCAAACCTATTGAAGGGTTCTTAGTGGCAGCCATTCAGTTTCCTGTGCCAATTGTCAATAGCCGTAAGGATATTGATCACAATATTGAAAGCATTATTAGAACCTTGCATGCGACTAAAGCGGGGTATCCGGGAGTGGAACTTATCATTTTCCCTGAGTATAGCACGCAAGGTTTGAATACCGCTAAGTGGCTTAGCGAAGAGTTTTTATTAGATGTCCCAGGTAAAGAGACAGAAGCTTACGCTAAAGCGTGTAAAGAAGCGAAAGTTTATGGCGTTTTTTCAATCATGGAACGCAATCCTGATTCTAACAAAAACCCCTACAACACCGCCATCATCATTGATCCGCAAGGTGAAATCATTTTAAAATACCGCAAGCTATTCCCATGGAATCCCATTGAACCATGGTATCCTGGGGATTTAGGAATGCCTGTGTGCGAGGGTCCGGGCGGATCAAAATTAGCCGTGTGCATTTGCCATGACGGCATGATTCCAGAGCTCGCTAGAGAAGCAGCCTATAAAGGGTGCAATGTGTATATCCGTATTTCAGGCTATAGCACTCAAGTCAATGATCAATGGATTTTGACTAACCGCTCCAACGCGTGGCACAATTTGATGTATACCGTGAGCGTGAATTTAGCCGGCTATGATAATGTCTTTTACTACTTTGGTGAGGGGCAAATCTGTAACTTTGATGGCACGACTCTTGTTCAAGGGCACCGCAACCCTTGGGAGATTGTAACCGGGGAAATCTATCCTAAAATGGCAGACAACGCTCGCTTGAGCTGGGGCTTAGAAAACAACATTTACAACCTAGGCCATAGAGGGTATGTGGCTAAACCGGGCGGAGAACATGACGCAGGCTTAACCTACATCAAAGACTTAGCCGCTGGTAAATACAAATTACCTTGGGAAGATCACATGAAAATCAAAGACGGCTCTGTTTATGGCTACCCTACCACCGGTGGGCGTTTTGGGAAATAATCCCTAACCTTGTATTTTTGCTAGAACCTGTTTTTAAAGGTTCTAGCGTCCCCCCCCCTATTTTAATTTTTCCAATCAATTTTTACGAATAGTCTTCTATTGTAGAGCATGTAAGACGACCCATAAAAAGCATAAGCCCCCATAAAGCGATATAGCCCACACAAAACCATGTTATTTTTGATAAAGACCACCACCACATTGTAGATGATAGAGCGCTAAAATCTGTAATAATGCCATAGCCACGATCATTCCCGCTAAACATGCCAATTTATTAGCATGGCAGTAAGCGCTAATCCCAAAACCACCACCAAGATTGATACAAGAATACGAGACCAAGACCCCATGACAACTCCTTAAACATCAAATGCTAGAGTATATCGTTTTTTTGTTTGTCAAGGGGTTTATCAGTCAGTGGATAGTGTTTTAATGTTTATAAAACAATAGCGTTTATAATGATGAAAGTTTAGCCCCTAATTTTAGCGCCCCTAACAAGCCTTCCACATTCAGCCCCAAACCCACACTCAAATTCTCGCTTGAGCTTTTAATATAGGGCCTATGAAAGTCTTCTAACCGCACACAGCCCGCGCTTTCTTGCCACAAACCGCTCTCTAAATATTTTTCTATTTCGTTAGGATCAAACGCTTTTAAACGCGCTCTAAAAACCGATAGATCCAGCCATTCTAATTTAGGAGAAATCAATGCCGAGCAGGTTAAAACCTCTATTTCATTGCCATTTTGGAGTTTTAAAAATTCAAGGGCTTCTCGCTTGTTTTGAGCTTTTCGTTGCATTTGACAATTTACGCTCACCACGCTATCAGCAACCACGATAACGCAATTGTTTGCAAGTAATTCTTTAGCTTTTTCTAATTTCCCCTTGCACGCCAAATAGACAAACTCCCTAGGGTCTGTGGTTTTTAGGCTTTCTTCATCAAAATCTAGCGCTTTTTGTTCAAACTTAATCCCATGCTCTTTTAAAAGATTCGCCCTAGCGCTGGATTGAGAGCCTAAAACCAACTCCATGCTATCCCTCTAAAGCTTTAAGAGCGGTATTTTTCGCTAAATTGAGCGCGGCTTGCAATTTTTCTGTATCCTTGCCTCCAGCGCTCGCAAAATCATCTCTCCCGCCCCCTTTGCCCCCTAAAATTTGTGCCACTTCATTAGCCCATGCGTTCGCTTTTATGGGGGCGTTTTTCACCCCGCATGCGAGAGTTATGCGCTCATTTTCTTTTTTAAACACCATAGCGAGCAATCTTTCATGCTTACCTTTCAATCGGTCAATCATTTCTTTAATGTCGCCTTGTTCCACTACGCCCACCACCAAACTCACGCCATGGATTTTTTCAATCGGCAAATCCATAGAAACGGGGGCTTTTTGGCTGTTTTTCACGCTCTCTTTAAGCTTGTTGATGCCGGCTATCACATCGTTATTTTTTAATGCGATCTTAGCGTTTTTAAGCTCTTTACTTTCTTCTTTAGCCAGTTGGTAAAAGGCCTTCCCGCACACCGCTTCAATGCGTCTGACCCCACTACTCACCCCGCTTTCTTTAAGAATCCTAAACCCCCCAATAAGCCCGGTATTTTCCACATGAATGCCCCCACACAATTCAATGGACGCTTCTTTAAAACTCACCACGCGCACATTTTCAGCGTATTTTTCACTGAATAACGCTAACGCTCCCTTATCTTTGGCTTGATTTAAGGGCATATGCTCCACCTGGCTATTTAGGTGCTTGAAAATTTGAGCATTAACCAAATCTTCTACTTTTTCTAACTCTTCATCATTGAGCGCTTTAGGGTGCGAGAAATCAAAGCGCAATCGTTTGGATTCCACTAAACTCCCCGCTTGACTCACATGCGAGCCTAAAACTTCTCTTAAAGCGCTTTGCAATAAATGCGTCGCGCTATGGTGTTTGGCGATTTCTAAGCGCTCATCGCTCACTTGCGCGATCACTTGATCGCCTTTTTTTAGCGCTTTTTTGATTTCAAGAAGCGAAAAATTAAGCCCAAAAAAGTTTTTTGTGTCTGACACTATAGCCGCTTCTTCATTGTTTTTAAAAAGCGCGCCCCTATCGCCTATAGCCCCCCCACCTTCTGCATAAAAAGGGGTTTTTTCTAACAACACCCAGACTTCTTGGCTAGGCTTTGCATCGGTTATTTCTTTAAAATCGCTATCAAAAAACCCTAAGGCTTTAGCAGGACATTCTGTCGTTTCATACCCCACAAATTCATTAGGCGCATAAGCGTTTAAAATAGCGCTAAAATCAGCATTATTTTGCTTGCCTTTCCATGAAGCTTTAGAGCGTTTCACTTGCTCTTGCATGCACAATTCAAAGCCTTGCATATCCACGCACGCCCCATGACTTCTTAGCATGTCGTTTGTTAAATCCAAAGGAAAACCAAAAGTGTCATAAAGCTTGAAAGCGATCTTGCCATCAAAGATTTTATTTTTATTCAAATGCTTTAAAGACAAGTTAAACAATTCCATGCCAGATTCCAAAGTCTCTAAAAAGCGCTCTTCTTCTTCAAAGCATTCTTTCATCACCATTTCTTTAGACTCTTTCAAATACGCATGCGTGCTAGAAAATTGCTCGCACACCACGCCCACGACTTTGTATAAAAATGCTTCTTTTAAGCCCATTAAATACCCATGCCTTAAGGCCCGCCTTAAAATGCGCCTTAAAACATAGCCACGGCCTTCTTTATTGAAATGCACCACTTGAGCGAGCAAGAACGCCACCGCCCTTGCGTGATCGGCCACTACCCTAAAGCTTGGTTGGAACTCGCTCGCATAATCTAGGCTTGTAAGCTCGCTGATTTCTGCCATTAAGGGTGCAAATAATGAAGAATCAAAATTATTGAGCTTATGCTCTAATAGTGCTTGCACCCTTTCTAATCCCATGCCTGTATCAATGCTAGGCTTTGGCAAGGGGGATAAAACGCCATCATTAGAGCGTTCGTATTGCATGAACACCAGATTCCAAATTTCTAAAAACCTATCGCCCTCGCCCCCAAAATAATCCTCGCTCCCCTTAAAGTGTTTTTCGCCTTGATCAATATAGATTTCACTGCAAGGCCCGCAAGGCCCGCTATCGCCCATTTGCCAGAAATTATCTTTATCGCCCATTTTTTTAATCCTGTCAAAAGGCACAAACTTTTCCCACAGCTTAACGGCTTCATCGTCTTTTTCATGCACGCTGATGTATAAATCTTTAGGCTTAAACCCTAAATTTTTGGTTACAAATTCCCACGCAAACAAGATCGCTTCTTCTTTGAAATAATCCCCAAAAGAGAAATTCCCTAGCATTTCAAAAAGCGTGTGGTGCCTTGCGGTGTAACCGACATTTTCTAAATCGTTATGCTTGCCACCCGCTCGCATGCACAATTGCGAACTTGCCGCTCTAGGAATGCTAGGGCGCGGCACCATCCCGGTAAAAATATCTTTAAATTGCACCATGCCGGCATTGGTAAAAAGCAAGGTAGCGTCATTAGGCACTAAAGGCATGCTGGGATAAACGGCATGCCCTTTATTTTGAAAAAATTGTAAAAATTCGTTGCGAATGTCCATGGGTATTCCTTTTTGTTGTTTTATCGTGCATTTTAAGGCTATTTTATAGCTCTTTTAAGTTGTTTTTTTAAAAAGATAGTTTATTATACTTTAAACATCCAAACTTAAAGGAGAAAACCATGTTCCATGAATTTAGAGACGAAATCAGCGTGTTAAAAGCGAATAACCCGCATTTTGATAAGATTTTTGAGAAACACAACCAGCTTGATGACGACATCAAAACCGCTGAGCAACAAAACGCTAGCGACGCTGAAGTCAGCCACATGAAAAAACAAAAATTAAAATTAAAAGATGAAATCCACAGCATGATCATAGAGTATAGAGAAAAGCAAAAATCTGAGCACGCTTAAGGTTTAGTCATTTTTGTCAAAACACGCTAAAACGCTTTTAAAAGGGTGTTTTAGTTTTACCGCTTGGTTGGATTTAACGCTTTGATTTGAATTAAAGCGTTAGGTTGTTTTCAACTTTATTTCCACCATAAGCTTTATTAATTTTAATGTTCTTTACATTTTTAAAAATGGGGTTTTGAAACTTTGTTTTATCGTTTTAGCTCTCATTTTATTGTAAAACTTATTTTATTAAAGTTTTATTTTATTTTCTTAAAAAGATAGGAAGTATTTGAAACCATTCTCCCCCTTTTAGCCCCACTAACCCCACCTAAAGAAGCACTTTTTTAAAAACTATCGCTTAAATTAGCGTCAAGTTTTCCACTAACCAAATCGTCAAAAACGCTAAAAAGGATTTTACATCAAACCCCCCCAAAAATAAAACTCAAAGATTAAAAAGCGAAAGCAGTGGGGATCAGCAAAAAAAAGATAATTCAAACAAGAAAGTTCAAAAAAGAAAGTTCAAAGAAAAAAAATTTTAAAAAAAAGAAAGTTAAAAAGCAAGAGAGTTTAAAAGAAAAAAAGAGAGGGTTCAAAAAAAAGAGAGTTTAAAAAAAAGAGGGTTCAAAAAAAAGTTCAAAAAAGAAACCCCCAAAAAAAAAGAAATCCCTTCAAAAGAAACCCCTTAAAAAGGGAGTTTCACAAAGGGTTTTAAGCTTTTAGTAAGCGAACACATAATTCAAATACACGCTATAAAGCCTTCTGTATTTGAGTTCAGCCCCCATAAAGGAATAATAATTGGTGTTGATGGTGGGGATTTTCACGCCTAGCTCAATCCCATGCTGAGCCACATGATCGCTGTCTTTTTTCTTAGGTCTGGCTAGATTCATTCTCACTCCCATGTTGAATAAGAATTGGAAATTCGCCACATTCATTTTAGCGTTATAGACATTATTCACGGTGGCTAAATTCACATATTCAGAATTAAGCCATGAAGTGCCCGCTAACGCAATCCCGCCAAAAAGCCCCACGGAAAGCTTGTTGTTCTTGCCTAAGAAATTAGTGGCTTTATCGTTGATGAAGTTATAAAGAGCGTCCGCTCCAAAGCCATAAGTCCATACATCAGAAGCCGAGTTGAAGAAGCTGGATTTAATAAATGCATGGTTGTAATCAAAAAAGCCGTAATACCTAGCGCCCCATTTTCTTTTTTGCCCAAAGAATTGCTTGTAACCCACTTGAATACCGATCCCATTCATGGCACCGTTGTTGGTTTGAGAGCTGACGATGCCCATTTTCCTGAAAGGGTTACGCCCTAGTTCTTGGTTGATGGTTTGGATTTGGTTATAAGAATTTTGATTCAAGTAATAATTGGTTTCTATGCCTTGCGGGCTATAGGGGTTGTTCTTTTGGCTCACCACGCTTTGCAAGCTTTGCGCGTTAGGGACTTTGGAGAGCGCGGTGGTGATGCTGTTATAAGTGTTGCCCAATTCGCTGTATCGGGATTTGAAATTCACTAGAGTGTCAGCGATGTTTTCGGCTTGCTGTATCTGCTGTTCTTGAGTGCCAAAATGAGCGATGGAGTTGTTTAAATTCGTTATGGTTTGTTCCACATAGGCGCAACCGGAAGCGAAAGTTTGAGTGGTCACTGTGCCAGGAGGTGAACCTTGTGTGCCACTAGTGCCAGCTGTTGAGGGGTTATTGCATGTGGCTAAAAAGTCTTTAACAAAATGTTGAAAATTCCCGGTAAGCCTGTCAGGGTTAAGGGTTTGCCCCACTTGTTCGCTCAAATTGAGCATTTTGGCTTGCGCTTGCGCGTTAGCGAGCATGCCTTGCGCGAAGCTAGCGTCTGTGTAGGGGTTGAAAGGCTTGCCATTACTGCCTCCCACTTGTTGATTTGTTTGTTCATTGCTGTTAATCACACTCGTTTGATTGACAAGCTCTTGCGCGTCCGTGATCATCTTTTGGATCGCGCTGATTTCTTCTGAAAAAGCACCGCATATTTTCCCAGTAGTAGTAGTGAATTTTGGGGCATTAGCCTCACTGCTATTATTAGCATGGAAATACGGGCATGCGGTGTTGATGGTGTTGATGAGCGTGCTCGCTTGCGCTAACAAGGCTTGAGCGTTATCAGGCACTCCGTTTAATTGGTTGGTGATTTCGGTGTAGGAGACACCTGATGTGTTACCACTTGCTCCGCTATCAACGACTTTCGAACTGATCGTGATATTCACTTGCTTGCCGTCTATGGTTTGGGTTTCAGTCTTGGTTCCGCCGTTTTGATTGCTTACACCTGTGGCTTGTTGCGAGCAGTTATCATTCCCATTCCCTGAACATGTGTAGGTATAGGTTACATCGACCTTCCCGTTTTTTTGATTGAGCGTTGGCAAGCCTCGTTTCAAAGCCGTTTGGAGGATTTGATAGGCTTCGTTAAGCTTTTTAAAATTCTCAATACTCATAGGGCCATAGTATCCAGGAGTATGACCATTCAGAGAACAAGTGATGGAAGTGGATCGATACCCTGGCTCGTTGTTGAAGATGGTTGTTGAAGAGCTGCTTTCTTGACCATTGGCATTACCTCCGCATTGCGTAACATAGCCTAAGACATTCCAAAACCCCACCGCCGCGTTGATCGCTAAAAGCACGGCTTGATAGGCGGGGGAGGCTTTTTCGCCGATCAAATTCTTCGCGCTCGCGCCCAGATTTTCACGTGCCGCATTAATCGCACTCGGGTCAGAGGATAATTTGATGAGGGTGTTTAGGGTGCTGTATCGGGTTAAAAGCTTGCTCAAGTTTTCATAATTGTCTGAAAGCTGTTGGATGCCTTTGGTGTTTTTCACCATTTGAGCGGCTTCACCGATTTGATAGCCTGCGCTCATGTAAAAGCCGTCGTCTTCAGCGCTCAAAGTGGAAACTAAAAGCGAGCCTAAAGCTAATGAAAGGATGTGTTTTTTCATGTTTTCTCCTTTTTAAATTAAATTGGGAATCTTATCACAAGATTCCGTTAACATAGCATGAATTGATAAAATTTTTGCACTAATGGGGCGTTTTGTTGTTCCAAAAAAAAAAAAAAAGGTTTTTTGGGGTGTTTTGAAACATTTTTTAAGATTAAAAGAGGGTTAAAATTGTTTTAATAGGGATAGCGATAAAAGGTGGTTTAGTTACTTGGTGGGATCGTTTTAGATTTGGCTGTAAAACTTAAGGGGGATTTTGGAATAACATTCCCACTAACCCCCTAATAACGCTTAAGAAATCACTGCTAAAATCAAGCTTTTTGTCTTAAAAAGGCTTTTTATCGTTTTTATTGCTAGCGCTCCATAAAAGCCAAGATTAAATAAGATTAAATAAGATTAAATAAGATTAAATAAGATTAAATAAGATTAAATAAGATTAAATAAGATTAAATAAGATTAAATAAGATTAAATAAGATTAAATAAGATTAAATAAGATTAAATAAGATTAAATAAGATTAAATAAGGGCATGCCCCCTATTAGCCCTAATCAAACATTTAGTGCTGTTTAAAAGGGCTATCCACGACTTTTTTCCTGTCCACAATGTAGGGGATTAAAGCCATGTGGCGGGCTCTTTTGATCGCTACTTCCACCCTCTCTTGCCACTTTTTGCTATTGCCTGTCAATCTCCTTGGCATGATTTTATAGCGCTCTGATAGCGTGTGCTTGAGCATGTCTAAATCTTTATAGTCAATAAAGCTGATTTTAGCTTCAGTGTATTTGCAATAGCGTTTTGAATAGCGTTTTCTTTCCATAATGTCTCCTTAATTTTAACCCTTAAAAGGGGATTTCTTCTTCATCAATATTGATTTCAGGCACGCTGTTTTGATACTTGGACGGCTGTGCTTGTAAATTCTCTTTAGCGTGAGCGTTTTGCACATAACTTTGGGCTTGGTTAAAAGGATCTTGGCTAGGAGCGTTATAATTAGTAGGATAAGCGTTGTTGAAATTCTCATGCATTACGCTATCTTGCATAGCGTTTGCTTGGGGATTGTCTGACTTTTTATCCATAAATTGCAACGAGTCCGCTGTGATAGTGTGGCGGGAATTTTTTTTGCCCGTTTGATCCATCCAACTCTCATAAGTCAAACGCCCTTCTATCAAAACGCTTGAACCCTTGCTCAAATACTGGTTAGCGATTTCAGCCGTTCGCCCAAACAAACGCGCATCTATAAAGCACACCTCTTCGCCTAGCGTGCCGTCTTGTTTTTTAAAGCGCCTGCTTGTGGCTAAACCTATTGTAGCCGCAGCCGAACCGCTAGGCAAATATTTCAACTCCACATTCCTAGTCAAACGCCCTACCATAATCACTTTATTAAACATGATAAGCCCTTATTCGCTATGAGATCTTACGCTTTCTGCTTCCTCTGTGTGGTGGGAATGCGTGTGTTCGGTTTTTTCGTGTTTTTCTCTGGCGTGTGATGGGGCGTGTGATGGCTTTTTATTAGCCCTATCCACTAACGCATGCCACGCTTCTACTTCTTTCTTGCTTTCATATTTGATCACAATGAAACGCAACACGTCTTCATTGATGCGATACAATCGTTCAAGCTCTAAAATCATTGACGGCTCTGCTTTGAAATACGCCACATAATAATAGCCTCTTTTGTGCTTTTTGATTTCATAGGCTAAATTACGCATGCCCATATCCAGGCTCGTTTCAATCACGCCGTGATGCTTAGTGATCACTTCTTTATAAAACTCAATTTTGGATTTAATCTCTTCTTCTACTAAAGTAGGTTTGAGAATAAACATCGTTTCATAATGCCTCATCCATTCTCCTTGTGGTTGTATAGCCCTTTTTTTACTAAAAAAGAGCAAGGTCTAAAAAACTTTCAATTATACCTTGCTTTCGCTTGTTTTTGGATTAAATTTAGTTTATTGAATCATTAAAACCCAAAACTAAAACACCTTTCAGTATTTTTCAAGGGTTAATGATTTTTTGAATGGGGGTCAAATACAAAAAGCCCAATTCCTTTTGCCCTTGCATGCTTTGAATGTGCCATAACCTAAAAATTTCAAAAACCCTCTTATAGCCGGCTTCTTTCAAACGCAGGGCGTTTTTAGCGTAATTTTCGGTGATTTCTTTAGGGGGAGCGTAGCCTAAAACCTCTTTAGCGTCCATTAGACCGGTCGTTTTAATGTGGGCGAAAAATAAAAAAAGCTGGTAAAAATACCGCTCTAACCCCCTTAAAATATCCGCATCCTTTTTGCCCTCTTTTAACAAATAATCATAAATATCAAGGACGCTTTTTTTCAAAAAAAGCCCTAAAATGAGCTTTTGCAAATCCATATCCCCCGCATTGGAGCTTAATTCTTGAATGTCTTCTAAAGTGATGGGCGCGTTTAAAATCGCTAGCTTGTCTAAATCGTTAAACGAAATGCCTAAATCTTCGTTATTAATTTCAAAAAGAGCGTTTAAAAGATGGCTGCTGATGTCTAAATGTAAAACATTAGCCCTTTCTTGTAAGAATTTCAAACTCTCCCACGCTTTAGGGATAAAAAAGCGCGCGCAAATGGCTTCATCTTTCAAGGGGCTTTTTTGGAAAAATTTAACGATAAAATCGCTAGTGTATTTGTATTTTGTAGTGTCGCTTTTAGCATTATAAAGCCCTATGATAAGCCTGTTATGGCTAGGCCGCTCTAAAGCTTTTAAAAAAAGATTAATATCATTTTCCTTAAATTTCTTATGCAGGGCAAAATCCAGTTTTAAAACGACTAAACTGCTCCCTCCAAATAAAGAATCCTGCTCTAAAAGGGTCGCAATCTGGCTTTTTTCATAATCGCTCGCATAAAAAAGCGAAGTTTCTGTGTCAAGGTTACTGAGCTTAAAAAGCACACTAATCGTTTGAATATAATAATGGATGAAAAAATCAAACTCCCCATACAAAAACACCGCTTTAGGGAGTCGTTGTTTTAAATAATGGTCCAAATCTTTACGATACATGCTCTTTAATCCTTTCTGTGATTTCGCCCCAAACTTGCCCTAAAATCAAATCCGCATGCGTGATTGTAACGCGCACCTTTTCTAACGGCTTAAAAACCTTGTTCGTTTTGATTAAAACTTTAAGCCCTACCCACTCTTTTAACCCCACCACCACCAAATCTTTAACCTCCAAAACAACGCCCAAAAACTCTTTTTCTAAAAATTCTAAAGCTAAGCGAGCGAATTTGCGCTTGATGAAATCCCTTTCAATCAAAGCGGCCTTTTTTTGCAAAGCGTTCAACTCAGCGCATAATTCAGGCGTTTCTTCTAACAAATACGAGCAGCCTTTAGCTTGATGAAACAACAATTCTTTTAAAAGCCTGTGTAAGGCTAAATCGCTGTATCGTCTAATGGGCGAAGTGAAATGCGTATAGCTAGCAAACCCCAAACCAAAATGGCTTTCTTGCATGGGGCTATAAAGGGCTAAATTTTGAGACTTAATGATCAAGCGCGAAACTTCTCTTTCTAACTTCTTTTCTTTGGCTATCTTTAAGGCATGCTCTAAAAAAGGAAAAAAGCCCATGTTTTTAGGGCGAACAATCTCATAATCAAAAAGCTTGCCGTAGAGGCGTTTTTGCTGCTCCAAACTGGGCTCTTTATGGGTGCGATATATCCCCTTATTGTGAAAATGCTCATCTAATAACCTCGCGCTAGACTGGTTGGCTAAGAGCATGGCTTCTTCTATGAGAGTGTGCGCATCGCTTTCTTGTTGCGTTTCAATTTTTTCTATACGCCCTTCTTTATTCAAATACAGCTTGTTTTCAAAGGAATTGAAATTAAACCCCTTTTTTAAACACTCCTTTTTTAACTTTAAAGCCATTTCTAAAAACCCTAAAAGGCTTTGTTGCAAATCTTTATCTAAAGAGCTTTGATTAGCGCTTAAAAAATGATTGATTTCTTCATAAGTGCAATTAGCCCTAACTTCAATAACGCCTTGAGATAATCGGGCGTTTTTCAAATCGTCTAAAGGGATTTCATACACCAAAGCCAGGCGTTTTTCAAACGCTTTTAATGAGCATGCCCCTTGAGACAAACTCAAAGGCAGCATGGGATAGACGCTGTTAGGGAAATACACGCTAAAGCCCCTAACCCTAGCTTCCTTATCCAAACTGGAATGTTTCGGCACAAATTCGCTCACGTCAGCAACCGCCACAAACAAAACCCTTTTTTCTTGATCATAAAAAATCGCATCGTCAAAATCTTTAGCGTCTTTGGGGTCAATGGTGATAAAAGGGATGTGAGAATAATTGATCCTGTCTTTAAAATCGCTCGCTTTGAGTTGCGCGTAATATTGGGCTAAATTCAAGCAATCTTTTGAAAAATCCTTAATCCTGTCAAAAAGGCTTAAAGAAAGGTTTTCATCTATTAAAGGGTCTTCTAAAGCCCCTAAAATTTCGCTGATTTCACGCTTTTTAGGATCGATCTTCACCACGCAATGCCTGGGCAATTCTAGTAAGGATCTTTGGCTGTGCCTTAAAGAAATAGGTTTTTTAAAAGGCTCTTTAAAAGGGATAGCCACAATCTGGTGATTTTTTTTAGCCAGGTAAGCTATCATCGTGTGATCTGCATTGAAAAGAGCGGCTTTAAAAAAGGCTATGGGGCGTTTTTTAGAACATTCTATTTGGCATAAAATCAAAGCGTCTGTTTTAAAAGATGGGGGTAAGTTTTTGATTAAAGGGTCTTTAGGGTAATTTTTCGCTAAAGAAACGAAAAACGCCTTATTTTTTACCCATTCAATCCTACCTATATCAAAGCCTTCTTTTAAAAAATAGCGATCCTTGTTTGATTGAAGCGCTTCTTTTAAAACGCCCTTTTCTATTAGGGGGGCGAATCGTTTAGGGATCTTTTTAACCCCAAAAAACAGGCTTCTTAAAAACCCTTGCATCAAAAAACGCTTCGCATGACTTCAAACGCTTTTAGATAAGGGATTTGAGAAGCGCTGAACTTTTCAAAACTTAAAGCAGCTTGATAGATGAGCATGCCTTTTCCGTCTTGAAAGGGGGTTTTTAACTCTTTGGCTAGAGACAAAAAGGGCGTTAAAAACCCATACGCTAAATCATAAGCGAGCTTGCCCTCTTTAAAATACCCTTTCAAAACCTCTTTATTCAAAGGCAATTCGTTATGCAAACTCGCTGAAGTGGCGTTAATAATCAAATCAAAAGCGCTTTTAGGAGGCTCCATAAAACAATCACAGCCCAGGCGTTGGAAAAAATCCAATCCCCTAGCAGAGCGGTTTAACACGCTCACTTGTAAGCCTTGTTTTTTCAATTCGCACGCTAAAGCCTTAGCGCTCCCCCCAGAGCCTAAAATCAAAGCGTTTTGATAGTTTTTTTGCTTTAAAGAAAGATAAAAACCTAAAGCGTCAGTATTGTAACCCACAAGCTCATCATTTTCTAAAACAAGCGTATTGACCGCTCCGCATTCAAGCGCGATGCCCTTGATTTTATCGCAAACCTGAAACGCCCTTTCTTTAAAGGGTAAGGTTACATTAGCCCCACTAAGCCCTAAAGTTAAAAACTCGTTTTTGATGTGGCTTTCTAAAGGGAGTAATATGGGGTGGTAATGCCCCAAAAACCCTAATTCTTTTTGAAAAGTCAAAAAACAAGCGTTATGGATTAAGGGCGATTTGGAATGTTTAATGGGATTTCCAAAAACCCCAAAAGATTTTAATTTCATTATTCTTTCATTCAGCCTTTTTTAAAAGTTTTAAAAACACATAGCCCTTTGTTTTATTAGAAAATTCAATTTCAGCCCAATCGTTTTGGATTTCTAAAACCTTCACGCTTTTATCTTTTGTGAGCGAGCCAATGATTTTACCTTTTGTGCTGGGAAAAGCACGCACATTCACGCCACTGACTGCGACTTTATACTCTAAAGGTTTTTTTCCCATTAAGGGGGTTGTAGGGGTTTTTTGGTTGTTTTGAACGGGCGAGACGCTGTCTTGTTTAGGCTCGTTTTCTTTTTCTTGCTCTTGTTTAATCTCTTGTTTAGTTTCTTTTTCTTGTGCAGCTGTGTCTAAAGGTGGCGCTGTGTCTTTGGTGGGGTTTTCTTCTGTGGCGGTTGTGGCTGTGTTGGCTTCTTCTTGTTTGGGCGAAAGCGTGCTGTTTTGACGCTCTATCTCGGTTTTTTCTGCATTTGGGCTTATTGGAGCGCTGTCTTTTTCCCCATAAAAACCAAGCACCGCATGCGCTAAAGCATACAACAACATAAACCCTAAAACCACCAAAAAAGGTTGCATAAAAAGTTTTAAAGAAGATTTCATCTCAGTTTTCATTCCTACTCTCAACGCTTTTCAAAATCAATCCTAGGGTCAATCACCACGCAGAGCAAATCGCTTATCAAACTCGCTATTAAACCTAAAAGCGTGAAAATATAAAGCGAGCCAAACACAACAGGATAATCCCTACTCACAATGCTTTCATACCCTAAAAGCCCTAACCCGTCTAGGCTAAAAACAATCTCTATCAACAAGCTTGAGCTAAAAAACATGCCCAAAAAAGCTTGCGGAAAACCCGCTACTACTAATAAAATCGCATTGCGGAACACATGCGCATAAAAAATACGCCCCACTGAACAGCCCTTAGCCTTAGCGCTCAGTACATAAAGCTTGCCCATTTCATCTAAAAAAGAGTTTTTCACTAAAAGCGTAAGGCTTGCAAAACCCCCTAAAGAAATGCAAAGAACGGGCAAGGTGATATGCCATAAATAATCCTTGATTTTGCCTAATGCGCTCAAACTTTCAAAATTATCGCTCACTAGCCCTTTTAAAGGGAACCAGTGCCAATAATTCCCTCCAGCAAAAAACACGATCAACACCACCGCAAACAAAAAGGCCGGGATAGCGTTAGCGACAATGATCACCACGCTGCTTAGCACGTCTAAAGGCTCGTTATTGCGTTTGGCTTTAAAAATCCCTAAAGGGATAGAAATAAGATAGATCAAAAGCGTGCTAAAAAGCCCTAACGAAATGGATACGGGCAATTTTTCCTTAATCAAATCTATCACTTTAATCTGGCGATAAAAACTCTCCCCAAAATCAAATTGCAGATATTTTTTGAGCATGAGAAGGTAGCGCTCCCCTATAGGCTTGTCAAAACCATAGAGTTTTTTTAAATTTTCTAACAAATCGCTCTCCAGCCCTTGAGACGCCCTATACGAACGCTCTTTAACAACGCCTTGAATCTCTTTGGACTGCGTGTTATTGATTTTAGCCATCATCTGTTCTATGGGGCCTCCAGGAGCCGATTGGATCAGAAAGAAATTAATCGTCATGATGGCCAATAAAGTAGGGATAATCAAAAGCAAGCGTTTAAGGATGTAAGCAATCATTTAGGACCCCTTTCTTTTTTTATCCACCACAAATACGGCGAAAATCCATAGCTAGGGCTGACTTCAGGCATGCCAATGTAATTATACGCTGCGATCCTGTAATTAGGCAAATAAAAATGCGGTATCACATAAAACCCCCACAATAACACCCTATCCATCGCTTGAATGGCGGCTAGTTGCTCCTTATAATCTTTAGCGTTAATGATTTTTTCAATCAAAGCATCTACCGCTTTACTAGAGATTCCTGCATAATTCCTTGTGCCTTTTTCTTTAGCACTCAAAGAGCCAAAATAAAAACGCTGCTCATTACCCGGGAAAGACGATTGGCCTATCACCCCTACAATCATGTCAAAATCATAGCTTTTGACCCGATTGACATACTGGCTTAAATCCACTCTTTGGATTTTCATTTCAATCCCTAACACCCTTAAGTTTTTAGCAAAGGCTAGAGCTAGTCTTTCAAAGACCGGGCTGTTTAAAAGCAAAGTGAAACTAAACGGCTTGTTATTCTTATCCACTAAACGCATGTTTTTGTAAGAAAAGCCCGCGCTTTCTAAAAGCTTTTGGGCGTATTTTAAATTTTCCCTCAAATTATAGCCCAAAACATCAACCCCATCGGTTCTAGGCACGACATAAGGCTCTTTAAAAACCCTTTCATCCAAACTCTTTTCATAAGGGGCTAACAGAACTTTTTCTTCAGGGCTTGGAAGAGGAGGGGACGCATAAATAGAATTGCTAAAAAAACTGGTGGTTCGCTTGTATTGCGAAAAAAACAAATTTTTATTCGCCCATTCAAAATCAAACGCATAAAATAAGGCTTCACGCACCCTTTTATCCTTAAAAATTTCCCGGCGCGTGTTGAAGAAAAACCCTTGCATGCCGCTTGGCAATTTATGGGCTATTAGGTATTTAGTGATTTTTTTATTATCCATAGCTTTCCCCACATAGCCCCTAGCCCAAACCTTAGCCGTGCTTTCAATGCGCCAATCATACGCCCCGCTTAAAAAAGCCTGTAAAGCAATGGTTTCGTCTCTATAATACTCAAATTTGACCTGATCAAAATTGAATTGCCCCTTTCTACTAGGCAAATTCCTCGCCCAATAATTAGGGTTTTTTTGGTAGGTGATTTTCTTGCCAACATCAAAAGAAGCGATCACATAAGGGCCGCTAGAAACAGGAATGAGTAAAGGGTTTTTGGTGAAATAATCCTTTTGAAACGCTTTTTTGGAAAAGATCTGCAACTGCCCTAAAATGAGAGGCAACTCTTTATTTTCAGTGGTTTTGAAAATGAATTTAACATGGTGTTTGTCTAAGATAACCGCCTTTTTAACATCTTGGTAATACTGCCTATAAATGGGCGATCCTAATTCCATTATCGTATCAAAGCTAAACTTCACATCGCTCGCTAAAATGGGAGCGTTATTGCTGAATCTCGCTCTTTTGTCTAAGGTAAAAATCACATAGCTGTTGTCTTTAGCCACTTCTGCGTCTTTAGCGATTAAGGGGTATTCTGCAAAAGGTTCGTCCAAACTTTGCACCATTAAAGTGTCATAAATGAGATCCAAGCCTTCGGCTTTAGTGCCTTTAAGCGCAAAAGGGTTAAGGCTATCAAAAGTCCCTATGGCGTCATTCCTCAAAACACCGCCCTTTTTGGCGTTAGGGTTAGCGTATTCAAAATGCGTGAAATTCTCCTTATATTTAGGCTCTTCGCCCAAGTATAAATAAGGCGTAGCCTTAAGGAAACAAAACACTCCTAACCATAAACTTAAAATTTTCATCTAAACCAACCCCATCAATTCTTTAGCCTTTTGGTAAGTCGCTTGCGCTAAAGGCCTGGCTTTTTCTACGCCGTGATTTAAAATGGCTTTCACCTCATCATCGCTGATTTCTTTGTATCTTTCTTGGATGGGTTTTAAAGCCTGGATCACCACTTCAGCCAATTCCTTTTTAAAATCCCCATAGCCCTTATTTTTGAAACGCTCTTCTATGTTTTCTGGGCTTTCATTGCTTAAAAGCATGTAGATGTTTAAAAGGTTAAAAATGCCCTCTCTTTTTTCATCAAACGCAATAACGCCTATAGAATCAGTGGCCGCTCTTTTGATTTTTCTTACAATAATGTCTGGCTCATCTAAAAGAAAAATCGCATGGTTAGCCCCTTGATGCGATTTACTCATCTTCACTTTTGGATCATCTAGCCCCATAACCCTTGCCCCTACTTTAGCGATCAAAGGCTCTGGCACTTTAAAGCAGTTCCCAAAATCCCTGTTAAATTTTTCTGCGATGTTTCGCGTGAGCTCTAAATGCTGTTTTTGATCTTCGCCCACTGGCACTAAATCGCTTTGGTATAATAAAATATCTGACGCCATTAAAATAGGGTAATTGAAAAGCCCCACATTCACGCTTTTAGGGTTTTTTAAAGACTTGTCTTTGAATTGCGTCATTCTTTGCATTTCCCCCATAGACACCTGACAATTCAATAGCCATGCTAAAGCCGGGTGCTCATCCACTTCACTTTGAATGAATAACCCCGATCGCTTAGGATTAATCCCGCAAGCTAAAAGCAATTTAACCAATTCATAGCTTTGGGATTTTAAAAATATAGGATCTATGGGTAGGGTAATCGCATGCGAATTGACGACGCAAAAAAGGTTTTCGTATTCATCTTGCATCTCTACCCAATGCTTGATCGCTCCTAAATAGTTGCCCAAATGGATTTGCCCGGTAGGTTGGATGCCTGAAAAGACTCGTTTTTTTTGCATGTTATTTCTCGCTCATTAGGTTAGCGTTTATTGTAACCACCTAATTTTAATATTTTAATTTATCTTAGTTTTTAAGAACGCTTGATCCCCGAAAAAAGTAACACTTCATAGCTCAATTTTTCAAACGCCATGTTGTGGAAAAAATGTTTTTTTTGCTTGAAGCTCAGCGTTGAACCCCCCAAAAGACCGCATTTTTTAAGGTAATTCAAAGCGTCTTGTTTGCGGTTGAAATAAAGAGCGAAGCGCTTGTTTTCCAATTCTATTTGAAAATTTTTAAAAGCGTTTTTGATTAAGGATTTGAGCGTTTTGAGATCCCTTAAAGGCGAAGGCGTGCCTAAAAACTCATGCACTTCATGCAAACTAAAATCCGTATGGATAGCTAAAGCAGCCTCCTTACTAAAAAGAGCGATTTTTTCTAAAACGCTTTTTAAATCCCTTGCCCATTGTAAAGAGGAAGAAGACACAACCAGATCGTAAGCGCAAAAAACATGTTCTTCAAAATCCGCATGCTCTAAAGAGATTTTTTGAATGTTGATAGAATGCGTGGGGTGTAATTTGAGCATGTTCATAGAATTATCCAAAGCGATAAAGTCTTCAATCAAAATATTTTGCCGCTCTAAAGCGTTAAAAACAGCCCCACTCCCTGATCCTAGATCCAAAACTTTAGCGTAATGTTTTTGTTTTAAAAATTGAATAAGATGAATAGCGATTTGTTGCTGGATATGAGCAAAGAGGTGGTAAGTTTTGGCATGCCGATTGAATGCATGCTGATTAAATGAGTGAAAAGAGTCCAACACCACCGCCTTTAACGCGCCACGCTTGAAATTAAAACTAAATTTTAGTGTATTCTTAGCAAATTTTAGATAAGATCAAGCGTAATTTTTTCTAAATTTTAGGGATTTAAGGAATCAGTGTTTATGACAAGCGCTCTGTTAGGCTTACAAATTGTTTTAGCGGTATTGATTGTGGTGGTGGTTTTGTTGCAAAAAAGTTCTAGCATCGGCTTAGGGGCTTATAGCGGGAGCAACGATTCTTTATTTGGCGCTAAAGGACCCGCAAGCTTTATGGCGAAATTGACCATGTTTTTAGGGCTGTTATTTATCATCAACACCATCGCTTTGGGCTATTTTTACAACAAAGAATACGGCAAGAGCGTTTTAGATGAGACTAAAACCAACAAAGAACTTTCGCCCCTAGTCCCTGCCACCGGCACGCTTAACCCTGCACTTAATCCCACATTAAACCCAACGCTCAATCCTTTAGAGCAAGCCCCAACTAATCCTTTAATGCCACAACAAACGCCTAACGAACTCCCTAAAGAGCTAGCCAAAACGCCTTCTGTTGAAAGCCCCAAACAGAATGAAAAAAATGATGCCAATAAAGAGAATAAAGAGAATAATATAAAGGGCGTTGAAAAAACCAAAGAGGATACAAAAACGCCCCCAACCACCCACCAAAAGCCTAAAACGCATGCGACACAAACCAACGCCCATACAAACCAAAAAAAGGATGAAAAATAATGTTACAAGCCATTTATAACGAAACCAAAGATTTGATGCAAAAAAGCGTTCAAGCTTTAAACAGAGATTTTTCCACTCTAAGGAGTGCGAAAGTTTCAGTCAATATTTTAGATCACATTAAAGTGGATTATTACGGCACGCCCACCGCTTTAAACCAAGTCGGCTCCGTGATGAGCTTGGATGCGACCACCCTTCAAATCAGCCCATGGGAAAAAAACCTGCTCAAAGAAATTGAACGATCCATTCAAGAAGCCAATATTGGCGTCAATCCTAATAACGACGGCGAAACGATCAAGCTTTTTTTCCCGCCCATGACAAGTGAGCAAAGAAAACTCATCGCAAAAGACGCCAAAGCGATGGGTGAAAAGGCTAAAGTGGCTGTGAGGAATATCCGCCAAGACGCTAACAACCAAGTGAAAAAATTAGAAAAAGACAAAGAAATCAGCGAAGATGAAAGCAAGAAAGCCCAAGAGCAGATCCAAAAAATCACCGATGAAGCCATTAAAAAAATTGATGAAAGCGTGAAAAACAAAGAAGACGCGATTTTAAAGGTCTAAACCATGGATATTAAGGCATGTTATCAAAACGCTCAAGCGCTATTAGAGGGGCATTTCTTGCTCAGCAGCGGGTTCCATTCTAATTATTATTTGCAATCCGCTAAAGTTTTAGAAGATCCCAAACTAGCCGAACAATTAGCGCTAGAATTAGCCAAACAAATCCAAGAAGCTCATTTGAATGTTGAATGCGTGTGCTCGCCTGCGATTGGGGGGATCCTGGCTGGGTATGAGCTTGCAAGGGCTTTGGGCGTGCGTTTTATCTTCACTGAAAGGGTGGATAATATCATGACATTAAGGCGTGGTTTTGAAGTCAAAAAAAACGAAAAAATTTTAGTGTGTGAGGACATCATCACTACAGGGAAATCCGCCATGGAATGTGCTAAAGTTTTAGAAGAAAAGGGCACTCAAATCGTGGCTTTTGGCGCTCTAGCCAATCGGGGCATTTGCAAACGCACCCATTCTCACTTGAAAGCCCAAGAGGGTGCGTGTTTGCCTAGCCATTTACCCTTGTTTGCTTTAGAAGATTTTGTTTTTGACATGCACAAGCCTAGCTCTTGCCCTTTATGCGCTACTAGCGTTGCTATAAAACCGGGAAGTCGTGGCAACTAAAAAAACCAAAAAAAATAAAACCCCCAAAAAAAAGCAAGCGTTAGAAAGCCCTTTAAAAGGGCTGAACCTCTCTTTGCGCTTAAAGGCCTTTATCACCGATATTTTTATGATTTATACCCCCATGCTTTATATAATGACTTATGTGGTTTTAGGGAGCGCGAAGGATTTTAGGGAAAACCAGAGCGCGATTTTTTTATGCCTGCTTTTTTACGCCCTAACGCACAGCTTTTTTATCGCTTTTAAATCCCAAAGCCCTGGCATGCGTTACGCTCAGTTTAAATTAGTCAAAAACAACCGCAAAAAGGTGGGCTTTTTTTTAGCTTTGTGGCGCTTTATTTTGTGGGTGTCGAGCATGGGGTTACTTATAGGGTTTGTTACGCCTTTTATTTTTAAGTTTTTTTTGCATGACAAACTCAGCGGCACTCATATTGAAATCATCAAGGAGGAAACATGAAAAATTTAGTGATCCTAAGCGGGGCTGGCATTTCAGCAGAAAGCGGGATTAAAACCTTTAGAGACGCTGATGGCTTGTGGGAAGGGCATGACATCATGGAAGTTGCCTCGCCTTATGGCTGGAAAAAGAACCCGCAAAAGGTGTTGGATTTCTACAACCAAAGGCGCCGACAGCTTTTTGAAGTTTATCCTAACAAAGCCCATGAGGCTTTAGCGGAATTGGAAAAACACTATCAAGTTAATATCATCACCCAAAATGTAGATGATTTGCATGAAAGGGCAGGTTCTTCTCGCATTTTGCACTTGCATGGGGAATTATTGAGCGTTCGCAGCCAAAAAGATCCTAATTTGGTTTATAGGTGGGAAAAGGACTTGAATTTAGGCGACTTGGCCAAAGACAAATCGCAATTACGCCCTGATATTGTGTGGTTTGGCGAAGCGGTGCCTTTGCTTAAAGAAGCGATTTCTTTAGTCAAACAAGCGCATCTTTTAATCATCATTGGCACTTCTTTGCAAGTCTATCCGGCCGCTAGTCTCTACACGCATGCGCATAAAGACGCTCTCATTTATTACATTGACCCTAAGGCTAAAAACGCCCATTTGCCCCAGAATGTCCAATGCATTAATGATAGCGCGGTGCATGCCATGCAAGATTTAATGCCCAAACTCATAGAAATGGCCTTTTAAGAAATGTTAAAATAATTTTTATTTTTTCAGCTAACGATTAGCAAAAACATGGTTTAATTGCTTCCATCGTTTGCTAAAAGTAATAATTAAAGGAGTTTGAGAGCCTGATGCAACAAGCCACAGAAGCATTGAATCACCCCTATTTTGGCGTTTTTGTTTTGCTAGTATTCACCTTTTGGGTGTTTAACTTAACCTTAAGGATTCAAAGGTTTTTAAGCCGTAAAATGGCTCAAAAAAAGGGCGAAAAACTCAAGCTCGCTCCCTATGAATGCGGGCCTGTGGCTCTCAAACAGCCTAATAGGGTGTCGCACCATTTCTATATCATGGCCATGCTTTTTATTTTATTTGATGTAGAAATCGTTTTCATGTTTCCTTGGGCGATTGATTTTAAAAAATTAGGCTTGTTTGGGCTCATTGAAATGCTAGGCTTTGTCTTCTTTTTAACCATTGGTTTTATTTACGCTTTAAAGCGAAACGCTTTGAGCTGGCAGAAATTAGAGGTGAAATAATGCAACAAGCACCGGTTGTTCTAAGCACTTTGGATAAATTATTGAATTGGGGGCGTTCTAATTCGCTTTGGCCTTTAACCTATGGATTAGCGTGTTGCGCGATCGAGATGATGGCGACAGGGGGTTCAAGGTTTGATTTTGACCGGTTTGGCACGATTTTTAGAGCGAGCCCTAGGCAATCGGATGTGATGATCATCGCTGGCACGCTCACTAAAAAACATGCCGAATTTATGCGCAGGCTTTATGATCAAATGCCTGAACCTAAATGGGTGATTTCTATGGGGAGTTGTGCTAACACGGGCGGGATGTTTAACACTTATGCGACCGTTCAAGGGGCAGACAGGATCGTTCCTGTAGATATTTACTTGCCCGGTTGCGCGCCGCGTCCAGAGACTTTACAATACGCTCTTATGGTTTTGCAAGATAAAATCAGACGCTCTAAAGCGATCAAACAAGACGCTCCTAAAAGGTTAGTGTGATGGTAAGAAAACAATCCCCCTATGAAGATGTGCAAAAACAATCGCGCCAGCATGACCCCTATAAAATCATAGAACCCACCCCTAAAAAATATTTAGAGGGCAGTGCTTATGAGATCATTTATAACCACCTTTCTTACAAGCATGAGGTTTTAGACAAATATATAGAAACGAACACGGCGGTGTTTTGGATCAAAAAAGACGATATTTTTTCTGCCGCTACGATTTTAAGGCATTTGGGTTATGAGTGTCTGAGCGAAATGAGCGCGATAGATTTGTGCGCTAAAAAAGGGCATTTTGAATTGTTTTATCAATTTTTGGGTTTTAGCGATAGTTGTAAAAACCGCCGTAGGGTACGCGTGAAATGCGTTCTATTGCCTAATGAGAGCGTGGATTCTTTGAGTTTTTTATACCGATCGGCTAATTGGAGCGAAAGGGAAGCGTATGATTTGCTTGGCATTGTGTTTGACAAACACCCCTATTTGAAACGCCTTATCATGCCGCATGATTGGGTAGGTCACCCCTTGTTGCGTTCTTACCCGCTCAAAGGCGATGAATTCGCCCAATGGTATGAAGTGGATAAAATTTTTGGCAAAGAATACCGAGAAGTGGTGGGCAAAGAGCAGAGAGACAGCGCGAGAGTGGATGAAAAAGACACTTTCAATTTCGCCAAAATTGGCTATGAACAGGGCAAGGGCGAAGAATTAAAAGAGATAGAAGAAAAGCATGCGTTTAAGAAAATCCCTTTTGTCAAAGATTTGCACAAAATCGCCCCCACTATCTTAAAAAAGAGGCTATAAAATGGCTCAAAATTTCACGAAACTCAACCCTCAATTTGAAAACATCATTTTTGAACATGACGACAACCAAATGATTTTAAACTTTGGCCCTCAACACCCCAGTAGCCATGGGCAATTGCGCTTGATTTTGGAATTAGAGGGCGAAAAAATCATTAAGGCTACCCCTGAAATTGGCTACTTGCATAGAGGCTGTGAAAAATTAGGCGAAAACATGACCTATAACGAATACATGCCCACTACCGACAGATTGGATTACACTTCTTCTACCAGCAATAATTACGCTTACGCTTATGCGGTAGAGACCTTGCTCAATTTAGAAATCCCTCGCCGAGCCCAAGTGATCCGCACGATTTTACTAGAGCTTAACCGCATGATTTCACACATCTTTTTTATCAGCGTGCATGCTTTAGATGTGGGGGCGATGAGCGTGTTTTTGTATGCGTTTAAAACGAGGGAATACGGCTTGGATTTGATGGAGGATTATTGCGGGGCTAGGCTCACGCATAACGCTATAAGGATTGGGGGCGTGCCTTTGGATTTACCCCCTAATTGGCTAGAGGGCTTGAAAAAGTTTTTAGGCGAAATGAGGGAATGCAAAAAACTCATTCAAGGCTTATTGGATAAGAATCGCATTTGGCGGATGCGCTTGGAAAATGTGGGCGTTGTAACGCAAAAAATGGCGCAAAGTTGGGGCATGAGCGGTATCATGTTAAGAGGGAGCGGGATCGCTTATGACATTAGAAAAGAAGAGCCTTATGAGCTTTATAAAGAGCTTGATTTTGATGTGCCGGTGGGCAATTATGGCGATAGCTATGATCGGTATTGTTTGTATATGTTAGAAATTGATGAAAGCATTCGCATCGTTGAACAGCTCATTCCCATGTATGCTAAAACCGATACGCCTATCATGGCTCAAAACCCGCATTATATTTCTGCCCCTAAAGAAGATATAATGACGCAAAACTACGCC
The DNA here is from genome assembly GCF_030323545.1 of Helicobacter pylori. Lineage (NCBI taxonomy): Bacteria > Pseudomonadati > Campylobacterota > Epsilonproteobacteria > Campylobacterales > Helicobacteraceae > Helicobacter > Helicobacter pylori. Next base: position 266,337 of record NZ_CP122954.1, on the reverse strand, counting down.
TTGATGCAGCATTTTGTTTTAGTGGCTCAAGGCATGCACCCGCCCGTTGGGGAAGTGTATGCCCCCACAGAAAGCCCTAAAGGGGAATTAGGGTTTTTCATCCATTCAGAGGGCGAGCCTTACCCTCACAGATTAAAAATCAGAGCCCCTAGCTTTTATCACATTGGGGCTTTAAGCGATATTTTAGTGGGGCAATATTTAGCGGATGCGGTAACCGTGATTGGCTCAACCAATGCGGTGTTTGGCGAGGTGGATAGATGAAACGCTTTGATTTGCGCCCCTTAAAAGCGGGTATTTTTGAACGCTTAGAAGAATTGATTAAAAAAGAAATGCAACCTAATGAAGTCGCTATTTTCATGTTTGAAGTGGGGGATTTTTCTAACATCCCTAAGAGCGCTGAATTTATCCAATCTAAAGGGCATGAGCTTCTCAATTCTTTGCGTTTCAATCAAGCGGATTGGACGATTGTCGTGAGAAAAAAGGCTTGATTTTGAGCGGCTTTAACCCCTTAAATTCCCCCTTAATCGCAAGCTCTTCTCTTAGCTTGAAAGAAGCCTATTGTTTAGAAAAATTATCTCTTAAAAAAGGGTTTAAAATCCATTACAAGATGACAAAAGACAGCTTAAGCCTTTTAGAGAAAAGCGATTTGTGCGTTTTGTTTGGGGGGTTTTCAAACGCTTGTTTGAATGAAAATGAACGATTGATTTTAGAAAATATTAACCCATTAAAACTCCCCTACGCCTTGTTAAGACCCTTACAAGACACAAGAGACTTGCAAGAAAATTGCCTTTTTGCGTCGTATGAAATCAACACCGAAGCGGCGATTTTGGCTTTGATTTTAAGGGGCATTTTAGAAAAAACTTCCCGATTAAAAGGGCATATTTTAGAAGATGTTGATGTGGGGTATTTAAGCTCTGAAGCGAACATGAGCGAAGAAGAATTGCAAGAACTTATCGCTCTTATGGTTAAAGCGAAAAAAAGGGTGCTTGTTTTAAACAGAGAAATCACTAAGCATGCGGATAGCGCCTTTTTATACACCCTTTTAAGCGAGTTGCAAAACCACCTAGAAATTTTGCATATCCCTTGCAATGATTCAAACGCAACGACCGCTTTTTATGACTCCAAAGATCAAGAATGGTTGCTAGAAACAGCCTTTAAAGAGGGCATTTTGCCTTTTGAATCACAACTCCAATCAAAAGATTTAGAGCTTTTAGAGCGAATGGGCGAGGCTAACGGCTCGTTTGTCTATGTTTCTTACAAGAGCCTTGAAACCCCCAAATTATCTTTTTCAAAGCAATTTAAGATCGCTAATAAAATCCAGCATTCTAAAGCGGAGTTTCAAATCTCAAATAAAACGCTAGAATGCGAGTTAGAAGAAAGCCCCCATTTGAAGGGTTTGATTGCGATTTTAGAAGGGGCGTTTTTTGACGCTTACCCTTATATCCCTATTTTATCCCACTCTCAAGGAATTTCATGATCACAATGAATATCAATGGCAAAACGATTGAATGCCGAGAGGGACAAAGCGTTTTAGAGGCTGCTAGGAGCACTGGGATCTACATCCCTACTATTTGCTATTTAAGCGGTTGCTCGCCCACAGTCGCATGCAAAATGTGCATGGTTGAAATGGATGGCAAACGGGTTTATAGCTGCAACACGAAAGCCAAAAACAACGCCGTTATCCTCACTAACACCCCAACGCTCATGGATGAAAGAAAAAGCATCATGCAAACTTATGATGTCAACCACCCCCTAGAGTGCGGTGTGTGCGATAAAAGCGGGGAGTGCGAATTGCAAGACATGACGCATTTAACCGGCGTGGAGCACCAACCTTATGCGGTGGCTGATGATTTTAAAGCTCTAGATTCATGGGCAAAAGCCTTGTATGATCCTAATTTGTGCATCATGTGCGAAAGGTGCGTAACCACTTGCAAGGACAATGTGGGCGAAAACAACCTTAAAGCCACTAAAGCCGATTTGCATGCTCCGGATAAATTTAAAGACAGCATGTCCAAAGACGCTTTTAGCGTGTGGAGTCGTAAGCAAAAAGGCATTATTTCTTTTGTGGGTAGCGTGCCTTGTTATGATTGCGGGGAATGCATTGCGGTATGCCCTGTGGGCGCTTTGAGCTATAAAGATTTCGCTTACACGGCTAACGCATGGGAACTAAAAAAGATCCATTCTACTTGTTCGCATTGCTCAGCCGGGTGTTTGATTTCTTATGATGTGCGCCATTTTGATACTCTAGGCGAAGAATCTAAAATTTTTAGGGTGCTTAATGACTTTTACCATAACCCTATTTGTGGGGCAGGCCGTTTCGCTTTTGATGTGAGCTCTAGCCCTAAAGGCAGCGTTAATCTTAAAGAAGCGCAAAACGCCCTCAAAGAATGCGAAGCGGTGCGAATAGGTGGGGATATTACGAATGAAGAGGCGTTTTTAATAGAGCGTTTAAGGAAAGAGCTTGATTTTAAAATCTACAATCAAGAAGCGTATCATTTCCAGCAATTCTTAAAAGTATTGGGCGAAGTTAAACGCCCCAGTGTTGAAGAGATTAAAACTTCTCATTTAGTCGTTACGATAGGCTCTTCTATCAAAACGGAAAACCCTTTGGTGCGCTATGCCATCAATAACGCTCTCAAACTCAATAAAGCTTCTTTAATCGCTATGCACCCTATCAAGGATAACGCGCTAGCGAATTTGTGCCGAAGCTCTTTTTGCATCACCCATGAAGTGGGGGCTGAAGAAATCCTTTTAGGCATGCTTTTAAAAATGCTTAACATTGAAAGCGCGGCTCTAAAAAGCTTAGAAGATTCCAAGCAAAGCATTGTAGATGAAGCGGCTCTTAAAGCCTTAGAAGAAGAGCGAAAAAAAGCTTTAGAACAAGCCGAGCAAGGGTGCAGTATTGGAGAAAATAAAGAAGAAAATCAAGAAGAAAACAAGACAGAGGTTAAAGAAGAAAGCATTGAAGTCCCTACCAAAACCACTTATTGGTTGCTTGAAGAAGCGGGCATCAATTCAGAAACTTATGAAAAAATTCTGGCTCTTTTGCAAAAATCAAATAACACCTTGCTAGTGGTTGGCGAAGAAATCTATAGCCACAAACAAGCCCACAATATCGCTAAAATGTTGCGCTTGTTAGCCCAAAAAAGCGCTATTAAACTCATTCTTATCCCCCCAAGTGCGAACGCTTTAGGCATCGCTTCTATTTGTCAATTGAGCGAAGAAGTTTTTGAGCATGAAAAAATTGTAGGCATTCGCGCTCAAGGGGATTTCACTATCAATAGCGATGATAGGGTTTTTGGAAAAGACGCTGTCAGCAAAGTGGATTTTATTTTACCCAGTCTCAACCAGCTAGAAGGCACAATCACCAATATTGAAGGGCGTGTGTTGCCCTTAAAACCGGCTTTGAGGTTTGAGGGCTATGATTTGAGCGATATTATGCAAGGCTTTGGCTTTGTGGAAGAAAACCTCACAGAATGCACCCATAAACTCCCTACAGAAGCGGGCTTTAAAGCCATAGAATTTGATCGTCTAACCAACTATTTCACCAACGACAGAATCAACCACAGAGGCTATCTGCTAGGAACAAGCCGTTTTGAAGAGAGCGCTAAAGAATGCGAAACCATAGAATGCGAGCCTATCAAGCCTTTAAAAGAAAAAATCGCTTTCAACGCGTATTTAAAATACCCAGAAACGCAATTCAATAACGCTACCAATAAAAGCGAGAATTTGCAATTAAAAGCCGGTGTCTATGTGTCTAAAGCTTTCTTAAAAAAATTGAATAAAGAAGTGGGGCAAAGCATCACTTTATCTAAAGAAGAAGAGGAATTAACAGGCGTTTTGTATCTTGATGAAAGCTTGGATCAAGAGGTGTTTGTTATCTCGCCTTCTCTTTTGAAAAACCATTCTGGCTTTTTTAGAGAGAGCGTGTTTGATAGCGTGGATTTAAAGGAGCAAGCATGAGCGCTTATATCATTGAAACCCTGATTAAAATTTTGATTTTAGTCGCTGTTTTTTCGGCTTTGGGAGGCTTTGCCACTTACATTGAAAGGAAAGTGTTAGCCTATTTCCAACGCCGTTTAGGGCCTTGTTATGTGGGGCCTTTTGGGCTTTTGCAAGTCGCAGCAGATGGCATTAAGCTTTTCACTAAAGAAGACATTATCCCCCAAGGCGCAAACAAGTTCATTTTCACGCTAGCGCCCATTATTGCGATGGTGAGCGCGTTTGTGTCCATGGCGCCTATCCCCTTTTTCCCTAATTTCACTCTGTTTGGCTATGAGATCAAGCCCCTTATTTCTGACATTAACATTGGCTTTTTGTTTTTCTTAGCCGTGGGTGCAGCAGGGATTTATGCGCCTATTTTAGCCGGGCTTGCCTCTAATAACAAATACTCTTTAATTGGCTCAGCAAGAGCGACGATCCAACTGCTCAGCTTTGAAGTGGTCAGCACTTTAACCATTCTAGCCCCCTTAATGGTGGTAGGATCGCTCTCTTTAGTGGAAATCAATCATTACCAAAGCGGCGGGTTTTTAGATTGGCTTGTGTTTAAGCAGCCTCTAGCGTTTGTTTTGTTTTTGATCGCCAGTTACGCTGAATTGAATCGAACCCCCTTTGACTTGTTGGAGCATGAAGCCGAGATTGTAGCCGGGTATTGCACCGAATACAGCGGCTTGAAATGGGGCATGTTCTTTTTAGCGGAATACGCGCATTTATTCGCTTTTTCTTTTGTGATTTCTATTGTGTTTTTTGGCGGGTTTAACGCATGGGGCTTTATCCCTGGAGGCATAGCGATTTTGATTAAAGCGGGCTTTTTTGTCTTTTTATCCATGTGGGTTAGAGCGACTTATCCGCATGTGCGCCCAGACCAACTGATGAATATGTGCTGGAAAATCATGCTGCCTTTAGCGTTATTGAACATCGTGCTAACAGGCATTATCATTTTAATTTAAAGGAGGTTTTATGGCCAAACAAGAATACAAGCAACTTCCTAAACGAGCCGAAGTCCATAGTGCGACCGAGCAATTTAAAGACACCCTTAAAACGAGCTTGGGTTTGGATCTATTCAAAGGGCTAGGGCTTACGATCAAGGAATTTTTTAGCCCAAGCGTAACCATCCATTACCCTATGGAGCAACTCCCTTTAAGCCCACGCTATCGCGCGGTGCATCATTTGCAACGGCTTTTAGACTCAGGCTCTGAAAGGTGTATTGGTTGCGGGCTGTGCGAAAAGATTTGCACGAGCAATTGCATAAGGATCATCACGCATAAGGGCGAAGACAACCGCAAAAAGATCGATTCTTACACGATCAATTTGGGGCGTTGCATTTATTGCGGGTTGTGCGCGGAAGTTTGCCCAGAATTAGCGATTGTTATGGGGAATCGGTTTGAAAACGCTAGCACCCAACGCTCCCAATACGGCTCTAAAAACGAGTTTCTAACGAGCGAACAAGACGCTAAAAACTGCTCTCATGCCGAGTTTTTAGGCTTTGGTGCGGTAAGCCCTAATTACAATGAACGCATGCAAGCTACCCCTTTAGATTATGTCCAAGAGCCCTCAAAAGAAGAAACAAAAGAAGAAACTCCAACAAACCCAGAAAGCAACAAGGGAGATGAAAATGTTTGAAACCATTGCCTTTTATTTCTTTGCGATCCTTACTTTAAGCATGGCGTTAGTGGTGATCACCACCACGAATATCCTCTATGCCATTACCGCTCTTGCTAGCAGCATGGTTTTTATTTCCGCTTTTTTCTTTTTACTAGACGCTGAGTTTTTGGGCGTGGTGCAAATCACGGTATATGTGGGCGCGGTCATTGTGATGTATGCGTTTGGCATGATGTTTTTCAACTCCGCTGCAGAAGTGATCGAACGCAAGCAAAGCCCTAAAATCTTGTGCACGCTTTCATTTGGCGTGGCGCTGTTGCTCACCTTAATTTTAAGCGCTCCTAGTATTGGCGAAAACCTTTCTAATCAAGTCAATTCCAACGCTATTGATGCGCAAATCCCCAACATTAAAGCCATTGGTTATGTGCTTTTTACCAATTACCTCATCCCTTTTGAAGCGGCGGCTTTAATGCTTTTAGTCGCTATGGTTGGAGGCATCGCTACAGGGATTCAAAAAATCCATGGGAAAAATCACACGCAATTTATAAAGGAATCTCTATGATAGGGTTAAACCACTATTTGATTGTTTCAGGGTTGCTCTTTTGCATTGGTTTAGCGGGCATGCTGAAACGCAAAAACATTCTGTTACTCTTTTTTTCTACAGAAATCATGCTCAACGCGATCAATATCGGTTTTGTAGCGATCTCTAAATACACGCATAATTTAGGCGGGCAGATGTTCGCGCTCTTTATTATCGCTATTGCCGCTAGTGAGGTGGCTATTGGTTTGGGCTTGGTGATTTTGTGGTTTAAGAAATACAAGAGCTTAGATATTGATTCTTTAAACGCTATGAAAGGTTGAGCATGCAGTATTCTTCTTTGCTGTCAGTGGTGTTGTTTTTGCCTTTAATCGGTGCGCTTTATGCGGGGCTGTTTGGGGCTAAAGCTAAAGCGTTGCATGTGGGCGTTTTCAATTCTTTGTGCGTGCTGGTTTCTTTCGTTGGCGCTGTGGTTCTTTTCATTCAAGCATGGCACCATCAAAGCTATGAAAAATATTTATTTGACTGGATCGTGGTAGGGAATTTTAAAGTCGGCTTTTCTCTCATGCTGGATAATATCAATGCGGTCATGATTGTCGTGGTCACTTTAGTTTCTTTCTTAGTACATGTGTATTCTATAGGCTATATGGAGCATGATACAGGGTTTAACCGCTATTTTTCCTACCTCAGCGGCTTTGTGTTTTCCATGCTGGTGTTGGTGTTGAGCGATAATTTCTTAGGGCTTTTCATTGGCTGGGAAGGGGTGGGGCTATGCTCTTACTTGCTCATTGGCTTTTGGTATCATAAAACAAGCGCGAACAACGCTTCTATTGAAGCCTTTGTGATGAATCGGATCACGGATTTAGGCATGCTCATGGGGATTATTTTGATCTTTTGGAATTTTGGCACCCTCCAGTATAAAGAAGTCTTTAGCATGCTCAATAACGCCGATTATTCCATGCTCTTTTACATTAGCGTGTTTCTTTTCATTGGCGCTATGGGGAAGAGCGCTCAATTCCCCATGCACACATGGTTAGCCAACGCTATGGAGGGGCCTACCCCTGTGTCCGCTCTCATCCATGCAGCGACAATGGTAACCGCTGGGGTGTATCTGGTCATCAGAGCCAATCCCTTGTATAGCGCGGTGTTTGAAGTGGGCTATTTTATCGCATGTTTAGGGGCGTTTGTGGCTCTTTTTGGAGCGAGCATGGCTTTAGTCAATAAGGATTTAAAACGCATTGTGGCTTATTCCACGCTTTCTCAATTAGGCTATATGTTTGTAGCGGCCGGTCTTGGGGCTTATGCAATCGCGCTTTTCCACCTCTTCACGCATGCGTTTTTCAAATCCCTCCTTTTCTTAGGCTCAGGGAATGTCATGCATGCGATGGAAGACAATTTGGATATTACCAAAATGGGCGCTTTATACAAACCCATGAGAGTTACAGCGATCTTTATGATTATAGGTTCAGTGGCTTTGTGCGGGATTTACCCTTTCGCAGGATACTTTTCTAAAGACAAAATTTTAGAAGTGGCTTTTGGGATGCACCACCACATTTTATGGTTTGTTCTTCTAATTGGGGCGATCTTTACCGCTTTTTATAGCTTCAGGCTCATCATGCTTGTGTTTTTTGCGCCCAAACAGCACGAAATCAACCACCCCCATGAGACTCAAAATTTCATGCTTTTAAGCATGCTGCCGTTAGGGATTTTAGCGGTCATTGCCGGGTTTTTTGAAGAGCCGTTTTTTCATTTCATCTCTCAAGTGATCCCTAGCGTTGGAGAATATCCCGTCCCGCTCGCTCTTTTAATCAGTATCACCACCATAGTGGTGTTGTTGAGTATCGCCTACGCCATATTTAAATATAAAAATGGTATCACTTCCAAAAAAGAGGGGGGCTTTTTATACAAGCTCTTGCTCAACCAATACTATATCCCGCAACTCTATCAAGGGATTGCAAAAGTTTTTAGCGCTATCGCTTCATTCTTGCACCAAGTCGTGGAATTAAGGATCATTGATGCGATAGTGGACACTATAGGAAGAAGCGTTTTTGTTATAGGGCGTGTGTTTAGAATCAGTCAAGACGGGAATTTAACCTCCATGCTGCGCTTCATGGTGGCTGGGGTTTTAATCTTGTTAGCGTTTGTAGCTTTTTTTGGGAGATAAGAAATGCAGTTTTTACATGCGCATCTTTTAAGTGTGGTGATCTTTTTCCCCATGCTGAGCGCGCTATTAGCGTTCTTTATGAGCGATCAAGCGAGTAGGGCGTATGCGATCGTCATCGCTTTGATTGAATTGTTATTAATCTTGTTGTTGTGGCATGGATTTGATATTCAAACAGCCGGCATGCAGTTTGAAGAAATGAAAGAATTAGTCTATCAAATTGGCGTGAATTACCATGTGGGCGTTGATGGCATCGCGCTCTTTTTGTTGCTCTTAAACGCTATCGTGGTGTTATTGTCCGTGATTTATGTCAAAGAGCGTCGTAAAGACTTTGCGATTTGTTTGTTGTTATTAGAGGGGATTTTGATGGGCGTGTTTTCTTCTCTTAATGTGATCTTTTTCTACGCTTTTTGGGAAATCTCGCTCCTGCCGGTTTTATACCTCATCGGTCGTTTTGGCCGTAATAATAAGATCTATTCTGGCATGAAGTTTTTCCTCTACACCTTTTTAGCGTCATTATGCATGCTTTTAGGCATTTTATACATTGGGTATTACTACGCTAGCAATTACGGCATGATGAGTTTTGATATTTTAGATTGGTATCAATTGAACTTTTCTAGTGGGGTTAAAACCTGGCTCTTTGTGGCTTTCTTGATAGGGATTGCGGTTAAAATCCCGCTCTTTCCCTTACACACATGGTTGCCTTATGCGTATTCTAACGCTCCTACTTTAGGCTCTGTCATGCTTTCAGCCTTGCTTTCTAAAATGGGGACTTACGCTTTATTACGCTTCTTGCTCCCACTTTTTCCTGATCTTTCAGAAATTTATTTAACCCCAATAGCTATTATAGCACTATGCATGATCATTTATGGAGGTTTTCTAGCTTACGCTCAAAAAGATTTAAAAACCCTCATCGCTTATAGCTCGTTCTCGCACATGGGAGTCGTGGTGCTTGGGGTTTTTTCTTTCAATGTTGAGGGGATTTCTGGGGCGGTGTTTATGATGTTTGCGCATGGGGTTATTGTCATGGGATTATTTTTACTCGCTGGTATCTTAGAAGAGCGTGCCAGCAGTTTAGAAATCGCTCGCTTTGGATCAATCGCTAAAAGCGCTCCTGTTTTTGCAGCCTTTTTTATGATCATTTTAATGGCGAATGTGGGCATGCCTTTAAGCATTGGCTTTGTGGGAGAGTTTTTAAGCTTATTAGGGTTTTTTGCCACTTACCCTCTTTTGGCTATCATTGCCGGAACAAGCATCATTCTGTCAGCGATTTACATGCTCACTTCATATAAAGATGTCTTCTTTGGCAATTTGAAAGCCGGGAACGATCAAATAAGCGTGTTTGAAGATTTGAACGCTCGTGAGGTAGGGGTTTTAAGCGTGATTTTAGCTTTGATTTTGATTTTAGGGATTTATCCTAAAGTGCTTTTAAAACCGATTGAGCAAGGCTCTAAACAGCTTTTAAAGGTGATAGAAATCCGCTCGCTCCCTTTTTTAGGTTCATTGGATACTAAGATAAAAGAGGTCTCTTATGTTAATAGATAGTCTCCACATCTCTTTTGACAGCTTTAATTTTGAGAGCATTTTACCCATGCTGGTGTTGGTGTGTGGGGGGATTTTCACGCTCTTAATCAACGCTTTCACTTCCAGGTTTTCACGCAATTTGAATGTGTTTTTATGCATGCTCTTTTTGGTTTTGGATTTTTTGGTGGTTTTAGGATTAGAAGATCAAGAAAACGCCTTTTTTGGGTTTTTGAGCTTGGATACTCTCTCGCTCATCTCTCAAAGCATTGTCTTGATTTCAGCCTTCTTGCTCATTTTCTTAGCCCTTTCAAAAGAGCGCTTCAACGAATTTCAGACCGCTGAATTTTATTCCCTATACTTGTTTATTGCCGCTGGCTTTCAATTCATGGTTTCAAGCAACCATTTATTATTAATCCTTATTGGGTTAGAAACAGCGTCCTTACCCCTTTGTGTGTTAATGGCGTTGAGCGATAAACGCTACGGCTTAGAAGCAGGGATCAAATATTTCACTATGGGGGCGATGGCGAGCGCGTTTTTTGCTATGGGGGCTATGGCTTTTTACTTGCTCACAGGGAGCTTGAATCTTGAAGTCATTACCCTATACTTACACACTGAAGGTATCACAAACCCCATGCTCTTTGCGATGGGCGCTATCTTTTTGATTGGAGCGATTGGCTTTAAGGTTTCTTTAGTGCCTTTCCATACCTGGATGCCCGATGTGTATGAGGGCAATAGCCCGGTTTTTGCGAGCTATATTTCCATTGTGCCTAAAATCGCTGGCTTTGTGGTAGCGACTCGCCTTTTTGGGGCGTTTATAGACACCCGCACCGCTTGGGTAGAAGACATTTTTTACGCCCTCATTCTTATGACTATCACCATCCCTAATTTCATTGCTTTATGGCAAGAAGATGTCAAAAGAATGCTCGCTTATAGTTCCATTTCGCATTCTGGGTTCGCTTTAGCGTGCGTGTTTATCCACACTCAAGACAGCCAACAAGCGATGTTTGTTTATTGGTTCATGTTCGCCTTCACTTACATTGGGGCTTTTGGCCTTTTGTGGCTCTTAAAAAGCCGGGAAAAAACATGGGATGAACGCTACGATCACCCCTATTCTAAATTCAACGGCCTTATCAAAACCCACCCTTTAGTGGCGATCTTAGGCGCTATTTTTGTTTTTGGGCTTGCAGGGATCCCGCCTTTTAGCGTGTTTTGGGGGAAATTTTTAGCTGTTGAAAGCGCTTTAGAGAGCAATCACATTCTTTTAGCGGTGGTGATGTTAGTTAATAGCGCAGTGGCTGCGTTTTATTATTTCCGTTGGCTCGTGGCGATGTTTTTCAATAAGCCCTTACAAAGCTACGCTCAAAACGATATTTACACCCAAAACGCTACCATGCCCATTTATGCGGTCATTATTGCCATGGCGTTAGCGTGCTTGTTCTCTGTTTTTATGATGCGAGGGCTTTTAGAGTTTGTGGCTTAAGTCAAAAATCTTTCTTTTAATGGGCGCGAGTTTGCTCTCCCATTCTCTCAACGCCTTAAGCCTCACACTCACGCAAGGCAAGGAAGGGGGGGAAGATTTTTCTGTTTTAACCTTACGACACAACAAGGCGTTTTCTTGTTTTTATGCTAATGAAAAACCACCAAGTGGGATTGAAGCGTCTTTATCCATTATACGCGCTAAACGCCCCATAGAATGCGTGATAGACTCTATCCCTAAGGAGGGCTTTACCCCTTTAGAAAACGCTTTTTTTAATATCACCTATTCTATGCGCCAACAACAATTCATTTTACATATCAAACCCAAAGTGATGCGAAGACTCACCCTTTTTTCTTTTGACAGGGATTATAAAAAAGCGATCCCCCTTTTTGTAGAAAACGATCCTAAAGCCAAAACGTGGCAAATCATAGGCTATGATCAAAATATCCCTTTTTTGAATAAAAAAGACAATATTCAAAAAGGCTTGAATTTCCCCATTGTCATTAAAGACGCTCAAACCCCTATCATTCAAGAGCTAGATGTGAATAATAAACCCCTACTCACCACAAAGGGCTATGATTTAAACGCTTATTTAGAGGCTAAAAAGCAAATCAATTCGCAAGCCTATTTTGACGCTTTGCGAACGATTAGCCGTGCGTTTAAAAACTACCCTCAAACGATGTTTAAAAAAGATTTGTATTTATTAGAAATTATCGCATTAGGCCAATTAGGCATTAAAAAATCCTTACTCATAGACATTGGTGCCAAGTGGATTAAAAATTACCCGACTGATCCCAGTATCCCTGAAGTGTTATACTATGTCGCCAAAGCTTTAGACGAAAACAACAATTACAAACAGGCCATGCGCTATTACAAACGCATTCTTTTAGAATACAAAGACTCCCGCTACGCTCCTTTAGCCCAAATGCGTTTAGCCATTGAAGCGGCTAACGCTTCTAATTTGAGCAACGCTAGCATGCTTTTTAAAGAAGCTTTTTCTAACGCTAAAGACAAAGAGAGCGCGAGTGAAATCGCCCTTAATTGGGCTGAAGCAGAGATAAACTATCAAAACTTTAATAACGCTAAATACCTCATTGATAAGGTGGTCCAATCCAACCCTGATTATATTTCTCAACACAGCGAATCAGCCCTAGACTTGCTCAAATTATTGAAAAAAAACCAAATGAATGAAAGCGCGATTGAGATCGCTCACTTGCTCCTTAATCAAGATGATGATGTGAAAGCTAAAGAGCAAGCGCTCTATGATTTAGGGGCGTTGTATGCAAGGATCAAGGACTTTAAGAACGCCCACCTTTACAACCTGCAATATTTGCAAGATCATGCGGAATTGGATAAAGCTTCTGTCGTTAGAGCGCGCGATGAAAAAGCCCTTTTTTCCATGGAGGGGAACACGCAAGAAAAAATCGCCCATTACGATAAAATCATTCAAAATTTCCCTAATTCTAATGAAGCCCTAAAGGCTTTAGAATTGAAAGCCCAACTCTTGTTTGAAAATAAGCGTTATGCTGAAGTGTTAGGCATGCAAAAAAATTTGCCCAAAGATTCTCCTTTGATCCAAAAAACGCTCAATATCCTTGCTAAAACCCCATTAGAAAACAATCGTTGCGAAGAAGCCTTAAAATACTTATCCCAAATTACCGCCTTTGAATTTACCCCCAAAGAAGAAATCCAAGCCTTTGATTGCTTGTATTTCGCATCGCTCAAAGAAAAAGCGCAAATTATTGCCCTAAACGCTTTAAAAACAGCTAAAACCCCTAGCGAGAAATTAATATGGCTTTATCGTTTGGGGCGTAATTACTACCGCTTAGGGGATTTTAAAAATTCCACTCTGGCTTCTAAAGACGCCTTAACTCTCGCTCAAAACTTAAATAAAAAAGAATTTTATGACATTGCTTTTGTTTTATTTTCAGATTACATGCAAAGCAATGAAAAAGGATTGGCTCTCAATTTGTATGCGTTTTTAGAAAAGCATTTCAAAGACGATAAACGCATGGCGTTGGTTTATTTTAAATTGCTAGAGAATGAAAAAGACCCTAAAAGCGTCAAAATTTATGCCACAAGCTTGCTCAAACTCCAAGACGCTTACAAGGACTATTCTTACACGCCCTTTAGTGAATTTGCCCTTATTGACGCTTACAGAACCACCAAAGACTATTTAAAAGCGCTAGAAACGCTAGACAAGCTTTTAAACCGCAGGCTTTCCTTAGAAGATCACCAAAAAGCCTTATACTTGCAATCCAGCTTACTGGATCTAACCAATCAAAAAGCAAAATCCAGAGCCAGTTTAGAAAAATGCGTTCAGTTAAAACAAAAAGATCAAACAAACGCATGGCAAAATTTATGCGAACAGGGTTTAAATTTATTCAAAAACAAGGAGTCATGACATGGACATTAGCATTTTTAGAGAATACGATATTAGAGGCATTTACCCCACCACTTTAGATGAAAAAAGTGCCTTTAGTATCGGCGTGGAGTTAGGAAAAATCATGCGAGAATACGATAAAAGCGTGTTTGTAGGGCATGACGCAAGGGTGCATGGGCGATCGCTTTTTGAAGCTTTGAGCGCGGGGTTACAATCAAGCGGCTTGAAAGTGTATGATTTAGGGCTAATCCCCACACCGGTAGCGTATTTTGCGGCCTTTAATGAAATAGATAACATCAAATGCCCCAATTCCATCATGATCACTGGCTCCCACAACCCCAAAGAATACAACGGCTTTAAGATCACGCTCAACCAAAACCCGTTTTATGGCAAGGACATTCAAGCTTTAAAAGACACGCTTTTAAACGCCAAGCATGAAATAAAACCCCTAAAAGAAACACCAGAGAAAGCCAATGCCCTAGAAGCCTACCACCGCTATTTGATCAAGGATTTTAAGCATTTAAAAAACCTTAAATACAAAATCGCCCTAGATTTTGGTAATGGCGTGGGAGCGTTAGGCTTAGAGCCTATTTTAAAGGCTTTAAACATTGATTTTAGCAGTCTTTATAGCGATCCTGATGGGAATTTCCCTAACCACCACCCAGACCCTAGCGAAGCGAAAAACTTAAAAGATTTAGAAAAACACATGCAAGAAAACGCTATTTCTATAGGCTTTGCTTTTGATGGCGATGCGGATAGGATTGCGATGCTAAGCTCTCATCATGTTTATGCGGGCGATGAATTAGCGATTTTATTCGCTAAACGCTTGCATGCTCAAGGCATCACCCCTTTTGTGATCGGCGAAGTCAAATGCTCTCAAGTGATGTATAACACGATCAATACTTTTGGTAAGACGCTCATGTATAAAACCGGGCATAGCAATTTAAAAATCAAGCTCAAAGAAACCAACGCGCATTTTGCGGCTGAAATGAGCGGGCATATCTTTTTTAAAGAGCGCTATTTTGGCTATGATGACGCTCTTTATGCATGCTTAAGGGCTTTAGAATTATTGCTTGAACAAAGTCCAAGCGATTTGGAAAACACCATTAAAAACCTCCCTTATTCCTACACCACGCCTGAAGAAAAAATCGCCGTGAGCGAAGAAGAAAAATTTGAAATCATTCATAACCTGCAAAAAGCGCTTAAAAACCCGCCAAGCCATTTCCCTAAAATCAAAGAAATCATCAGCATTGATGGCGTGAGAGTGGTTTTTGAACATGGTTTTGGGCTTATTCGCGCAAGCAACACCACCCCCTATTTAGTCAGCCGCTTTGAAGGCAAGGATGAAACAACGGCGTTAGAGTATAAAAGGGCGTTGCTCAATTTGTTAGAGAAATAGATTAAAGCTAACAAGCCATGTTTTTCTAAAAAGATTTGTGAGTAAACCCCCTAGTTATCCAAAAATTGAACGCTATTTAAGCTAAGCCTAAGCTTATTATAATGAAATGATTTAAATTCTATGATCTTTAATTTTTAACGCAACAAAGCCTAAATCCTTAAAAAATCATTTCTCCTATAAACCCTTTAATTTTTTCCAGCATGGCGTTTTCATCATTCAAATTTTCTTCTATGATTTTGACTAACGCTGAGCCGCAAATCACGCCATCAGCGCCCATGTTTTTAGCGTTTATGGTGTGTTCTTTTTTAGAAATGCCAAAGCCTAATAAGGCTGGAGTAGGGCTAAAAGTTTTTAGGGTTTTAATAATAGCGCTCGCATCATTTTCTAAAATACGGCTCGCCCCTGTAACCCCACTCCTAGCCAGAGTGTAGATATAGCCTTGCGAATGCGTAGCGGCTTGTTCTAAATCTTTATCACTCGCATTAGGGCTAGCGATAAAGATTTGTTTAATGTGGTGTTTTTGAGCGGATTTGATGACTAATTCTTTTTCTATTAGGGGCATATCCGCTATTAAAACGCTATCCACGCCACATTCTTTGATTTGGGCGTAAAAATTATCCACGCCATAAGAAAAAATGAGATTCGCATACGCTAAAAGCCCTATGGGAATATCATGGCTGTAGTCTCTAATCTTTTTTAAAAGCTGGAAATTTTTAGCCATAGTAGCGTGTTTTAACGCTCTTAAATGGCTCGCTTGTATGGTAACGCCGTCCGCTACCGGATCAGAAAAAGCAAACCCCAATTCTAAAGCGCTCACCCCGCTAGCGATTAAGGTTTTAATGATTTCAAAACTCCATTCATAATTAGGATCGCCCAAGGTTACAAACGGGATAAACGCCATTTTTTCTTGTTTTTTTAAGGTTTCAAACATGTTTTGATACCTCATTTTAAACCCCCTTTTAAAGCGTTATAAACGGTGCTTAAATCCTTATCCCCCCGACCGCTCAAATTCACTATGATGATACTTTCTTCTTCGCATTTTTGAGCGAGTTTTAAGGCATACGCTAAAGCGTGTGAGCTTTCTAGCGCTGGGATAATGCCTTCTTTTTGGCACAACAAACTAAAGGCTTCTAGCGCTTCAAGATCGCTTGCACTTTCATAAATCGCACGAGCGCTTTCTTTTAAATAGCTGTGTTCTGGCCCCACTCCTGGGTAATCAAGCCCGGCGCTAATGCTATGGCTTTCTATAATCTGGCCTTCATCATCTTGTAAAAGATAGGTTTTATTCCCATGCAAAATCCCCACACGCCCCTTATTCAAAGTCGCCCCATGCTTATTGGTTTCTAGCCCTAAACCCGCTGGCTCTACACCTATGAGTTTAACCTCTTTGTCGTTTAAAAACGCACTAAATACCCCTATAGCGTTAGACCCCCCTCCAACGCATGCGATAACATAATCAGGCAAGCGGTTTTCTTTTTCTAAAATTTGGCTTTTAACCTCATCGCCTATCATTTTTTGAAAGGTTTTAACCATCGTAGGGTAAGGGTGTGGCCCGGCGGCTGTTCCTAGCAAATAATGCGTGTCCTTGTAACTGCTCACCCAATCCCTTAAGGCCTCATTCACAGCGTCTTTAAGCGTTGCGCTCCCTGAATTAACCTCTCTGACTTCAGCGCCTAATAAGCGCATTCTAAAAACATTCATTTCTTGGCGTTTGATGTCTTTAGCCCCCATAAAAATCACGCATTTTAAACCCAACAACGCGCAAGCGATAGCCGTCGCCACGCCATGCTGACCGGCGCCTGTTTCAGCAATAATCCTTTTTTTACCCATTTTTTTCGCTAAAAGGGCTTGCCCTAAAGCCTGATTAGTCTTATGCGCCCCGCCATGGATTAAATCTTCTCGTTTTAGATAAAGCTTAACTTTATGGTTAGAAACGATATTTTGACACAAGGTTAAGGGGCTAGGACGGCCCACAAAATCTTTTAAAAGATGAAAATATTCTTTTTGGAATTTCTCATCTTTCAAACATGCATCAAACGCCTGTTCTAATTCTCTTAATGCAGGCACTAACAATTCTGAAACAAAACTCCCTCCAAACTCCCCAAAATACGCTTTTTTATTCATTTTAATACTCTCTTAAAATTCGGGCTAATCGCTTGATTTTATCCTTATTTTTAATCCCAGGGCTTGTTTCTAAACCTGAATTGAAATCCAAACCCAACGCTTTAACTTTCAAGGCTTTTTGAATATTATCCAAATTAAGCCCGCCAGCTAACATGAAAGGCGTTTTGACATTTTCTAAAATACCCCAATCAAAACTCACGCCATTGCCTCCCATTTTATCCCCCTTAGTGTCGTATAAGATTAGAGAGGCTTCTTTAATTTTAGGCACCAAATCGTTAGCGCTCATCACACTCACTACTTGCCAAATCGCGCAAGTTTTAGGGAGCGATTTTTTTAATTGAGCGATTTCTTGTTGCGAATAGCCATAAAGCTGCACCGCTTTTAAATCAAGCTTTTTAGCGATTTTTTGAATTTTTTTAATCTTATCTTTCACAAACACGCCCACAAAATCCAATTTTTTAACCGCTTTTGTGATCTTTAGGGCTTCTTTAGGCTTGATGTATCTTGGCGAAGATTTTTCAAAAATCAAACCCCCATAAATAAAATGGTTTTTATAAACGGCTTTAGCGTCTTTAATTCTTGTAAGCCCGCACACTTTATTTTCGCCTAAAATCAATTTAATGCACGCTTTTTTCAAATCCTTTTCTTTCATTAAAGAGCTGCCCACTAAAAAGCCATTCACATAAGGGGCTAGGGCTTTGATTTGCGCGTGCGAATAAATACCGGACTCGCTGATAATGAGCGCGTCTTTAGGCAAAAGGGGGCGTAATTTGAGCGTGTGATCAATATCGGTTGTTAGGGTGTGTAAATCCCTGTTATTGATGCCTATAATGTCGTATTGGAGTTTGAGCAAGCGCTCAATTTCTTGCTTGTTGGAAACTTCAGTTAACACGCTCATGTTTAAGGATTTGGCGAGGTTGAAAAGCTCTAAATAATTTTTATCATCTAACGCGCTTAACATTAAAAGCACCGCATTAGCTCCCATAACCCTAGCGAGTTTGATCTGGAAAGCATCAATGATAAAATCTTTACACAAGATGGGCTTAGTGGAATGCTGCGAAACAATCTTAATGTTTTCATAAGAGCCTAAAAAATATTTAGAATCGGCTAAAACTGAAATACAAGAGGCGAATTTTTCATAAGTCTTGGCTATTTTTAGCAGATCAAAATCTTTTCTGATTAAACCTTTAGAGGGCGATGCTTTTTTGCATTCTAAAATAAAGCTGGTCTTTTTTTCCAGTAACGCTTTTTTAAAATCCCTATCGCTTGGGTTTATGCTTGTCGGTAAAGCGTGGTTTTTTTTAAGTGCAGAAACTTCTAGGAGCTTGTCTTTAAGGATGTTTTCTAACACGCTAGGCATGGCTTAGCCTTATGATTTTTTGCAAATGCATATAAGGTGCTTTGGTTTTTAAATGCTCTAAAGTCATGCTCACGCCCTCTTTTAAATCTTTAGCTTTATGGTTTAAATACAACAAACTCGCCACATTCGCCACAACCACCATTGTATGCGAATCCTTGCCTTTATTTTCTAAAATATCTAAACATGCCTGAACGCTTTCTTGTGCGTTTTCAATCTGTAATTCTTTCAAATCATAGGGGGGTAAATCAAAATCTTTAGCACTCAAGTCATACTCTAAAATTTCGTTATTTTTCAATTCACACGCATGCGTAATGTCATGCAACACGATTTCATCCGTCCCCCCTCCATTAACCACCATCGCCCTTTTAACGCCTAAAGCCTTTAGTGCTAGCGCCATAGTCTTACACAAGGATTTGTCATACACGCCTAAAAGCTGGATTTTTGGCCTTAAGGGGTTGATTAAAGGCCCTAAGCAATTAAAAATCGTTTTAGTGAAAAGCTCTTTTCTTAAGGGGGCGGATTTTTTAAAACTTTGATGGTATAAAGGCGCGAATAAAAACCCAAAACGCGTTTGTTTGAAACAATTCTCTAATTGCGTGGGATTCATTTCAATATTCACGCCTAAATTTTCCAACAAATCCGCGCTCCCGCTATGGCTGGACACGCTCCTTGATCCATGTTTAGCCATAAATAACCCCATAGAGCTGGCAATGAGTGCAGCAATCGTGCTAATATTAATCGTTTTTAACCCATCGCCTCCTGTGCCGCAATTGTCTATTAAATCCACGCCGCTATTAAAAGGCTTAGAGGCATGCTCTAAAAGCGTGGTTGCAGCAACGCTAATCTCCTTAAAGCTCTCGCCCTTGATTTTTAAAGCACATAAAATGGCCCCAAGTTGTGCTGGGCTTACTTTTTCGTTGATAATGAGGGTGAATAACTTTTGGACTTCTTCATCGTTCAAGTCTTTTTGATGATAAAGGGTGTTTAAAATATCTTTCATGACAACCCTCTTAAAAACCCCACGCTTTGCTCTAACAACGCCCTCCCTTGTAAAGTCATGATGCTTTCAGGGTGGAATTGGTAAGCTAGGATCTTATCTTCTTCATTGACAATAGCCATAGGGATATTGTCATGCTCGGCGATCACTTCTAAATTTTTAGGCAACCCGCTTGCCATTAAAGAATGGTAACGCCCCACCACCATGCTCTCCCCTAAGCCTTTAAAAACGGCATGCTTTTTGAGTGCGATAGTGGTCGCTTTGCCATGCACGATTTCTTTACTCCTTATGATTTTAGCCCCATAGCTTTGTGCTAAAGCCTGTAAGCCTAAACAAACCCCTAAAATAGGGAATTTCTTTTTAGCCATTTCAATGATTTTTAAAAGATTGCCTGAACTATTAGGGCTACCAGGCCCGGGTGAGATGAACAATAAAGGGGTTTTTGATTCTTCATTCATTAAATCCATAAGATAACTCGGATCAATATCGTTTTGATAAACAGCCACTTCATAACCCAAACACTCTAATTCATACACCAAGTTATAAGAAAAAGAATCAAAATTATCTATAAAAAAGATTTTCATAAGCTTGTTTTCCTGATCGCATCAATAAGGGCTTGCGCTTTGGCTCTTGTTTCATCCGCTTCGTTTTTAGGCACGCTGTCTAACACAATGCCAGCTCCTGCTTGGATCACTGCCCTATTGTTTTTAACAAAACATGAACGGATAGTGATGCAAGAATCCATAGAACCCTCGCTGTTTAAATACCCCACACTCCCCCCATAAGAGCCTCTCCTTTGCTTTTCTAGTTGGTAAATGAGCCTGATCGCAGAGATTTTAGGCGCTCCGCTGAGCGTGCCGGCGTTCATAAAACTCCTGTAAGCATGCAAACTATCGCACCCTTTTTTCAATTCCCCCACAACCCTTGAAACTAAATGCATGACATTGGAATATTTATCCACTTTTAAAAGCTTGTCGCAATAGCGTTTTTTTGAAACTCTGGCCATGTCGTTTCTGGCTAAATCCACTAGCATGATGTGTTCAGCCCTTTCTTTATAGTCGTGTTGCAAATCAAATTCCATTTTACTATCCAAATCGTAATCAATATTCCCTTGTTTGTCCTTACCCCTTAAACGGGTGCCAGCAATGGGATAAATTTCAGCCGTATTGGTTAAAGCGTTGTATTTTAAGGCGCTCTCAGGGCTTGCCCCAAAAAGAACAAAATCGCTGTCTTTGATATAGAACATATAGGGGCTAGGATTAGTTAGTTTTAAATGGTAATACGCGCTCAAACCCTCCAAGCACTCCATATAAAAGCTACGCGACAACACCGCTTGAAAAATCTCGCCCTTTTTGATTTCTTCTTGTAAGGATAGCACCCTTTTTTCAAACTCGCTATCATCACAACTAACGCTAACTTCTGTGCTTTGCTTGGATTTTTTAGGGATAAAATCGCTTTTGATGTTTTTAGCCAACTCTTTTAAGTCTTGTAATTCCTGGGCTATCTCTGTTTTAAAGCGCTCATCAAAACACGCCCCCAAAATTTCAGCGCTTTTTTCTTTATGGTCTATGATGATCAAATTTTGCGCGAGATAAAAAATAAAGTCATGCGCTGTGTTGTCTTTTGCTTTTAAGTGGGGCAAGTCTTCAAAAAAATTGAGCATTTCAAAAGAAAAAACGCCCGCGCTTAAAAGCGTAAAGGGGTGTTTGGGTTTTGTTTTAACGCTTTTAAAAATCCCCCTTAAAGCGTCAAAAGGGCTAGGCTCAAAGAGCTTTAAAAACTCATCTTGCGTTTTTTTATTTTTGGTGTAGGTTAAAATTAGGGCATTGTCTTGTATAGGCGTTTTAAAAAACGCGCTCAATTTGTGCAAAAACGCCCCGCCATTAGGCGTCAGGCTAGTGATAGTTACGATATTGTGGTTGCAAATGAGCTTCAAACAGGCTTTAGCCATTAAAAGGGATTTGGTGTGCGCTTTGCTCTCAATCTCAGCGCTTTCAAAAAGCAAGGTGTGCTGTTGCTCTAATTTTTCATAAAGAGCTAGGGGATAGGGAATGTAAGGGGCTTTTTCTATCAGACTGATCATCAATTTCTTCACGCTAAAAATGAACTTGTATTTTACAAGAAATAGATAAATGGGCAATAAATTAATAGCCTTATAGAGCTTATAAGGGCTAATCTAACTTAAACTCAAATTGGATTTTTCAAGGATCAATTTATGAGAGAATGAGAAATTTTAATTAGGAATGCGAAAAACCGCTTTAATCAGACTAAACTTTTGAGCGTTGTTAAGGTTATTTGTGTGGCATGCCGTTATCTTTCTTGTGTGTGGCAAGAAAGATTGGGTGCGATAAATTCAAGGATGGTTTCACCCTCTTTTTTGATGTCAATCAAACCCATATCGTTTGAGCCATTAGGCGGGGTGATGCTTAAAAAACGCTCATTGAAAGGCCGCCATCTGACAATAGAGGCGCTAAGTTCGTTAGGATAAAACCCGATAGATTGGTTGTCAAATAAAGCGTTCACATGCAAAGGGCCTGAAGCGTTCCCAATATAGACGCTTAAATTCGCGCACAATTTGGCTAAATCCACTAAACTATGGCTCGTATCATAGAGGTGGGCGAAAGGGACTTTTTTAAGGAGTTCTTCTGTGGCTTTTCTCTCGCCTGGCCCGCAAACAAGAATGATCTCACAATTCAAATTCTTGTATAAAAAATCAATCAGCTCAATAAAGTGTGAGGCGGGCAATACGGGCGAACTGCCTCCGCTATGTATATGCACGCCAATCCATAATAAATCAGCATTAGCGTTGAGTTTTGAAGCGATAAGGGATCGCTCTTTGGGTTTGTCTTTAAGCTTCCATGCGATTTTTTTAAGTGGAGCGTTAGGGAGATGGTGATCTTTACAAAACGCATGGATGAGATCCAAATTGTATTCGTATTCGGTTTTTAAACACAGCGATCGGCTTTGACGCACGCTCTTTTGATACAGCCAAGAATAGATTTTAGTCTTTGGGGCTAGGATATAAGGAATGGATTTTCTCAAACTAAAAGCGAGTCTGGCGTTTTTAAAATTAGAAAATAAAAAGATAAGAGCGTCAATGGATTTACTTTTGAGAGTGGCACTCAAATGGTTGTCTTCTATAATGACTTCATCAATGAAAGGGAATTCTAAGGCTATTGGGGTGGTATAGCTAGGCACAACCACGCCCAAATACACTTCTTTGCCTTTTTCTAAAAAAGCTTGCTTTAGAGCGATTAAAGCGGGTATGGCTAAAATAAAATCGCCTAACTTGTCGTTACGGATCACAAAAACTTTTTGAGAGTTTTCTTTATCTTTGCATTTTAAATCTTCAAACCCTACAAAATCCATAGCTCTGCCTAAGAGATCAAATTTTTTGTCATGTTAGCAAAAATCGTCCTTATGCGATGGATAAATTTTATTTTTTATTCTGCCATGCTTTTATGGGCTCATCTTCCCATGTGCCATAAAGAGAGTTGGGTAAAATGATCCACTCCGTGCCAAATTTTTGAGCGTTTTGCAAGACTTTAGCTCGTTGTTCTTGGCTGTTTTTAGCGTCTTTAGCAAAAAGCGCATCAAAATCATGCAAAGTGTCGCCCACTTGTAAAACAATCTCATAATCCTTAGCGACTAACTCTCGCCTAACGGCTTTAGGCTTGCCTTTTTCTTTTAATAAAACGGATTCTTCACTCACTTGAGGGAGTTTAAAACTTTTGAGCGTTTTTAAGGTGAAGGCCTTATTTTTTTGCGTGCGGTTAGAAATGTAAAAAATCTTAACGCCCTTAGAATTAGCGTATTCTAAAAAGTCTAGCGCTCCAGGAATGAGCGTGAGAGAGCCTTCTTTTTCAAATTTATCCCAAGTTTCTGGGGTGTATTTGATGCAATTTTTGACTAAATGACCCGCATAATCAAAAGTGTTTAAAACGGTTTCATCTAAATCCAAAATGACAGCTGGCTTTTTGTCTTTAACGAGCTTGAGGTTATTGTCTAGCACCATTTTCGCCATTTTGTAACTTTGCAATTGCAAGGCTCTAATTTCAGCGCTTTGCTGATGATACTTAACGCTTCTTGTTAGGGGCGAGACGCATTCTTTGGCATTTAAAACACTCATCAAACTCAATCCTAATAAAACTGATGCAAGGGTCTTTTTTATCATAACAACACCTACCTAATGGGGATTTTTTGTATTATACCTTAAAACAGATGATTAGGAGTATTTTACCATTAACCAATTTGTTGTATAGTGTTGGCGTTTTTAATTCAAAATGGAGTGAGGAAACAATGAAAAAAGCGTTAATATCCACCCTTTTTGGTGTTAGTCTGGCGTTTGCAAAACCTTATACGATTGATAAGGCAAACTCTAGCGTGTGGTTTGAGGTCAAACACTTCAAATTCAATGAAACAAGAGGCGTGTTTGATAGTTTTGATGGCAAAATTGATGCCGATCCTAATACCAAAGCTCTCAATGTTTTTGAAGGCAAAATTGATATTAAAAGCATTAACACCAGGAACAAAAAAAGAGACGACCATCTTAAAACAGCAGAGTTTTTTGATGCGCTAAAATACCCAAAAGGAAGCTTTAAAATGACAAAATACGAAGATGGTAAAATCCATGGGGATTTGACCCTTCATGGCGTAACCAAACCTGTCGTATTGGAAGCCAAAATCCAAGCCCCTTTGCAAAACCCCATGAATAAAAAAGAATTCATGATATTGCAAGCTGAAGGCAAAATCAACCGCAAGGATTTTGGTATCGGTAAAACCTTTAGCGATGCTGTCGTTGGAGATGAGGTAAAGATTGAGATCAAACTAGAAGCTTACGCTCAATAAACTTTTTGCAAGAAACAATTTTTTGTTTCTTGTGGCTTTCTTTTCTAATAATAGTCTTTATTCTGCCCAATATCTCAAAACATCAAAGCCTTTAATTGCGTTTTTACACCAACCGCTTAAAAATTGAACGCCTGTTTTGAATATATTAGACGCTTTTTTATTTTTATGCTAAACTATTTTTGAGTTTCAGCCGATATGACTTCATACAGAGGTTAAACCAATCATAAATGGTAAGGTTGATTCCATCTCGCTCTGTAATAGGTTTGAAACCATGCATCTAAGATTGACTCCTATCTTGTAAGTGCCATACTGCAAGTTCCCATAATAAAAACTTCTAAAAATAAAAACCTACAGAGCGAGATGGAATTAACTTTTTATGATCACAAATGATAGCCAGTCTTAAACAACATGAAGGCAATACAAGCCTTGCAATATCATTGATCGCTATTCAAAATCACAGATATTTTAATGCAGCGTTCCATTTTTGAAAATAAGATTTTACTCACAAACCTTTTTAAAAACAAATTTTTATACCATAATTACAAGCTTTCGTGTTAAAATGCGTTGAATTGATTTTAGGAGTGTAAAAATGCAAGTTTCACAATATCTGTATCAAAACGCGCAATCTATTTGGATGGATTGCATTTCCCATCCGTTTGTTCAAGGCATAGGGCGTGGGACTTTAGAAAGAGATAAATTCCGTTTTTATATCATTCAGGATTATTTGTTTCTTTTAGAATACGCTAAGGTGTTTGCTTTGGGCGTGGTTAAAGCTTATGATGAAGCGGTGATGAGGGAGTTTTCTAACGCTATACAAGATATTTTGAATAACGAGATGAGTATCCATAACCATTACATTAGAGAACTTCAAATCACTCAAACAGAATTGCAAAACGCGCACCCCACCCTCGCTAATAAATCCTATACAAGCTACATGCTCGCTGAAGGGATTAAAGGTTCTATTAAAGAAGTTACGGTGGCTGTTTTGGCTTGTGGCTGGAGTTATTTGGTGATCGCGCAAAATTTAAGCCAAATCCCCAACGCTTTAGAACATGCCTTTTATGGGCATTGGATTAAGGGCTATAGCTCAAAAGAATTTCAAGCGTGTGTGTCGTGGAATATTAATTTGCTTGATTCCCTCACCCTCACTTCTTCAAAACAAGAAATTGAGAAGTTAAAGGACATTTTTATCACTACAAGTAAATATGAATACATGTTTTGGGATATGGCGTATCAAAAAAACTAATTCTCATTGATTTATGTTACAATCAAAACAAAGGGGTGCTTTTTAAAAACGCTCAAGTTTTTAAAAGGCTGAGATCAAACCCGTAGAACTTGTCAAGGTAATTCTTGCGTAAGGAAATAGCATGTTAATAATCGCCCAACTATCTAAACGATTTTACGCCACACTCATTCTTTCTTGCGTGTTTTTGATCGTTACTAATATTCTTGTCAAAGGCTCGTTTGTCAATCTTTTAGCAGGGCTTAGCGGGATCTTGTATGCGTTTTTTGCCGGAGAAAGGCAAACGATTTGCTTTGTGTTCGGTCTTGTTTATAATTTGAGTTACGCTTATGTCGCTTATCAGTGGAAATTAAACGCTGATGTGATTTTATGCCTTTTTTTGTATATGCCGGTAACGATTTATGGGCTATTTGCGTGGAAAAAGACAGAGCGGCATGAGGGCGTTATTAAGGCCCAAAAACTTTCCAAAAATTGGCGTTTGGCGCTCGTTTTAGGCGTAGGGGTTTTAACTTATGTGAGCGCTTTGTTTTTTAAAGAGATTAAAACGAATTTTTTATGGGCAGAGAGTTTTAATTTCGTCATCTTTATTATTGCTTTTATTTTGCAGGTTTTGCGTTATGTAGAGAATTATGCGCTAGTAACTTTGGGGAATATCGTGTCTATTGTCGTGTGGTTTTGTATTTTCCAAATTTCTACAGAGAGCTTGGTGCAACTCTTCACAACGATTCTATACCTTTTTATTGGCATGTATTATTTTAAGCACTGGAACAAGTCATGCAAGCAGTGATTTTAGCGAATGGGGAGTTTCCTAAATCTCAAAAATGCTTAGACATTTTACAAAACGCTCCCTTTTTAATCGCATGCGATGGGGCTGTTGCCTCATTACATGCGCTTCAATTCAAACCCAGCGTTGTTATAGGCGATTTGGACAGCATTGATTCGCATTTGAAAGCCTTATATAACCCTATACGCGTGAGCGAACAAAACAGCAACGATTTATCCAAAGCCTTTTTTTATGCTTTGAATAGGGGCTATGATGATTTTATTTTTTTAGGGTTGAATGGCAAGCGAGAAGACCACGCTTTAGCGAACACTTTTTTATTGTTGGAGTATTTTAAATTTTGCAAAAAAATCCAAGCCGTAAGCGATTATGGTCTTTTTAGGGTGCTAGAAACCCCTTTTACTTTGCCCAGTTTTAAAGGGGAACAAATCTCGCTTTTTAGCTTGGATTTTGAAACTCAATTCACTTCCAAAAATCTCAAATACCCCTTAAAAAACTTGCGTTTAAAAACGCTCTTTTCTGGCTCGCTCAATGAATCTACAGATAGTTTTTTTAGCCTTAGCTCTACACCTAAATCGGTGGTTTTGGTGTATCAAAAATTCTTATGAGCGGGTTTTATCAGGCGAATTTTTATCTGTGTATTGCACCAAGTTAAGGAGCATTTGAGAGAGTAGGCATAGAGGGTTCATCATTTTTTAACAAAACCATCACAAAGCGGCTGAATCAACCCATATCTAGCATGTCTAAAAACACAATCCATATGGCTCAATCTTTAGTAGTTGGATTTTTTAAGATCATCAAACCAATTGGAAATCTCAATAAAAATGCAAGAAATACCGCTCAATTAAAGGGTGGGATAAAAGCCAGTGCGAGTTTTGAGTTTATTTTAATCTTTTAAAAAATGGGGTTTTAATTACTTTATTTTTGCAGTTTGAAACTTATCGCTCAACTAAGCTCTTTTATATTTTGATCACAAAAAAACGCTTTTTAGTATTTTTTAAATTTTATAATTAATAAAACAAGACCAAAGCTTTTAAGCACTTCTTTTAAAAAGATAAAATCAAAGCGATAATTACCAACCAAGACTAAATCTTGGCTAGCAGTTCATCAAATTTCATACAAATTCAATGGTAGCTAGAGTGGAAGCGTCCCCTCTTCTAAAAGTGGTGCGTTGGATCCTAGTGTATCCGCCATTCCTTTGTGCGTATTTGGGCGCGATTTCAGTTACAAGCTTGTGGGTGGCTTCTTTGTTTTGCAAATATGCAAAAACATGACGGTGCGCGTTAAAATCGCCCACACGAGCCACTGTCGTTAATTTCTCAATGTAACTGCGCAACTCCTTAGCCTTATAAATCCCTGTTTCAATTTTGTTATGCTCAATCAAAGCGATCGCTAAATTCTTTAATAACGCCTTTCTGTGCGAGCTGGTTCTCCCAAGCTTGCGGTATCCGTGTTTGTGTCTCATCAGTCGTTACCTCCTTTATCTTCTAATTTTTCTAATCTTTTTTTTAAACTTTCTCTTTGTTCAGGGCTTAATTCTGTGCCTACCGGATAGCCCAAATCATTCAATTTTTCAGCGATTTCATCATAAGATTTTTTACCCATGTTTTTCACGCCCTTAAGCTCTTCTTCGCTCATCAACACGAGTTCGCCCACATACTTGATGCCGATTTTATCCAAGCAATTAAAACACCTAGCGCTCAAATTCATGCTTTCAATTTTAGCGCTCAAATCTTTAGCGTCATCTCTTTGAGCGTAATCGCCTGAATACTCCGTGTTAGCAATGGGTCTTTCGCCAAAAACGCCTAGTTGCTTACTCATCACTTTCACCGCTGATAAAAACGCTTTATAAGGATCAATCTGCCCGTCTGTTTCAATATCAAAAATGATTTTTTCATAGTTGGGATCGCCCTCAACCAGAACATTTTCAATCTCATAAACGACATTTTTAATCGGCGTGAATGAGCCGTCTAGCGGCATGTAGCCCTCAGGCATCAATTCCCTTGTGTTTTCGCTTGGGACATACCCCATTCCTTTATAGATAATGAGCGAAAAATTCAATTGAGCGTCTTCGTTGATTGTGGCTAGAGGCATTTCAGGATTGACGATTTCTATATGCTCAGAATTCAAATCCCTAGCCCTAAGCTCCATAGGCCCTTTAAAAGAATAATCCACCACAACCGATTGGTTTTCTAAAGAGCTATCCTGCCCCACTAACGCCTTGGCTATAAAGCGGATATTCTTTAAATTCATGATAAAAAGCGACACATCTTCAGTAACCCCCCTTAATGAGTCAAACTCATGATGGACGCCTTCAATCTTTAAACCTACAGGAGCATACCCCACAGAGCTTAAAAGCAAGAGCCTTCTAATAGGATGAGCGAGCGTAACAGCGTAACCAAACTCAAATGGAGCCAGAGAAATCTTAACCCGATTGCCCTCTTTCTCTAGCACCTTAATTTCTGATGGGATCAAAGGTGCTGTTTTGATAACTTTCATGCTCTAACCCCTTACTTAGAATACAATTCTACAATGAGTCTTTCTTCAATAGGGACAACCACTTCTTCTCTTTCAGGGTAGCGGGTGAAGATGCCGTATTTTTTATCTTTTTCCACATCAATCCATGGCACAATCCCTGTTTGAGCTGTCAATTCCATCGCGTGCACCACTTGAGGGTTGCTCTTGGTTTTTTCTTTGATCTCAATTTTTTGCCCTGAACGCACGAAATAAGAGGGAATATCCAAACGCTTACCATCCACAAGCACATGCCCATGCGTTACTAATTGCCTAGCAGAGCTTCTAGTGGTCGCAAACCCCATGCGATAGACGACATTATCCAATCTTCTTTCAATCAAGCGGATAAGGTTTTCACCCGTATTGCCGTCCAAGCGATTGGCTTCCACAAAAATACTCCTGAATTGCTTTTCAGAAATGCCATACATCATTTTAGCTTTTTGCTTTTCTTTCAATTGCAACCCGTAATCAGAAGTCTTAGCGCGTCTTTGCCCATGCTGGCCTGGCCCATAAGCCCTTTTATCTAGCGCGCTCTTCCCGCTCAACCGCCTTTCACCTTTTAAGGCTAAAGAAACCCCAAAACGCCTTTCTAGTCTTTCTACTGCGCCTCTATATCTTGCCATAAAGCCTCCTTACACTCTTCTTCTTTTAGGGGGTCTGCAACCATTATGAGGGAGCGGGGTGATGTCTTTAATCCAAAGCACTTTAACGCCCTCTGTCGCACCCACGCTCTTAATAGCGGTCTCACGCCCACTACCTGGCCCTTGAACCTTAATGCCCACTTCTTTAACGCCATGCTCTTTAGCCTTGCTTAGAGCGCTTTCTACAGCTTGTTGGGCCGCATAAGGGGTGGATTTTTTAGAGCCTTTAAACCCTAACCCGCCCGCCGTGCTCCAACAAATCACATTGCCCATTTCATCAGTGATAGTGATGTTGGTATTATTAAAGGTCGCTGAAATATAAACAACCCCTCTAGCAATATTCTTTTTGACTACTTTCTTTTTAGCCGCTACATTTCTCTTAGCCATTAAATCATCATCTCCTTATTCGCTACTTGCTACCCACGGTTTTTTTCTTACCCTTACGAGTCCTAGCGTTATTTTTAGTGGTTTGGCCTCTTACAGGAAGACCCTTACGGTGTCTGATCCCACGATAATTCCCTAAGTCCATTAAAGATTTAATATCCATTTGAACTTTTTTACGCAAATCGCCCTCTACTAGGTAGCTTTGCTGGATTTTTTTAGCGATACTAGACACTTCATCTTCGCTCAATTCATGCACGCGCTTGTCAAAAGAAATGCCTACCGCTTCCAGAATCTCTCTGGAACTCTTAAGCCCAATCCCATAAATATAGGTAAGGGCATACTCTACTCTCTTCTTTTTTGGTAAATCTACACCAGCAATCCTTGCCATGCTTTATCCTTGTCTTTGTTTGTGTTTAGGGGTAGTGCAGATCACTCTAATAACGCCCCTTCTTTTAATAATTTTGCACTTATCGCACATCTTTTTCACTGATGGCCTGACTTTCATGATTTTTCTCCTTTGAAAAAATTAGGCACTACTAAAAACTTTTATACTAACATATTTTCATTGAAATAACCCTTAAATTCATTTATATCTAAAAGTTATCCGACCCTTGTCTAAGCTATAGGGCGTAAGCTCTAGCTTGACCCTATCGCCTAAAGCAATCCTAATATAGTGCATGCGCATCTTTCCAGAAATACGACACAACACCACATGCTTATTGTCTAATTCCACCTTAAAAGTGGCGTTAGGCAACGCCTCAATCACTTTCCCATCCACTTCTATAACATCATCTCTTGCCATTAACGCTCCGTAAGAATCACTGCTTTATTGCCAACTATGGCGATAGTATGCTCATGGTGGCTTGTGTTAAGCCCATCCACTGAAACCACGCTCCACTTATCCGCTAGTATTTTGGGCTCGCCTTGTTTTTGACACACCATAGGCTCTAAGCAAAATACCATGCCCTCTTTGATTTTAGGGCCGCTATTAGGTTTGACGCCTTTTTCTAGGTAGTTGGGGATTTCTGGCTCTTCATGGGGTTTTTTACCAATGCCATGCCCGCAAAATCCCTTCAAAGGCACAAAGCCCCTTTCTACAATAGCGCCCTCTAAAATCTGACTCAACTCCTTAAAATGCATGCCCACTCTAATTGAATTAATGGCATGCATTAAGCTCTCTTTGGAGCAAGCGAGCAATTTTTCATCTTGCAAACTTATTGCGCCTATAGGAAGCGTGAGGGCCGAATCGCCATAATAGCCATCCACCTCCACCCCCAAATCCAAGCCTATAATATCCCCTTCTTGCAAAACATAATCCGTAGGAATGCCATGAATAACCACTTCATTTAAAGACATGCACACAGAGTTGGGGAATCCATACAGCCCCTTAAAAGCCGGCCTAGCATGAGAGGATTTGATAAAATCTTCAGCCATTTTATCCAACTCTAAAAGTGAAACCCCAGGCCTTACTTCTCGCTCTAAAAGGGCTAACGCTTGAGCGGTCAATTCCCCGGCTTTTCTTAGAGCTTTAATTTCTTTTGGGCTTTTAATAGAGATCGCCATTAAAAGCCTACCGCGCTTAAAGTTTTATACTTGCTCATATAAATTTGCGCTTCAATCTTTTTCATGGTGTCAATAGCGACCTGAACCACAATCAGCACCGCCGTGCCTCCAAAGTAAAAAGGCACGCCCATAGCCTTAACCAAAATCCAAGGCACGGTAGAGATAAGTGCTAAATACAATGAACCCCATAAAGTGAGCTTACTCGCTACAGAATTTAAAAACGATGAAGTCCCCTCTCCAGGCCTAAGTCCTGGAACATACCCGCCATTACGCCTTAAATTATCCGCAATATCCTTAGAATTGAACACGATAGAAGAATAAAAGTAAGCAAAAAAGATAATGAGCAAAAACATCAAAATATTATACGCATACCCTTGCGGGCTTAAAAAATCCGCAATCGCTTGCAAGGTTTTGTTGCTTGTGGCTTGCTGTAAAATCGTAGAAGGGAACACGAGCAAAGCTGAAGCGAAAATAGGGGGGATCACCCCGCTTAAATTCAACTTAATGGGAATGTAATTCATGATGCGCTTGTTTTGGTTTTGCATCACCACTTTACGCGCATAAGAAATAGGGATCCTGCGCTCGGCTAATTCCACATAGATAATCGCAAAAATAGTCGCTAAAACAATCAGCACAATACCAATGAGCATTAAGATATTGATAACGCCCGTATTGACCAAGTTGAATGTGCCTGAAATAGCTGACGGAATCCCTGAAACAATCCCAGCAAAAATAATGAGACTGATCCCATTCCCCACGCCCCTTTGCGTGATCTGCTCCCCTATCCACATGAGTAGCATCGTCCCTGTAAGCATAGAAAACGCTGAAACGATCATAAAGACTTGCATATCAATCATGATCGCTCCATTGGCTCCTCCGCTAATACTCCTTAACCCCACTGAAACGCTCACCGCTTGGATTAGAGTGATTAAAATGGTCAAATAGCGCACAATTTGCATGTATTTTTGCATGCCGTCTCGCTCTTTTTTCATTTTAGCCAGGTTGGGGAAAGTCGCGCTCAAAAGCTCCATGATAATTGAAGAAGTGATATAGGGCATGATACCCAAAGAGATGATGCTCAAGCGAGAAACCGCATTCCCGCTAAACATGTTAAACAACCCCAAAGCGTTGTTGGAATTGCTGTCAAAAAAAGCCTTGATCGCCGCTAAATCTACGCCAGGAATGGGGATATAAGCTAAGACTCTGTAGAGAAATAAAAAACCCAAAGTGATGAGTATCTTACTGGCAATAGCTTTATTCATAATAACTTATTCCTCTCCAATCAAGCTGATAAGGGCATTACTTCTGCCCGCTTGTTTTGATTCTCTCATCTTTAATTTTAGAAGCCAGGTTTTTAGCGTCTTTACCAATCAACTTCACGCCTTCAATATATAGGGGGAAATGGTGTAAAGCGCGCAAGCTTGAAAAAGTGATTTCTTCTAAATCCTTAATCGCTCCATTCTTTTCTACATTGATAGAATAGATATGAGAATCTTTAGTCCTAAAACCTATTTTAGGCAAACGGCGCTGTAAGGGTTGTTGCCCCCCTTCAAAGCCTCTTTTAGCCTTATAGCCTGTCCTTGCGGTTTGGCCTTTACCGCCTCTTGTGGCCGTCTTTCCCATACCACTTCCTTGACCACGACCCACTCGTTTGATTTTTTTAACGCTACCTTTAGCCGGTTTTAAATTTTCTAATCCCATCATCATATCCTTTTTAACTACGCCTTGATTTTTGCTAAAGCGTCAAAAGTCGCGCGCACCACATTATAGGGGTTGTTGGAGCCTAAAGATTTGGTGAGAATATCCTTAATGCCTGCTAATTCCACGATAGGGCGCGTTGAACCCCCAGCAATCACTCCCGTTCCCTCACTGGCTGGTTTGAGTAAAATACGGCTTGCGTTGTATTTATGCTCAATGTCATGAGCGATAGTCGTGCCTTTAATGGTTACATGAATTAGGTTTTTAAACGCATCATCTACCGCTTTTTTAATCGCATCAGGGACTTCCTTAGCCTTGCCCAAGCCAAAGCCTACAAGCCCATTTTTATTGCCCACAACCACTAGAGCGTTAAAACGAAACCGCCTACCGCCCTTAACCACTTTGGTTACACGACCAATATTCACAACGACTTCTTGAAACTCTTCTCTGTTAATCTCTTCCATACCTTTCCTTTCTGTCATAGAGCGATCCCATTCTCTCTCAAGCTTTCAGCAAACGCTGCCACCACGCCATGATAGAGATAACCATTCCTGTCATAAACCGCTCGCTCAATCCCTGCTTTTTTTAATTCTTCAGCAAAGAGAGTGCCTAATTTTTTAGCGTCTTCTTGCGTGTTTTTAAAGCCCATTTTCCTGCCGTCAATATGCGTTATGGTGCTTTGTTTAACATCATCAATCGCTTGTGCATAGAAATAGCGATTCGAACGAAAAACGCTCACCCTAGGCCTTAACGCATCGCCCACGAGCTTGCTTTTAATCCTTAATTTTCGGCGATCTCTTAAGGCTTTCTTTTTATACAATGCTTTTGCGTTCATCACTTCACCTTATTTATTTTTTAGCTGTTTTACCAGCTTTTCTAATAATGACTTCATTGCTGTATTTCACGCCCTTGCCCTTGTATGGCTCTGGGGGTCTGAAGCTCCTGATTTCAGCGGCGACTTGCCCTACTTTTTGCTTATCGCTCCCTTTGATCGTGATCGTGTTTTTTTCCACCACCATTTCAATCCCCGCTGGAATGGGGTATTTCACCGGGTGGCTAAAACCCAAACTCAAATCCAAAGTTTTATTGCCCAAAGCCACCTTATAGCCCACGCCATTGACTTCTAAAGTCTTACTGAAACCGGCACTTAAGCCTGTTACAATGTTGTTGGCTAACGCCCCATAAGTCCCCCAATAAGCCCTAGACTGCGCGTCTTCGCCCACAGGCTGGAAGCTCAATTGGTTGTTTTCAAGCGTGATTTTCACGCGGTTGTGAGTTTCTAACTCATGCTTTTCTTTGCTGTTTTTAAAAAGAAGCTTACTCCCTTCCACGCTCGCTTGCACAGAGCTTGGAATTTCAATGATTCTTTTCCCAATTCTTGACATTTCTAATCCTTTACCAAATGCTGCAAAGCACTTCGCCACCGACATTCTGTCTGTAAGCTTCTTCGTTGGTGATCACCCCTTTAGAAGTGCTTACCACAATCACGCCATAGCCATTTTTAAAGCGCTTCAACTCGTTTTTTTGCTTATACACACGACGACCGGGCTTGCTTAAGCGCTTCACTTCGCTGATTTTTGAATGCCCTTTTTCATCATAAGCCAATTGCACATAAACCGATTGTTTCTTGTCTTTATCTTTGACATTGAAATCTTTAATGAAACCTTTTTCTTTAAAAATCTCTAAAATAGAAACCACGATCTTTGCGTAATAAAGCTGTGTGAATTCCAAGCGGCGCATAGAAGCGTTTCTCAAACGAGTTAATGAATCTGCAATTATATCATTTACCATATCTTATCCTTACCAACTGGCTTTTCTCAAGCCTGGGATGAGTCCCTCACTGCCCATTTTTCTTAGGCACACCCTACAAAGTCCAAAATCCCTATAAACCGAATGAGGTCTCCCGCAAATGCGGCATCTGGTATAAGCCCTTACTTGAAATTTTGGTTTCCTTTGAGCCTTTGCTATCATTGATTTTTTAGCCATATTAACCCCTTATCTCACTTTTGCAAAAGGCAATCCAAGCAATTCTAACAGCTTGAACGCTTCTTTATCGTTGTCTGTAGAAGTTACCATAGTGATGTTCATGCCATGACTGACCATAATATCATCATAAACCACTTCCGGGAAAATCAACTGCTCATTGATCCCAAAGGTGTAATTCCCGCGCCCATCAAAACCATTCCGTGAAATCCCTCTAAAGTCTTTCACTCTGGGTAACGAAATCACAATCAGCTTTTCTAAGAAATTATACATGCGTTTATTCCTTAAGGTAACTTTCGCCCCTACCGCCATGCCTTCTCTGATCTTAAAGCCTGCAACGGATTTTTTCGCTTTAGTGATAACCGCCTTTTGCCCTGCAATCAAAGAAATCGTTTGCGCGATATTTTGCATGATTTTCATGTCTTTTGCATGAGCCCCAGCGCCCACGCTGATAACGATTTTTTCTAGCTTGGGCAAAAGCATGGGGTTTTTGATGTCTAATTCTTGAGCGAGTTTTGCCCTCACTTCATTTTGATAAAATTGTTTCAAACCAAACATGTATCCAACTCCTTAGGCTTTCTTCACATTGGAAATGTGCATGGGCTTTTCTTTATGGATAAAGCCCCCTTTAGGGTTATCATCAGTAGGTTTAATCGCTTTTTTCACCACTTTACACCCTTCAACAACCACTTGAGAAGTCTTAGGCAACACCGCTAAAACCTTAGCGACCTTACCCTTATCGTCTCCTGCAATGACTTTCACCATGTCATTTTTTTTGATTTCGCTTTTCATTATACAACCTCCGGCGCTAGAGAAATAATTTTCATGAAATTAGCGTAACGCACTTCTCGGCTCACTGGCCCAAAAATCCTTGTGCCAACCGGATCTTTTTTAGCGTCCAAAATCACCGCTGCATTGTCATCAAAACGCACCAAAGAACCATTTTTCCTTTGGATTTCTTTTTTCGTTCTCACCACAACGGCTTTCACCACCTGGCCTCGTTTCACCTTGCCATTAGGGATAGCTTTTTTCACGGAAGCCACGATCACGCTACCCACGCTCGCATAGCGTTTGTGGCTGCCTCCTAACACCTTAATGCACATGATTTCTTTAGCGCCGCTATTGTCAGCGACGTTCAATCTTGTAAAACTCTGTATCATGCTTATACTCCCACTACTAAAATTTCTTTAAGCGTGAAAGACTTGGTTTTAGAAAGCGGTCTGCACTCAATCGCGCTCACAAAATCCCCTACTTTCACCTGATTGTTTTCATCATGAATGGTGTATTTTTTGAACTTTTTAACAATCTTGCGGTATTTTTCATGCACCACTTTTCTTTCCACAAGAATCACAGCGCTTTTTTCAGCAAACTTGCTGATGACCTTGCCTTGCACTAACCTCTTATGCGGCTCTTTCGTATTCATTGCTTACCCTTTTTTACTCAACGCTAGAAGAATAATGCGCATTAATGGCCGTGTTAATGCGAGCGATATTTCTTCTGGCTTTCTTAATCTCGTTAGGATTACTCAATTGCATAGCCTTTAATTTAACGCGTAACTCAAAAAGCTCCGCTTTCTTAGCATGCAACAACTCTTCTAATTCCTTGATACTCTTATCTTTCAATTCAGTATATTTCATTTTCGCTCTCACAAGTTACAATTTTGGTTTTAAAAGGAAGTTTGCTCTGAGCTAACGCTAAAGCTTCTCTCGCTAATCCTTCTTCAATGCCTAGCATTTCATAAACGATTCTGCCCGGTTTGATATTCATCACCCATTTTTCCACAGAGCCTTTACCTTTACCCATCCTGGTTTCTAAAGGTTTAGCGGTCAAAGGCTTATCGGGAAACACTCTAATCCACACCTTACCCGCTCTTTTAATGTGCCTTGTCATGGCCACCCTTGCGGATTCAATCTGGCGTGAATCAATCCTCCCATGCTCTATGGCTTTAATCGCAATATCCCCAAACGTAATGGAGTTACCACGATGGGCTTTCCCACGATTGCGCCCTTTCATTTGCTTTCTGTATTTTGTTCTTTTTGGCATTAACATGATTATTGCCTCCCTCTTCTGCTTCTTCTAGGCTCTCTTTCTTCTTTAGCCTCTTCTTTTTTCTCAAATTGGATGCCTTTTTGCAAAACTTCCCCTTTGAAAATCCACACTTTCACGCCAATAATACCATATACCGTCATCGCTTCAGCAAAGCCGTAATCAATCTTAGCCCTTAAGGTGTGTAAAGGCACGCGCCCTTCCATATACCATTCGGTGCGAGCGATTTCAGCCCCTGCTAAACGGCCAGAAACGCGCACCTTGATCCCTTTAGCGCCGGATTTTAACGCCGCTTGCATGACCTTTTTCATCGCGCGGCGGAAAGCGACCCTTTTTTCTAGCTGGGTGGCTACATTTTCTGCGGCTAATTGGGCGTCAGCTTGGGGGCGTTTGACTTCTTTAATATTAATGGAGACTTCTTTTTTGATGAGCGTTTTTAGGCCTTCTTTGACTTTTTCAATATCCACGCCTTTTTTACCAATGATAAGCCCTGGGCGAGCCGCTACGACCGTAACGCGCAGTTTTTTAGCCGCTCTTTCAATCACAATCTCGCTCACGCCAGCGTAATAAAGCTCTTTTTTAAGGAATTTCCTAATCTTATTGTCTTCATCAATATTGCTTGGAGCGGTGCGAGCGCTAGGGAACCATCTGGAAGTCCAATTCCTATTAATACCTAATCTTAAACCTACCGGATTAACTTTTTGTCCCATGCCCTACTTACCTTCTGCTTGATTTTTTTTATGGCTTTTAGAAGATTTCATTTCTTTCCTTTCTGCTACTTCTACGAATACATGAGATGTTGGCTTTCTAATGGCTGTGGCTCTGCCTTTAGCCCTTGGAATGGAGCGCCTAAGCACAGGGCCAACATCCACTCTGCAAGAAACAATCAGAGCGCTCTTGGCGTCTAAAGAGCCGTTAGCGACCGCAGAAGCCACCACTTTTGAAAGCACTCTAGCCGCTTTATTGGGCGTAAACTCCAAACTAGCGATCGCTAATTCAGCGTTCATGCCTTGAATCTGTCTTGCAATCAATCTGGCTTTGGTAGGAGATAACCGCACAAATTTTAATAACGCTTTACTCATTCTACCCCCTTACTTGCCAATCTTTTTTTGGACACTGCCTTTGTGCCCTTTAAAAGTTCTTGTAGGAGCGAATTCCCCTAACTTATAACCCACATGGTTTTCTGTGATATACACAGGGACAAAAACCCTTCCGTTATGCACATTATAAGTAAAACCAATCATTTCAGGCAAAATGGTGCTTCTTCTAGACCATGTTTTAATCGGGCGGTTATCCTTACCCTCTTTTGCCTTGAGCGTTTTTTTCATCAAGTGGTCGTCTATAAAAGGACCCTTTTTAATTGACCTAGACATTCTTTAACCCTTTATTTATGTTTCTTTCTGGAAATGATGAGCTTGTCGCTAGCTTTTTTCTTTCTCGTTTTATAGCCCTTAGCTGGAGTTCCCCAAGGCGATACAGGATGACCGCTTGTCCCTGTTTTACCCTCACCCCCACCATGCGGGTGATCCACTGGGTTCATCGCGCTCCCACGAGTTTGTGGGCGGATGCCTCTGTGGCGGTTACGCCCTGCCTTACCGATAGAGACATTGATAAAATCCTCATTCCCTACCACGCCAATACTCGCCATGCATTCGCTTAAAATGTAGCGCATTTCAGAGCTTGGCATCCTGAGAATAGTGTATTTGTTTTCTCTACCCATGATTTGAGCGCTCATCCCCGCGCTTCTGGCTAATTGCCCGCCAGCCCCTGGATGCATTTCAATATTATGCACCACCGTTCCTATAGGGATATTTTTTAACTTCATCGCAAAGCCCGCTTTAATATCCAAACCGCCTTCAGCAGCGATAACGCTATCGCCCACTTTCAAACCGCTTGGCTGTAAAATATAGCGTTTATCCCCATCAGGATAGACTATAAGAGCGATGCGTGCGTTTCTGTAAGGATCATACTCAATCGCAGCCACTTTCCCTTCAATATTGTATTTGTTGCGCTTGAAATCAATAATGCGGTAGAGTTTTTTAGCCCCTCTCTCTTTGTGGCGGCTGGTGATGCGCCCGTTATTGTTTCTCCCTGCTGTTGCTTTAAGCTTAGTGAGTAAGCCTTTGACACTGCTTTTTGCGGTAATGTCTTTGGAGTCCAACACCGACATGAAGCGTCTGCTTGGGGTGTAGGGCTTATAAGTTTTAATCGCCATAACGCTTTCTCCTTTCTACGCGCCAAGGGCGGCAATGCTAGCGCCCTCTGGAACTTTCACATAAAATTTCTTAAACGACTTTCTTTGTCCAAGCTTCCCTCTAAAGCGTTTCACCTTACCCTCTTGTTTCAAAGAATTGATTTTCAAAGGCTCAAAGCCAAAGTAAGTTTTAAACACTTCTTTGAGCTGGTTTTTGGTTACATTTTGAGCCGTTTGGACCACTAAAACGCCTTTTTCTTGCAATCCTAATGACTTTTCAGTGTAAAGAATTGACTTTATATCCATGATGTCTGCCATTTTTTACTCCTCTGTCTTATCTTGCACCACATGCTGAAACGCCGCTTCTTCCATCACGACAGAGCTAAACGCCGCTAAAAGATAAGCGTTCAACTCATTCACATCAACAATAAGGCATTTTTTAAGGTTGCTAAAGGCTAACTCGGTGTATTCGTCCATGTTCATGCACACAAACAAAGTGTCTCGTTGCTCCAAAGCCTGGAACATTTGGTTGGCTTCTTTAGTCAAATGCTTCCTTTTATTGTCTTCAACCACGCCTTTTATAGCGATTTTTTCCACCACAAAAAGCTTGTTCGCTTGCGCTTTTTCTTCTAAAGCGTATTCTAAAGCCAAGCGTTTTTGTTTTTTGTTGATTTTAAGGTTGTAATTGCGCTTATTCGTAGCCCCATGAGAGACACCCCCACCCACAAACACAGGCGAAGTGATGCTCCCTGCTCTGGCTCTTCCGCCCCCTTTTTGCGCCCAAGGCTTCCTACCGCCCCCGCTCACTTCAGTGCGGTTTTTACTTTTAGCGGTATTAGCGCGCGCAGAAGATAAATAATGTTTCACATAAAGATAGAGATTATGGCTGTTGATACCCTCATATCTTTTAGGTAACTCCACGCTACCCTTTTCTTTCAAATGGCTGTCTAAAACGATGGCCTTACTCATATCAAACCCTTTATATTATATTCAATGTATGGTTTTATACCGCTCTAATGCGTCCATAAGCCCCAGAAAAGCCGGCCACTGAACCCTTTAGCACTAACACCATACTTTCTTTATCAAAAGAGAGCACCTCGTTTTGGCAAGTAACTAGCTCATTGCCATAATGCCCTGCCATTTTCCTGCCCTTTTGCACTCTTCCTGGCCATTCTCTGTTACCAATAGAACCAGGACGGCGGTGGAAACGGCTCCCATGAGCTGCAGGCCCGCCTTGGAAATTCCAACGCTTCATCACCCCCGCAAAGCCTCTTCCCTTAGTTTTAAAGCTCGCTTTAACCCTTTTAAGCGTTTCTAAAGCGCTCAAATCCAAATCGCCCAACTCTTTTTGTTGGGAAGCTTTTAAGGTAGCGAAATGGTTAAACTCTTTACTGAGCTGGTATTTCTTTTGCTGGCCTTCAATCGCCTTATTGTGTTTTTTATGCATCGCATAGGCCACTAAAGCTTTCCCATTTTCTAGCTGGCACACTTTCGCTTGCAAGACTTTAAGCAAGGTTACAGGCGTGCTGTTAGCGTCAATCGTGCGGCTCATGCCTATCTTTTGAACTAAAAATTCCATATCTAACCCTTATTTTATTATCTCAATGCGTTAGGACTACTTCGTTTCCATAGAGGTTACTTCTACATCCACTTCAGGAGCTAAATCCAACTTCATCAAGCTATCCACGGTTTCTGGGGTGGCCGAAATAATATCAATCAATCGGCTATAAACCCTAATCTCAAACTGCTCTCTTGAATCCTTATTGACATGCGGGGAGCGTAAAACGGTGTAACGCTTATTCTTAGTCGGTAAAGGGATAGGCCCTCTAATTTCAGAACCTGAACGCTTTACGGCTTCCACGATAGCCACAACAGAGCGATCCAACACTCTATGGTCATAAGCTTTGAGCTTCAACCTGATTTTTTCCATAAACTCTCCTAAAAGAACTCGTTTTATCCGTTACTAAAAAACAGAATAAAACAATAAAATAAAAACTGAAATACTACTCAAAATGCGCTATTTAGTCAATAACTTTTGCTATTTTTAGGGCTTTTTAGAGATTTTTACTTCCTTTTTATAAGGAAATATAAAAAAAGGCGCTACGATTATCTTAATCCAATCTCATTTGAAAGGAAGTTCATGCCCCTTTCTTGCTTGCACCCTTTTGGGCCTTTTGAAACCCCTAAAGAGCCGGCCTTAAACAACCCGCTTTTAAAGGCGCCTTCAAGCGATAAAATCTGTCTTTTAGGGCCGATGAAATCCGGTAAAACCACTTTCGCCCTCAAATTAGCGAAGGATTTTAAAAACCCTGTGTATATCAATTACAACGACATGCGTTTGAATAAAAACATTCTAAGCTCATGGCTTTTAAAATGGCATTTAGAAAAGAAAATGGATTTGCTCATTTTAGATCGTATTGACCGCCTAGATTTCAGCCTGCCAAAGCTTCCTAAAATCGTTCTTATCCCTAATTATTTAAGCCCCATAACAGCGCCCAATTTTAGCTTATGCTATGCGTTAGGGTTGGATTTTAAAGAATATATTAGCTTTTTCAAACCCAACACCCCTAAAAACACCCTGTTTAACCGCTTTTTAAGAGACGGCAACGCTTTAGATTCGCTTTTTATAGAAAACGAGAAAGAAAAAATCCTAAAAAAACAAGAAAATATCAAATCAATCTTTCAAGCTTACGCCCCCTTGATGGCTAAAATCTGCTCGCATCAATCTAAGTTTGTGAGCGCTTTTTATCTTTATACGCAACTCAAAAAAGAGCTTAAGATCTCTAAAGACACCCTTTATAAATTGTTACATGCGCTAGAAAAACAACGCATCATTTTTTTAGCCCCCAGTTTTGAAAACAATAAAACCAAATTGTATCTGTGCGATTTTGCCTTGCCTTATAGCCTGACTTCCAGCCCTTCGCTTTTAAATATTTTTGAAAACATGGTTTTTTTAGAGCTTTACAAGCAATTCCCAAATCATGAGCTTTACTCCCATGATAATGGGATTTTTATCTTGCGCGAAAACGCCACCAACAAGCTCTCTCTCATCGCCCACGCTTTCCCCACGCCCCATTTTTTAGAAAAACAGCTTTTATGGTGCCATAAACATGGGTTTTTAAACATTGCAGTCGTTTCTATCAACGCCCCTATTTTGGCAGCTAATGCCCCCTACAAACACCTTAATTTCATTGATTTTTCTTTGGATATTCAATCTATTTTGGTATAATAATTAATTGTATTTATGTATTTATGTATTTATGTATTTATGTATTTATGTATTTATGTATTTATGTATTTATGTATTTATGTATTTATGTATTTATGTATTTATGTATTTATGTATTTATGTATTTATGTATTTAATATTATTACTCACATTTTTAGATTATTATTGCATATTTTTATTTTTTTTTAAGCTAACTGACTATAAGCTATCCTAGTATTTCGCCTTTTTGAGAAATACCACCCACCCTAAAAGCGTAGGGCGTTTTTAATATTCTTTTATAGAAAGGAAGTTATAATGAATGCATTGAAAAAATTAAGTTTCTGCGCCTTGTTATCCCTAGGCCTCTTCGCTCAAACAGCGCATGCTGAGAGTTTGAAAGACACGATTAACTATCCTAGTTGGCTTAAAATCAATCTTTTTGACGAAAAGAACCCGCCCAATCAATATGTCGGATCGGCTTCAATTTCTGGTAAAAGGAACGATTTTTACGCCAATTACATCCCCTATGATGACAAATTGCCCTCTGAAAAAAACGCTGAAGAAATCGCTCTTTTAAGGGCCAGAATGAACGCTTACAGCACTTTAGAAAGCGTTTTAATCACAAAAATGCGTAATCGCATTTGTAAAGTGCTTCAAATTAAAAATAATGTTATCAGCCATTTATTCGGGTTGGTTGATTTTTTAACGTCTAAATCCATTTTGGCTAAAAGGTTCGTGGATACCACCAACCATCGTGTGTATGTCATGGTGCAATTCCCTTTCATTCAGCCTGAAGACTTAATCGCTTACTTTAAAGCCAAGCGCATCGACCTTTCTCCAACGAGTGCTACCAATCTCAGCACCCTTTTGAACAAGGCGTTATTCCACATCTAAGAGTTTGGGGTTTAAGATGCGGTTTTTAAGCGTGAAGCTATGCCGATGAAAAGGCGTAGCCCCTAGCTTAACAATCGCTTCTATATGTTGTTTAGTCCCATACCCGCAATTCTTATCCCAGCCGTATCCCTTAAACAAAGCGTGCAATTGCCGCATTTCTTTGTCCTTAAAGGCTTTCGCTAAAACAGACGCCATAGCGATTTGAGCGATCTTTTCATCGCCCTTGATGATGGTTTGTATATTGGGGTAGTGTTTGTTCAAGCCAAACGCCGTGTTGCCGTCTATTTTTATCCCATTGGCTAAAGAGCAAGCATTTTCTAAAATTTCTTGCACAGCGAGCTTCAAACACGCCCCTAAGCCCAAGCTATCAATTTCATTCGCGCTTTTTTTAACCACAAAAAACCCCACCTCACCATGCGATTT
Source organism: Helicobacter pylori (assembly GCF_030323545.1). Lineage (NCBI taxonomy): Bacteria > Pseudomonadati > Campylobacterota > Epsilonproteobacteria > Campylobacterales > Helicobacteraceae > Helicobacter > Helicobacter pylori. Next base: position 222,353 of record NZ_CP122954.1, on the reverse strand, counting down.
GATTTTGTCTTCTAAGAAAAAGCGCTTTTTGGGGCTGAGCTTCTTGCTATCCTTAAGCCCCATTTTTAGAAATTCTAAGGCTGTTTTTTCACTGCACACCACTCCCGCCACAAAAAGCGAACCGGCCAAACACCCCCTACCCGCTTCATCAATGCCTAAAATCATTGATACGCAACCAAATGAGTGGCTTTTTCAGGATTCATCTCATGTGCCCGCTAAAGGTTTTCACGCCTTAGACCCGATCATCTTTTCAGGCACCACGAATTTGTCAAAATCTTCAGCGCTTAGGAGTTTCAATTCCAGCGCGCTTTCTTTTAAAGAAATGCCTTTTTTGTGGGCGTTTTTAGCGATTTTAGCGGCGTTTTCATAGCCTACATGCGGGTTTAGAGCGGTTACTAGCATTAAAGAATGGTGCAAATAATAATCAATTTTTTCTCTATTAGGCTCAATACCGCTCGCGCAATGGATGTTAAAACTTTCCATGCTATCGCTCAACAGCCTTAAACTTTGCAAGAAATTATAAATAATCACCGGTTTAAACACATTCAGTTCAAAATTACCCTGACTGGCCGCAATGCCAATAGCGGTATCATTCCCCATCACTTGCACGGCCACCATTGTCATCGCTTCGCATTGCGTGGGATTGACTTTACCGGGCATAATGGAGCTGCCCGGCTCGTTTTCAGGGATATTAAGCTCGCCCAAACCACAGCGCGGCCCGCTCGCAAGCCATCTAATATCGTTAGCGATTTTCATTAGATTCGCCGCTAAAGCCTTAAAAGCCCCATGCGCATAAGCGATAGCGTCATGGCTAGTGAGCGCATGGAATTTATTGGGCGCAGAAATGAATTTCACGCCGCTAAACTGGCTCAATTCTTCAGCCACTTTTTCACTCAATTCTTTATGAGCGTTTAGCCCTGTGCCTACGGCAGTCCCACCTATGGCTAATTCCCTTAAATGCTCCAAACTCTCTAAAATTTGTTGTTTAGAATGCTCTAACATGCTCGCATACCCGCTAAATTCTTGCCCCAAAGTTAAAGGCGTAGCGTCTTGTAAATGCGTGCGCCCGATTTTGACAATCTCTTTAAATTGCTGGCTTTTGTCTTTAAAGGTTTTTAACAGATTCTCTAAACTGGGCAGTAACTTATGCGTGATTTCTAGCACGCTCACAATGTGCATTGCGGTGGGGAAAGTGTCGTTGGAGCTTTGAGACATGTTCACATCATCGTTAGGGTGGATGAGTTTTTTCTCCCTGAAATTACCCCCTAAAATTTCTGTAGCCTTATTGGCAATGACTTCATTGAGATTCATATTCGTTTGAGTCCCGCTCCCTGTTTGCCATATCGCTAACGGGAATTCGCCGCACAGCTCGCCTTTTAAAATGCAATCGCACGCCTTGATAATGGCTTGTGATTTTTCTGGGCTTAATTTCCCTAATTTGTGGTTGACAACCGCCAGACTCCTTTTGAGTTTAGCAAACGCGCCAATGAGTTCTTTAGGCATTTTTTCGGTGCCGATTTTAAAGTTTTCAAGACTGCGTTGCGTTTGAGCCCCCCAGTATTGGCTATCATCCACTTGAATTTCGCCCATCGTGTCATGTTCAATTCTAAATTGCATACTAATCCTTTGAAATTTGATTTTAAAACCTTAAAAAAATAGCATAAACTCTTATACCTTCTACTTAAAAACCCTAATTTTTTTAAAAACCATTTCCACAATTTTTACACAAAAGAGGGTTATCATTCGTTCGCAACAAGAATTTTCTTGTTATCTTAATTTAAAGGTCAAAACGATGAAAAAGTTAGCCGCTTTATTTTTAATAAGCGTGTTGGGGGTTATGAGTTTAAACGCATGGGAGCAAACCCTAAAAGCCAATGACTTGGAAGTGAAAATCAAATCCGTGGGTAACCCCATTAAAGGCGATAACACTTTCGTGCTTAGCCCCACTTTAAAAGGTAAAGCTTTAGAAAAAGCTATCGTTAGGGTGCAGTTTATGATGCCTGAAATGCCTGGCATGCCAATGATGAAAGAAATGGCGCAAGTGAGTGAAAAAAACGGCATTTATGAAGCTAAAACCAATCTTTCTATGAACGGGACATGGCAGGTGAGGGTGGATATTAAATCTAAAGAGGGCCAGGTTTATCGCGCTAAAACAAGCCTGGATTTATAAGAGCATGCTGTCTTTTATAAGCGCGTTTTATAAGGGGGGCGTTTTGATACGCCTTATAAGAGCTTTTTTACTGCTTTTTAGTTTGGGTTTTGCTAAAGATTTAGAAATCCAATCTTTTGTGGCTAAATACCTTTCTAAAAATCAAAAAATACAAGCCTTACAAGAGCAAATTGACGCTTTAAATTCTCAAGAAAAAGTCGTTAGCAAGTGGGATAACCCTATCTTGTATTTAGGCTATAACAACGCTAATGTGAGCGATTTTTTCAGGCTGGATAGCACCTTGATGCAAAACATGAGTTTGGGTTTGTCTCAAAAAGTGGATTTAAATGGTAAAAAACTCACGCAATCTCAAATGATCAATCTAGAAAAACAAAAAAAGATATTAGAGCTTAAAAAAACCAAGCAGCAATTAGTGATCAATTTAATGATAAGCGGCATTGAAAACTATAAAAACCAACAAGAAATAGAGCTTTTAAACACAGCGATTAAAAATTTAGAAAACACCCTTTATCAAGCCAACCATTCCAGTTCGCCTAATTTAATAGCAATCGCTAAATTAGAAATTTTAAAATCGCAATTAGAAATCAAAAAAAACAATTTAGAAGAAGCGCTCTCTAGCAGCCATTATTCCATGGGTGAATTGACTTTTAAAGAAAACGAGCTTTTAAGCATTGCTCCTAAAAATTTTGAATTTAATCATGAGCAAGAGCTGTATAACATTAGCGCCACTAATTACGATATTGCGATCGCCAGGCTTGATGAAGAAAAAGCGCAAAAAGACATCACTTTGGCTAAAAAAAGCTTTTTAGAAGATGTGAATGTTACCGGGGTGTATTATTTCCGCTCCAAACAATACTATAACTACGACATGTTTAGCGTCGCTTTGTCTATCCCTTTGCCCCTTTATGGCAAGCAGGCTAAATTAGTGGAGCAAAAGAAAAAAGAAAGCTTGGTGTTTAAAAGCGAAGTGGAAAACACCAAAAACAAAACGCGCCACCTGGCCCTAAAACTCCTTAAAAAATTAGAAACCTTGCAAAAAAACCTAGAATCGATCAATAAAATCATCAAACAGAATGAAAAAATCGCGCAAATTTATGCGCTTGATTTGAAGTCTAATGGCGATTACAACGCTTATTACAACGCTTTTAATGACAAGATCACTACCCAAATCACCCAGCTTGAAACCTTAAGCGCTCTAAATAGCGCTTATTTGTCTTTACAAAACCTTAAAGGATTAGAATGAAACGGATTTTATGGTTAGCCTTGATTCTATTTTTTAACCCCTTATTCGCTAACGCTCAAGAAACTCAAGAAACTAAAGAAGCTAAAAGCCAAACTCGTTTCAATATTTCCACCACTAAGGTTATAGAAAAAGAATTTTCTCAAAGCCGGCGCTATTATGCGCTTTTGCAGCCTAATGAAGCGCTGATTTTTTCTCAAACCCTGCGTTTTGATGGCTATGTGGAAAAGCTTTATGCGAATAAAACCTATACCCCCATTAAAAAGGGCGATAGGTTATTGAGCGTGTATTCCCCTGAATTAGCGGGCGTTCAAAGCGAATTGCTATCATCATTGAAATTCAACCAGCAAGTGGGAGCGATTAAAGAAAAATTAAAACTACTAGGGCTAGAAAACTCTAGCATTGAAAAAATCATTAGCAGCCATAAAGTCCAAAATGAAATGACTATTTACTCTCGTTTCAGTGGCGTTATTTTTAAAAAAAGCCCGGATCTCAATGAGGGGAGCTTCATTAAAAAAGGGCAAGAGTTGTTTCAAATCATAGATTTAAGCCAATTGTGGGCGCTTGTTAAAGTCAATCAAGAGGATTTAGAGTTTTTAAAAAACACGCATAAAGCGATCTTGTTCGTAGAAGGGATTAAAGGCACGCAAGAAATCACGCTTGAAAACATCAACCCCATCATCAACCCACAAGATAAAATGCTAGAAGCGCGCTTCAATGTGCCTAATGTTAAACAGCTTTATTACCCTAACATGTTCGCTCAAGTAGAAATCTTTCAGAAACCACAAAAAATGAAGATCCTGCCTAAAGAAGCGGTTTTGATTAAGGGGGGGAAAGCTATCGTGTTCAAAAAAGATGATTTTGGTTTAAGCCCGTTAGAAATTAAAGCCGTCCGCTTGAGCGATGGGAGTTATGAAATTTTAGAAGGTTTAAAAGCGGGCGAAGAAGTCGCTAATAACGCTTTATTCGTGCTAGACGCTGACGCTCAAAACAATGGGGATTATTGAATGATAGAAAAAATCATTGATTTAAGCGTTAAAAACAAACTCCTTACCACTTTAGTCACTCTACTCATTTTTTTAGCCTCTTTGTGGGCGATAAAAAGCGTTCGTTTAGACGCTTTGCCAGATTTAAGCCCCGCTCAAGTGGTCGTGCAAATCACTTACCCCAATCAAAGCCCTAAAATCGTGCAAGAACAGGTTACTTACCCGTTAGTTTCTACTTTCATGAGTATCGCTAACATTGACACGGTTAGGGGGATTTCTAGCTATGAAAGCGGCTTGATTTACATCATTTTTAAAGACGGCGTCAATTTGTATTGGGCTAGAGACAGGGTTTTAGAGCAATTAAACCGAGTGAGTAACCTCCCCAAGGACGCTAAAGTGGAAATAGGGAGCGATTCCACTTCTATTGGATGGGCGTATCAATACGCTCTATCTAGCGATAGCAAGAATTTAAGCGATTTGAAAGTCTTGCAAGATTTTTATTACCGCTATGCGCTTTTGGGGGTTGATGGGGTGAGTGAGGTCGCAAGCGTGGGGGGCTTTGTAAAAGATTATGAAGTAACGCTTCAAAACGATTCTTTGATCCGTTATAACTTGAGTTTAGATCAAGTCGCTAACGCGATTAAAAATTCCAATAACGATACCGGTGGGGGGGTTATTTTAGAAAACGGGTTTGAAAAAATCATAAGATCGCATGGTTATATCCAATCTTTGAAGGATTTAGAAGAAATTGTCATTAAAAAAGAAGGGGCTATCCCTTTAAAGATTAAAGATATAGCCAGTGTTAGGCTAGCGCCAAAACCACGCCGAGGGGCTGCCAATCTCAATGGCGATAAGGAAGTGGTGGGGGGGATTGTTATGGTGCGCTATCACGCTGACACTTACAAGGTGCTTAAAGCCATTAAAGAAAAAATCGCCACCCTACAAGCGAGTAACCCTGATGTGAAAATCACCAGCGTGTATGACAGGAGCGAATTGATTGAAAAAGGCATTGACAATTTGATCCACACGCTCATAGAAGAAAGCGTCATTGTGCTAGTCATTATTGCGATTTTTTTACTGCATTTCAGGAGTGCTTTAGTGGTGATTATCACTCTGCCTTTAAGCGTGTGTATTAGCTTCTTGCTCATGCGTTATTTCAATATTGAAGCGAGCATCATGAGTTTAGGGGGCATTGCGATCGCTATAGGGGCGATGGTGGATGCGGCTATTGTGATGGTGGAGAACGCTCACAAGCATTTGCAACACATTGATACAAAAGATGATATCCAAAGGGTTAATGCCATCATGCAAGGGGTTAAGCATGTGGGGGGCGCGATATTTTTTGCTTTAATGATCATCGTGGTTTCTTTCTTGCCAATTTTTGCGCTCACCGGTCAAGAAGAAAGGCTTTTTGCCCCTTTAGCTTACACCAAAACCTTTGCCATGCTAGTAGGAGCGCTGCTTTCTATTACGATAGTCCCTGTTTTAATGGTATGGCTCATTAAAGGGCGGATTTTAGAAGAGTCTAAAAACCCCATTAACGCTTTTTTCATGAAAATTTATGGCGTGAGTTTGAAGGTTGTGCTTAAATTCAGATACGCTTTTTTAATAGCGAGCGTTGTGGGTCTAGGAGGCTTGTATCTAGCGTATAAAAAACTCAACTGGGAATTTATCCCTCAAATCAATGAAGGGGTAATCATGTATATGCCTGTAACGCTTAATGGCGTGGGCATTGACACCGCTTTAGAATATTTGAAAAAAAGTAATAGCGCTATCAAGCGATTGGATTTTGTCAAACAGGTTTTTGGTAAGGTGGGGCGCGCTAACACCAGCACCGATGCAGCTGGTTTAGGAATGATAGAAACCTACATTGAATTAAAGCCACAAAACGAATGGAAAGAAAAGCTCAGTTATAAAGAAGTTAGGGATAAATTAGAAAAAACCCTGCAATTAAAAGGCTTGACCAATTCATGGACTTACCCCATTCGTGGGAGAACGGACATGCTCTTAACCGGGATTAGAACGCCCCTAGGCATCAAGCTCTATGGTAATGACACGGATAAATTACAAGAATTAGCGATCCTTATGGAACAACAGCTCAAAACCCTAAAAGAGAGTTTGTCCGTTTTTGCTGAGCGATCCAATAACGGCTACTACATTACGCTGGATTTGAACGATGAAAATCTGGCTCGTTATGGCATCAATAAAAGTGCTGTGTTAGATGCGATTAAATTCGCTCTAGGCGGAGCCACGCTCACTACCATGATTAAGGGCGTAGAAAGTTATCCCATTTCTTTACGCTTAGAAGACACCGAAAGAAACACCATTGAAAAATTAAAAAACCTCTACATCAAAACCGCTTACAATTACATGCCCTTAAGGGAGTTAGCCCGCATCTATTACGACAACTCGCCAGCGGTGCTAAAAAGCGAAAAGGGCTTGAATGTGAATTTTATTTATATTGTTCCGCAAAATGGTATCAGCTCTGATGCTTACAGACAACTAGCGATAAAAGCGCTAGAAAAAATCCAATTGCCTAACGGGTATTATTATGAATTCAGCGGCGAAAGCCAGTATTTAGAAGAAGCGTTTAAAACCTTACAATACATCGTGCCGGTGAGCGTGTTTATCATTTTTATTTTAATTGTCTTTGCTTTAAAGAATCTCACTAATTCCTTATTATGCTTTTTCACTCTGCCTTTTGCGTTTTTGGGGGGGTTGATTTTTATGAATCTCATGGGTTTTAACATGAGCGTGGCGGCGTTAGTGGGCTTTTTAGCCCTTTTAGGGGTAGCGAGCGAAACGGCTATTGTGATGATTATTTATTTAGAGGATGCGTTTCAAAAATTCATCAAAACCCCTTTAAAAGAGCAAAATAGCGCCGCTTTAAAAGAGGCTATCATGCATGGGGCGGTGCTTAGGGTAAGGCCCAAGCTTATGACCTTTTTTAGCATTTTAGCTTCACTCATTCCGATCATGTATAGCCATGGCACAGGAAGTGAAATCATGAAATCCATCGCTGCGCCCATGCTAGGGGGCATGATAAGCAGCGTTGTTTTAACGCTTTTTATTATCCCTACGGCGTATTTTGTGATCAAAAACGCTAGGGTTAGGAAACATGAATATTAAAAAAAACCTTTTCTAACGCATGGCTTTGGACTAAAACCATATAAAGAATGGTAGGGAGCGTGATGCTTAAAACAAACACCTTAAAAATGCGGTGCAAAAGGATAACGGATAAAAAAGCGGTGATTTCATTGATCCCATAAGGGGGTTTTAAAATGTGAATGTCTTTAAAACAATAGATCACGAGCATGCCTATCACTGAGCATGATAAAGCCCTACCCAAATAACGCACAAAGTCGTTGGGTGGGTTTTTAGAATTAAACACCATAAAAGGCCAGATGCGCGTGAAATAAGTCGTTAATATGATGACTAAAATAATGAGTATAGAATGCATCAACATTCTAACCGCTTTCTAAACAAAATAAGAACAAGCACCATTAAAACTAAAGCGATGAGCAAAAAGTATTCAGTCCCAAAGAGCGCTAAACAAACAACCGCAATAATAATCCCAAGCCATGCGTTTTTATGGTTCGTGGTGCGTTTGTATTGCTCCATAAACAGCACGATAAAAATCGCTGTCATCACAAATTCCATGCCTTGAGTGTCAAAAGAAAAATGCGAACCCACCAACGAACCCACCAACGAGCCAAAAATCCAATAAGAGTGGTTGAGTAAGGAAATGCTAAAAATAAAGTCTTTTTCACTAACCCCCTCTTTAGGAGCGTATAAATTCAATAAAGCAAAGGTTTCATCCGTGAGCGCATGCGCTAAATAGGGCAAACGCCATTGGGTGTTTTTAAATCGATCTAGCATGGAAAGCGCATAACAAGTCTGTCTCGCATTCACTAGCAAGCTCACAATAACGACATTCATCAAGCTCGCTTGCGCGCTTAAAAGCGTGATCGCTACAAATTGCACCGCCCCAGCATAGATGAATAACGACATGAACAAAGCGACTTTATAATCATAGCCATGCTGGACTAAAAGCATTCCAAAAGTCATTCCCATAAGCAAATACCCTAAAAAGATAGAAATGGTATGAGGGAAAGCGTCTTTGAAGGCTTTTAGAAAATCATGCATCAACAACCTTTTATTTAAACCAATCTTTAATTTTAGAAATACAGGTTTCTAAAACGCTTTTATGCGGTTCGCCCTCATAGCCAAAACTCGCATGCAATTTTTCCAATAACCCTTGCTGCTCTTTATTCAAGCTTTTAGGATAAATCACTTGCAACACCACAATCAAACTCCCCCTATAAGAGCTTTCAGGGTGCTTCACGCCCTCGTTTCTAAACGCAAAAGTTTGCCTGTCTTTGGCGTTTCTAGGGATTTTTAATTCCAATTCGCCTCCTCTTAAAGACGGCACTTTAATCGTATGCCCCAAAGCGATAGTGGTGAAAAACACCGGCGCTTCAATGAACAAATCACAGCCTTCGCGCTTGAAATGCTCATCTTCTTTGACTCGCGCTTCTAAATACAAATCCCCTCTTTTCCCCTTCTCGTATTCATTGCCTTTATTTTTAAACACCATGCGGTTTTGATCATCAATGCCCTCAGGGATTATCGCGTCAATTTCTTCATCTTTAAGAATGTAGGTTTTGCCCTTACACGCTTGGCATGGGGTTTTAATGATCTTGCCCTTGCCTTGACACGCCCCACAAGTTTGCGCAAAACTCATAAAACCTTGACGCATAAACACTTGCCCTTGCCCATTACACTGCTTGCAAGTCTCTAGGGCTTTATCTTTAGCGCCCGTGCCATCGCAACTTTCACAGACGCTCTGGTATTGGGCTTTAATGGTTTTTTTACAGCCAAAAACCGCTTCTTTAAAACTCAATTCAATGGTTTGCAAATAATCCGGTGCGATAGAGCTTTTTTGCCTTTTACCTCCCCTAGCGCCAAACCCAAAAGCGTCCTCAAAAAACGAGCCTAAATCTTCAAAAAAATCAGAAAAATCGCTCTGACTCGCACCGGCTTGGTTTAAGCCCTTTTTACCATACCTGTCGTATAAGGCCCGCTTCTTTTCATCGCTTAGCACCCCATAGGCTTCATTGATGAGCTTGAACTTTTCTTCGGCTTCTTTATCGCCGGCGTTTCGGTCCGGGTGGTATTTTAAAGCCAGCTTCCTGTAAGACTTTTTAATGGTCTCTTGGTTGCTGTGTTTTTCCACTTCTAAAATTTCATAATAACTCAATTCCACGATCGCTCCAAAAATGGCATCAAAACGCTTATTTTATCTTAAAAGCGATAATTTTGCGTGTTTTGGTGCATGTCAAAACTTAGATAAAATAACACGATGAAACTATAGTAATAAAGATAACCTTATGAGATTTTTTTGCTTCTTCTTATTTTTTCTAACCTTTTCAAACGCACAGATAATGATGACTTTTGATTCTCAAACTAACGCCAAGCTCTCGCGCTCCAACGAACAGCTTTCTGACATGCTTTACAAACTCAATGAAAGTTTAAGAATCTATCAAAACGTGCTTTCCAATAACCAAGATCAACTTAAAGAAATCAAAAAGGCTAACAGCACCCTAACTAGCCAGAGGCGTTTTTTTAACGCCAGCCAAATCCGCCTTATGGACACTGATATATTATTGAAACAAAGCGCTTTGGAATTAGAAAAATTACAAGCTTTAGAAAAACACATAAAAAAGGGCATGGAACAAGAACGCTTAATAGAAGAATCCCAAACGCTTTTTTTACAAGAGCATTGCCCTTATTTGAGCGGCGTTAAGAATTTAGAAGAGGCTTCAAACGCTTTAGAAGTCCAAGAGCAAAACAACGCCCTTTTCTTACTCAAAGAGCCTAAACTCGCCCATTTGCTCTCCCAATTGGATTTGATGAGCGCTTTAAACGCCTTATGCGATCAAGTTTTAGAAAACCAAGCCCATAACCAACAATCCCATAATAAAACCCTAGAATACAACGCCCTCATAAACCATGATTTTCAAGCCTATAAAGCCATGCGTTTGAAAAAATTTAAAAATAAGCTTCAAAGCCAAATCCAAGCCAAAGAAGACGCCCTAAAAACCTTTTTGCCCTTAGAAAAACGCCTAGAAACTTTAAAAACGCATTTTTTATGCGATAAAGAAAACCTCAAATCATGCGCTAAAGAATTGCACCAACGCTACCAAAACGCCCTTATAGAGCGAGACAAAGAATTAAAAAACGCTAAAGATAATAAAGAAAAGCATGCTTTAATCTTAGCCAATTACGAGCATACTTTAAAAACCTTGAATATAGAATTTTTAAGCGAATTAAATAAGCAAATGGCGTTTTTGAATGAAACCATGGCGTTAAACGCCCAAGTTTTAGCCCTTTTAGCCAAACAACAGACTAAAAAGCCCTCCAATTTGAGCGGTGATTTGAGCAATGAAAAGGCTCTTATTAAAAATATCCGCTTAGATCCGCATGGATTCCCTAGCTTTGAAAATTTTAAACAAGAGTGAGTTTTTAAAAAAGCAACCAATTAAGCTATAAGCGCAAAAAGCCCTAAACAATCACGCCCCCGCCAAGCAAGATGTCATCTTTATAAACGACTAAGGCTTGCCCTTTAGCCACGCCATAAAAAGGCTCTTCAAACTCCACTTCAATCGCCTCATCTCTCAAACTCACAAACGCTTTAGTAGGCACGCTCCTGTAACGGGCCTTGATAGAATATTCGCCATTTTTAAAATCTTTCATCAAAGATTTGTTTTTAGCCTTAAGCGAATGCGTGGCGAGATCTTCTTTTTTGCCCACAATTAACTCGTTCTTTTTAGCGTCAATCCCCACCACAAAATGCGGCTCTAACGCACCTTTAACACTAAAGCCTTTGCGTTTGCCAATCGTGTATTGCATATAGCCCTTATGCGTGCCAATGATTTCGCCTTGCAGGTTTTTCACCACGCCCTCTTTTTCCACTTCAACATGCTTTTTTAAAGTGTCAATGTAGCTTTTTTCCACAAAGCAGATTTCTTGAGATTCCTTATAAGTCTCTAGAGTGCCTAAAAAAGGCATCGCATTCAAGGCTAAAGGCTTAATATCCTTTTTTAACAAATCCCCTAAAGGGAACACCAATTTAGCGATAACTTCATGCTCTAAAGCGTATAAAAAATAGCTCTGATCTTTAGTTTTATCCAAAGCCTCTTGAATATAACTTACCTTGTCAATTTCTTTGACCCTCGCATAATGCCCGGTAGCGATCTTTTCACACCCTAATTTTAAAGCGTGATCTAAAGCTAGCCCAAATTTCATTAAAGGGTTGCACAACGCGCATGGGTTAGGGGTTTGCCCTTCTTCATAAGCGCTGATAAATTCATCATAAACCGCACTTTTAAAATCCTTTTGAAAATCCAACACCTCTAAAGGAATGCCTAAAAACTCGCACGCTTTTTGTGCGTTTTTAATGTATAAATCATGCTTTTTTTCACTCGCATGGAGTTTTAAATAAATCCCCACTAATTCATGCCCTTGCTCTTTTAAGCTATAAGCGCTATAAGAGCTATCCACCCCCCCACTGAGTAATACCGCTATTTTCATTTTTAATCTTTCATTAAATGAGTTATGGCTCGTAGTCTAGCGCAAAAAACCATTCATAACCACCTTTTTTTAACCATTGGCATGCTAAAATACCTAAAGATTTTTAAAAATCGCATCAAAACGCATGGAGAAAATAAGGGCAATGGCCAAAATTGAATTGTTAGCCAAATTCACGCAAATCGCGCTCCCCAACAGCCACCCCTTATTGAAAAAAGTTTTAAACTACGCTAAAAAACATTTCAGCCAGTGCCACATGCTCTCTTCATCGTTGCTCATCTTAAACGACACGGAATGCTTTAAGAAAAACTACTTGCTTAATTGGGTCTATCATGCCCTTGAATGCGTGCATGAGAAAGATATTAGCGCGCATTCTTTAGAAGAGGTTTTACAAAAAAGCCACTTGCCCATACGCATCAAAATTATCAATCAAAACACGCTTTTAGAAAAAATAGAAGTGAAAGTTTTAACCTTTGGGGCAGAATACGCGCTTTTTATCACCAAACACCCTATCGCCAAGCGGTTTTTACGCCAAAAATTCAGCGGCTGTGTGTTTTTAGAAACCCAAGATGAATTGCATATAAGAGGCGATTCAGAGCGTTTTTGGGAACTCATTGTAACGCTCAATGAAAATAGAATCGTCCATAACGCATGCTTAGATTTCATCTATCCTAATGGCTTTGGCAAGGACAGCTACACCACTATGGCTGAGCGCAAATTAAAGGAATGCTATAAAACGCTAGGGTTTATCAAGCATGAAAATTTCAGCGAAGTCAAAAAGCGCTATTTAGAATTGGCTAAAACCTACCACCCTGATTTATGCGATCTGAAAGAAAAAAAGGCTCTTTACGCCAAACGCTTCGCTATCATTCAAGAGGCGTATTGCCACATTAAAAAACACGCTTAAACCCCCAAACCAGCCCTAATCGCGCTAGAAGAAATCGGCACATCAATGCCTTTTAAAGGGAAATAACGCCCCTTAAATTGGATCTCTTCATAGCCAATCCTTTCAAAAACCACTAATTCCACCCTTTTTAAAAGCTCTGTAGCGTTAGTCCAAGAAGAAAGATGCCTCAAACAATCCGCTCCTATAACCAAATGAAGCGTTTGAGGGCGGTAGAGTTTTTGGAAATGAAGCGCGCTTTCTATCGTAGGCACAGCCCTTTCTTGTTTGATTTCAAAATCGCTCAATAGCACCCTAGGCATTCCCTTTAAAGCTCTTTCTAATTCCTTAAAACGGGTTTGCGCGTCCAAAAAACATGGCTTTTTGAAAGGGTTTTGATAAGCGGGCAAGACAATCAGCTTAGCAAATGGCAATAATTCTAAAGTTTGCTCAATAATGGCTAAATGAGCCTTATGCAAGGGATCAAAACTCCCTCCATAGAGCGCTAATTCTTTGTATTCTAACACGCTATTCATTGTGTTCAAAGCTAGACGCCTTAGTCAATTTAGCGAATTTAACCCCCCTAAGCCCCCCAATTTCTAATTGCAAGCGTTGGATTTCAAGCGAATTGCCTTGTAAGATAATCGTCTCTAAACAATTATGCGCATCCATGTGAATGTGCGTGGTGCATAAAACATGCGTCCCGCTGGCATGCTGAATGTCTATCATGCGCTGGTTTAATTCCCTTTGATGGTGGTCATAAATCACCACAAGCACGGCGATTTTACTCCCATCATTAGGGTTATCTTCTGCCCAATTGTCTTCTACTAATTTTTCTCTGATCATGTCGCGCACCAATTCTGAGCGAGAAGAATAGCCGTTTTTAATGATGCGGTTATCCAATTCGTCTAATAAATTTTGTTGTAAAGAAACCGAAAAGCGGATGATTGAATCGTCTTTATTGTGTGTATCCATTGAGAAAAATCCTTTTTTGGCATGAGTTCGTTAAAAGCCGCTCATGCTAGTATGATTGAATTAATTTAAAATGAACAATTATAATACAAACTGGATTTAAATAATTGGTCATAAGACACTATTTATAGCGTTTGAATTTAATTACAATTACTAGCTTAATTATTATTGACTTGTTATTATTAAAACAATATAATCAACAATACAACATTCTTTTATCATTTTGGGGCATTTATGCGAACGAATGCTTCTTAAAGAGTGTATGCTCTAAGAGTGTGGCTGTATTGCGTGTTGCTTCAATCTTAAGGGAATTATTTTATCATAGACAAGGAGTTTTTATGGGCGGTTTTTCAATGGCAATGTTGAAAGATTATGTGGATATATTCATTTTTGCGGTGCTTGGCGTGGCGAGTTTTTTAGCTGTGTGGTTTGTGATTGAAAGGATTATTTTTTATTCCAAAGTCAATTTGAAAGCTTATGATGATATAGACGCCCTAAATTTGGATTTAACCAAGAATCTAACCATTCTCTATGTGATTTTTTCTAACGCGCCTTATGTGGGCTTATTAGGGACGGTTTTAGGGATCATGGTGATTTTCTATGACATGGGCATGAGCGGCGGGATGGACGCTAAAACGATCATGGTAGGTTTGTCTTTAGCTTTAAAAGCGACCGCTCTAGGGCTTGCTGTGGCGATTCCCACTTTGATCGCTTATAATAGCTTGTTGAGAAAATCCGATGTTTTGAGTGAAAAATTCAGGATCATGAAAAAATGAAAAGCATCAGAAGAGGCGATGGGCTGAATGTTGTCCCTTTTATTGATATTATGCTCGTTTTGCTAGCGATTGTGTTAAGCATTTCTACTTTTATCGCACAAGGTAAGATTAAAGTTAGTCTCCCTAACGCTAAAAATGCAGAAAAATCCCAACCAAACGATCAGAAAGTGGTGGTCATCTCTGTAGATGAGCATGACAATATTTTCGTCGATGACAAACCGACGAATTTAGAAGCTTTGAGCGCTGCAATCAAACAAACAGATCCTAAAACCCTTATAGACTTAAAAAGCGACAAAAGCTCTCGTTTTGAAACTTTTATCAGCATTATGGATATTTTAAAAGAGCATAATCATGAAAATTTCTCCATCTCCACAGAAGCTAAGTAAAGTCTCAACGAGTGTCAGCTTTTTAATCTCTTTTGCCCTATATGCTATAGGGTTTGGCTATTTTTTACTGCGCGAAGATGTTCCAGCGCCTTTAGCGCAAGCTGGCACCACTAAAGTTACTATGAGTTTAGCCAGCATTAACACTAATTCCAATACAAAGACCAATGCTGAGTCGGCTAAACCCAAAGAAGAGCCTAAAGAAAAACCCAAGAAAGAAGAGCCAAAAAAAGAAGAACCCAAAAAAAAGGTTTCAAAGCCTAAGCCTAAACCCAAACCCAAGCCAAAACCTAAGCCTACACCCAAACCCAAACCCGAGCCTAAGCCAAAACCTGAGCCAAAACCCGAGCCTAAAGTTGAAGAAGTTAAAAAAGAAGAGCCTAAAGAAGAACCCAAAAAAGAAGAAGCTAAAGAGGAAGCTAAAGAAAAAAGCGCTCCTAAACAAGTAACGACTAAGGATGTAGTCAAAGAAAAAGACAAGCAAGAAGAGTCTAATAAGACTTCTGAGGGGGCCACTTCTGAAGCTCAAGCTTATAACCCAGGGGTGAGCAACGAATTTTTAATGAAGATCCAAACCGCTATTTCTTCTAAAAACCGCTACCCTAAAATGGCGCAGATTAGGGGCATTGAGGGCGAAGTGTTAGTGAGCTTTGTGATCAATCCTGATGGGAGCGTTACGGACATTAAAGTGGTCAAAAGCAACACAACGGATATTTTAAACCATGCGGCTTTAGAGGCCATTAAAAACGCAGCGTATTTATTCCCCAAACCAGAAGAAACCGTGCATCTAAAAATCCCTATCGCTTATAGCTTGAAAGAAGACTAATTAGTCTTTCTTTTAAAGGCGGTTTTTAAGTCTCAAAAGTTGGATCAAACCCCCATTTTTCCCAATTTACAAAAAAAAAAAAAAACAAAATCTCTAAAATTTAAAGCTAAAATTAGCTATAAAATTCCATTTATTGCTTATAATACGAAGTTTCTTTTTATCAAAGAAAAATCTATCAAAAGGAGTAAAACATGAAAATCAAAAAATCCCTCTTGCTTTCTCTAACTCTTGCGTCATCATTGCTCCATGCTGAAGACAACGGCGTTTTTTTAAGCGTGGGTTATCAAATCGGTGAAGCGGTTCAGAAAGTGAAAAACGCCGACAAGGTGCAAAAACTTTCAGACACTTATGAAAACTTAAACAAGCTTTTGGCTAATCACAGCCATTCCAATCCAGAAGCGATTAACGCAAACAGCGCGCAAGCGATCAATCAAGCGATTGGTAATTTAAACGCAAACACGCAAAATTTAATTGATAAGACAGACAATTCCCCTGCCTATCAAGCCACGCTTTTAGCGCTCCAATCCACGGTGGGGTTATGGAATAGCATAGCTTATGCAGTCATATGCGGAGGCTATACGGATAAACCCAATCACAACACCACAGAAACTTTTTACAACCAACCAGGACAAAATTCAGATTCAATCACTTGCGGTGGGCATGTGGGGTTACTTGCAGCAGGCAAAGGTAATTCTCTATCCATTGAACAATTTGCAACGCTCAATAAAGCGTATCAAATTATCCAAGCCGCTTTGAAAAAAGGTCTCCCTGCTTTAAACAATACAACAACAACGGTGGAAGTAACCATTAAAACAGCAACCAACGCTCAAAACATTAATGTCAATAATAACAATAACAATGCTGCTGACACTACAGTTAGCATAACTGATACTTATATTAACGATGCACAAAACCTTTTAACCCAAGCGCAAACCATCATCAACACCCTTCAAGACAATTGCCCGCAATTGAAAGGGAAATCTTCTAGTAGTAATGGTGGAACTAATAACGCAAACACCCCTTCATGGCAAACAAGCGCTAACCAAAATTCGTGCAGCGTTTTTGGCACGGAATTTAGCGCTATTTCAGACATGATCAGTAACGCTCAAAACATCGTAAAAGAAACCCAACAGCTTAATACTGCCCCACTAAAAAGCATCGCACAACCCCATGATTTCAACCTTAACTCCCCTAATAGTATCGCTTTGGCTCAAAGCATGCTCAAAAACGCTCAATCTCAAGCAGCGGTTTTAAAACTGGCCAATCAAGTGGGGAGCGATTTTAATAGAATTTCTACAGGAGTTCTTAAAAATTATATAGAAGAATGCAACGCGAATGCTTCAAGTGAAAGCGTTTCTAATAACACTTGGGGGAAAGGTTGCGCTGGCGTGGAAGAAACTCTGTCTTCATTAAAAACAAGCGCCGCTGATTTTAACAACCAAACGCCTCAAATCAATCAAGCTGAAACCCTCGCTAACACCCTTATCCAAGAACTTGGCAACAACCCTTTTAGGAATATGGGCATGATCGCTTCTTCAACCACGAATAACGGCGCCTTGAATGGCCTTGGGGTGCAAGTGGGTTATAAGCAATTTTTTGGAGAAAAGAAAAGATGGGGGTTAAGGTATTATGGTTTCTTTGATTACAACCACGCCTACATCAAATCCAATTTCTTTAACTCGGCTTCTGATGTTTGGACTTATGGGGTGGGTAGCGATTTATTGTTTAATTTCATCAACGATAAAAACACCAACTTTTTAGGTAAAAACAACAAGATTTCTTTTGGGCTTTTTGGAGGCATTGCCTTAGCAGGGACTTCATGGCTTAATTCTCAATTTGTGAATTTAAAAACCATCAGCAATGTCTATAGCGCTAAAGTGAATACGGCTAATTTCCAATTTTTATTCAATTTAGGCTTGAGAACCAATCTCGCTAGACCTAAGAAAAAAGATAGCCATCATGCGGCTCAACATGGCATGGAATTGGGCGTGAAAATCCCTACCATTAACACGAATTACTATTCTTTTCTAGACACCAAACTAGAATACCGAAGGCTTTATAGCGTGTATCTCAATTACGTGTTTGCTTATTAAAAGCTCTCTTTTTAAAAAAGGGGCTTGTTTAAAAACGCTTTTTAACTTTTTTCTTTTTCTTTTCTATGAAGATATTCAAGCATTCTATGAGTAAGGCAAAACCAACGCCCGCATACAAGTAATTTTTATTGATGTGTAAATGCAAGCCCTCTAAAAACAAAAACACGCCCACAACGAGCAAAAAAACAAAGGCTAAAGTTTTGACACGGTAGTGTTTTTCAATAAAATCGCCAACGATTTTGGAAAAAAACATCATCACTATTACAGATAAAATAATAGCAAGTGCCATGACTTCTAAGTGTTTAGCGATCCCAATAGCCGTGATCACAGAGTCTAAAGAAAAGACAATATCTAAAAACATGATCTCTATTAAGGTGATGGAAAAGCCAAACGCTTTTTCTTGGCGTTTTTCTTTAGGATAGATCTGCTCTTTTAGTTCCACTAACGCTTTAAAAGCTAAAAACACCCCCCCTAAAAACAGCACCACATCACGCCATGAAAAGCTCATGCCTGCTAAAGCGAATAAAGGCTTTTGCAAATGGCTGATAAAAAACAAACCCCCTAAAAGCCCTATGCGAGTGATCATGGCCAGGCTCAAGCCTAAAATCATGGCTTTATTTTGCTGGTGTTTGGGGAGTTTATAGACCATCACCGTGATAAAAATGATATTGTCAATCCCTAGAATGATTTCTAAAAGCGTGAGCGTAGCCAAGGAGACTATGCCATGCGTTGTAGAAAGAGCGTCTAAGAGTGAGGATAAAAATTCCATGAAAGGCTACAACCAGCCTTTCT
Organism: Helicobacter pylori; assembly: GCF_030323545.1. NCBI lineage: Bacteria > Pseudomonadati > Campylobacterota > Epsilonproteobacteria > Campylobacterales > Helicobacteraceae > Helicobacter > Helicobacter pylori. Next base: position 203,642 of record NZ_CP122954.1, on the reverse strand, counting down.
TTTTAAAATAAAGCACAGGCAAAATCGTAGAAATCGCCATGACAATCAACGCGAAAAGATACCCGTATTGCCATTCTAACTCCGGCATGAATTTAAAATTCATGCCATAAATCGTGCCAATCAAAGTGGGGGGCATCATCGCCATGGTCGCCACCGTGAAGAGCTTGATAATTTTATTTTGCTCCACATTGACTTGAGAAGCGAACAGGTTTTGAATGTTGTCTAGGGAGTTGAGATTGACCGTTGTAGACTCCACTAAAGAGCTAAAATCGGTTAAAATGATATTTAAATTATTTTTAGTATCGCTATCCACTTTATTGCTCCTTAATAAAGCGGTAATAATGCGCCGTTTGTCAAAAAAAGAATCCCTTAAAGCCACATTAAATTCTTGCAAATTGGACAAGCGCACTAAAATATCATCATGCGTAGAAGTTTCTTTGAAAATGATGTTTTTGCGCAACAAGCTCGTTTGTTTGTTGATCCACTCCAAACATTCCACCCCTTTTTCAAAATACACTTCAAAGATTTTGGTCAGAATATCAAACCCGTCTTCAAATTTTTTAGGGCTAGCCAAAACCTTTTTTTGGATAGAATCAAAAATTTCTAAAGTCCCGTAATAAATCGTGAAAAGAATGTTATTAGACAAAATAAAGGTCGCCATTTCCGTATGAAAAGTCTCATTTTCATCCTGGTTAGTGAAAGAGGCGTTGATCGTAACGCTAGAGCTGTCTTCCCAATATTTGGTAACTGATGAGACTCGTTGGGAATGGTCTGTGTTGTAGTGGATAGCGTATTCTTGGCTTAGAGTGGCCAATTCATTGGGCGTAGGGTTGATTAATTCAAACCATAAAACTTCATTTTCTTCTATATCAAAACCATTAAAATCATTAAAGCGTTTTTTAATGACAAATTTTTGCTGTTTGAAAAACACGTTCACCATAAGCGATCCTTAGAGTTAATGGCGTTTATCCAAAACCTCAAAACAAGGTAAAATTTTGCCCTCTAATAATTCCAAACTCGCTCCCCCACCGGTGGAAATAAAACTCATGTTATCCTTTTCGCCCGCACGGTTGATCGCATCAATGGTATCGCCCCCACCAATGAGCGAGAAAGCGTAAGTGTCAGCGATTTTGTGGGCTAAAAAGGTTGTGCCTCTGGCGAATTCTTGTTTTTCATGCACGCCTAAGGGGCCATTCCATATGATCGTGGGCGCGCTCTCTATGATTTCAGAAAATAATTTCAAGCTCGCAGGCCCTATATCAGCGATCTTGTGTTTAGGCTCAATGTCTTGGACGGGTGAAATTTTGATGTGTTTGGGGTTAAGGATATCATCAGTGGTTACAGCGTCTATAGGTAAATAGACTTTGACTTTTTTTTCTTTCGCACTTTGCAATAACTCTAGGGCGTCATTGATTAGAGCGTCTTCTACAGAAGAATCTTGCACATCATAGCCTAAAGCTTTTAAGAAGGTGTTGCTCATCGCCCCGGCAATAATGAGCTTGTCAATGAGATCTAAAATATTTTTTAATAAAGTGAGTTTGGAGCTGACCTTAGCCCCCCCCACAATCAACAATAGAGGGCGTAAAGGGTGGTTAAACGCCTGATAAAACGAATCAATTTCTTTTTTGAGCAAAAACCCGCTCACTTTAACAGGGGCGAATTGCGCCGTGCCATAAGTGCTGGCATGCTTTCTGTGGCTCGTGCCAAAAGCGTCATTCACAAACACATCGCACAAACTCGCTAAATCTTTAGCCAGATTTTCATCATTTTCTTCTTCGCCTTTTAAAAAACGGATGTTCTCTAAAAGAAAAATCCTTGTGGGCACGTTTTCGTTTAAAGCCTGCTTGAGTTGCACGATATTTTGAGAAAAAACCACTTCATGATTTAAAAGTCTTTCAAGGCGTTTTAAAAAAGGTTTCAAGCTCAATTTTTCTTCAACCCCTTTAGGGCGGCCCAAATGGCTCACTAAAATAATATCTTTAGCCTTATTGTCAATACAAAATTGGATGGTGGGCAAGCTCTCTCTAATGCGCGTATCATCGGTAATATTCAAATTTTCATCTAAAGGCACATTAAAATCCACTCTAATAAGCACCCTTTTATGGCTCACTTCCACTTCTTGAATGTTTTTAACGTTTTGCATAAACGACATTTTAGCTAACATGAAAAATCCTTTCTTTTAATTTTGCGCTATATATTGCACCATGTCTATCAAGCGCTCACTATAACCCATTTCATTATCATACCATGCCAATACTTTAGCATTTTTTTCGCCTATTGTCATGATTTGATCATCAATCACAATCGCGCTAAAAGGCGAAGAAATAAAATCGCTTGAAACAAGCCTTTCTTCATCAATACCCACAACCCCTTTAAAGGCATGCTTACAAGCATCTTTAAGCACATGCTGAACGCTCGCTTTACTCACGGATTTTTTAAAGCTTAAAGACAGATCCACTAAGCTCACATTAGGGGTAGGCACTCTAATAGCAAGGCCTGTGATCTTAGGGCCTAAATGCGGTAAAACTAGCGAAATGGCTTTGCTCACGCCGGTGCTTGTGGGGATAAGATTTAAACCAGCCGCTCTAGCGCGGCGGATGTCTTTGTGCTTGGTGTCTAAAAGGTTTTGATCGTTAGTGTAGCTGTGAATGGTGGTTAAAAGCGCGTTTTCTACTTTAAAGGCTTCATCTAAGATTTTTAATAAAGGAGCGCTAGCGTTAGTCGTGCAAGAAGCGTTAGAAATCACGCTTTCGTTATGGTAATTCTTGTGATTCACCCCATAGACAAAGGTGGGGGCGTTTTGCGCAGGAGCGGAGATGATGACTTTTTTCACGCTGTTTTTAAGATGAGCGCTTGAAGCTTCTAATGAATTGAATTTCCCGGTGCATTCTATGATGATTTCTGCGTTAGCGATAGAAAAATCAAGCTTGTTAATGTCTCGCTCGCTCAACACTAAAATATTTTTACTATGCCCGATATTTAGGGTTCTATCAGCGTTTAATTTGGCTTCAAAATGCCCATGCACGCTGTCATGGCGTATCAAATGCAAAAGAGTTTCTGTTTCAGCGGTAGAATTGATAGCAACGATTTCTATATCTTTTCTTTGACTAGTGGCTCTTATAGCACACAAACCGATGCGCCCAGTCCCATTGATAGCGATTTTAATTGGCATGTTTTCCCTTTATTTAAAAACCACCATTTTATCACAAATGCTCTTAAATAAAGGCATTCTTAAGGGGTGCTGTCTTATTAAGCATCAATCATAAACTAAAATCAAAATCCTTATGATAAACCTCTCTATAAGCTTTTTGAACGCTTGTAAAAACCCCACTCCCTAAAAACCCCCTAGATAATGGGCTAGGGTGAGGAGCGGTGATGATGATGTGTTTGTTCTTGGGGATTAGCACGATCTTTTTTTGGGCGACTTTCCCTAATAACACCACGATCAAGGGGGCGTTGGCTTCAAAAAGGCGTATCAATATTTGATCGCTAAAAGCTTCCCAGCCGATGCATTTGTGCGAAGCGGCTTGGTTTTTTTCCACGCTTAAAATGGCGTTCAATAACAGCATGCCCCTTTTAGCCCACGCGCTCAAATCCCCACAACAAGGCACAGGCACGCCTAAATTCGCATGCAATTCTTTAAAAATATTTTTTAAGCTTGGGGGGATGGGGGCGGTTTTTTCCACGCTAAAGCTTAAGCCCATCGCCACAGGCAATTCTTGTTGATTTTCTAGGTAGGTGGAATGGTAGGGATCTTGCCCTAAAAGAATGATTTTAACCGCGCTAGGGGGTGTTAGATTGAGTGCATAAAACAGATTAGAGCTTTTAGGGAAAATGGTTTTAGGGCTTTTTAGAGCCTCTAAGTAGCGTTTTTCTATTTCTAAGAAATAAGGCTTTTTAAATTCGCTTTGCAAAAACTCCCGCCAAGCCAAACTTAAAGGAGCGCAGTCAAAAAGCTTCATTGTTCGCTAGGGTTTAATTCATGGTAGTGTTTTAAATACTCTTTTTGCATGCGTTCTTGTAATTCTTCATACCAGGTGGGCGAGTTAAAATCAGGCGTATAACTTTCTAGCATGACTAAACGGGTGCGGGCTTTATAGGCTTCTAGGGGCTTGGAATTAAAGATTTTAATGGAATTGATTAACACCATGGGCTGGATTTTGAGCTGGAATTTTTCGGCGATGATTTTAGCCCCTTGCTTGAAAGGGAGGAATTTTTCTCCTCCTTTGCCTCTAGTGCCTTCAGGGAAAATCACTAAAGGGCGGTTTTGGTCTAATCTTTCTTTACACGCTTTCAAAAGGCTCACCATCCCCTTTTTATCCTCCCTGTCAATTAAAATCATTCCCGTATCCGTTAGGGCATGCCCATAAAAGGGGATTTCGCCCAGCTCTTTTTTAGCAATCCAGCAAATATTGCTAGGGTGGTAGGCTTCTAAATAAATGATGTCTAGTAAGCTTTGGTGGTTTAAGACAATGAGTTTAGCGTCCGTATCAAAAGCGCCTATTTTTTCTAAATTAACCCCGGTAAGGGAAAAAAAGCACGAACAAGCCCTACGGCTGGAGCGGGCGTTATTGTTTTTGCGGTTAAAATAATTGAAAACAATGATAACGGCTAAGCCTATAGCGATCACTAAAGCTCTATAAACCGCTCTTAAACGATTGGATTTTTTATTTGACTTCATCTTTTTTGACCCATCCTATTTGTTCATGCGGCGTTAGGATTTTATAATAATCATCATGCGAACCTAAAATTTTAATCGGCATTTCATTTTTAGAAAGCCCTAAAATGGTGGAATTTTGCGTGGGCAGAATGCGGATTTTTTTATGAGCGAGCAAAAGGGCTGATTTTTGCGTGAATAAAAGGTTATACAAAACAAACCCTAAGCACAAAATCCCAAGCCCTAAAAAAATGAGTTTGCGCCCAAAAATGAAAAACAACACCAAGAAAAACACGCACAAAGCGAGCAACGCCACATTAGAAAAGACTAAAAAATTGTTTTTAGGGATGAGATCGCTTTGAATACCGGTAGTGTCTTGAGTGGGAATGGTTGAAAAAGATAAGGTTTTAAATTGCCTGTTTGAAAGCGAAAAATAATCAAAAGAAAGGTTTTGAATGGTTTTAGGCAACACGCAATAATAAAAAACGCTCCCTTCTTTAGCCTTGATTTGGTTTAAAGAGGCGTTATCAAACCCTTGTTTGAGCGCTTCTTTGATGTAAAAATCTTCCCAATTAGCCTCTTTGAACGCTAATTCCACCACCAAAATATTGTTTTTATCGTCATAATCTTTGGTTTTGTATTGCAAGACTTGTAAATCTTTAGCCATGACATTCGCATAACGAGGGTTTTTGGATAAGTCCGTTACCTGCAAAGTAACTTTTGGGGCTATGGAATAATCTATATATTTGTCTTTATTGGAAAACGCGCTCACTTCTAAAGGCGGAATGCTCGCTTTTATGCCCTTAATCTTGTAATAATAAGTCGCTCTGAAAAGCTCTTTTTCCACCTTTTTCCATTTAGGCATTTTGCTTAAAAGCTCAATTTGGGTTTTATCCAGCTCGTCTTTGATTTTAGCTTCCAAAAACTCAGCGTCAAACAGCAATAAATCATAAGTTACGCCTATAGTTTGACCGATATAAACGGGGTTGTTTTCCAAATCTTCTAATTGGGGGATTTTCACATAAGCCACTTTAGCCTTGATTTCTTCTGGATCATGAGCGTTTTCAGCAACCAAAAAGCTTACCAAAAGGCTTAAAATCAAGCTAACGATTGTGATGGTTTTCATTGAAAACGCATGAAAATTAAAACATGGTTTTATCATTCTTCAAATAAAAACCCCATGAGTTTTTATTTCTTCTTGGGCGCTTTTTCATCCATTTTCTCATCTACGATAGACCAGGTTTTCAAGCTGTCAATAGCGGTTTTTAATTGAATATCATCGTTAATCATTTTAGGAGTAACCTCTTTTTCCTCTTCGCTTTTCTTGTCTTTGTCCGCTTCTTTGGAATTAGGGGTTTTATCATCAATCTTTTTAAGCTCTTGCTCTAAATGGTGTTTTAGATCCGCTTCTTTCAAGCTGAATTTATTTTCATTTTCTGGTGCTTTACCCGGATAAATCACAATATCAGGCGTGATCCCCTTAGCTTGAATGGTGCGCCCGCTCGGCAAATAGTAGCGCGCGGTTGTGATTTTAATGGCTTCGTCTTTATTGACAGGGAGTAACACTTGCACGCTTCCCTTACCAAAGGTTTTTTCACCAATAATCACGGCTCGTTTGTGATCTTGCAGCGCCCCTGCTACGATCTCGCTCGCGCTCGCTGAACCGCCATTGACTAACACCGCAATAGGCAAATTGGTATAAGGGGCTCTGCCATTAGCCTTGTATTCTAAATTTTCTTCTTTATTTTTGCCTTTTTGAGAGACTAAAATCCCCTCTTTAATGAAGAGGTTAGACAAGCCCACCGCTTGGTTTAACAGCCCTCCAGGATTACCCCTTAAATCCAACACAACCCCCTTAGTCTTAGGGTTAGCTTTCAAGCCGTCTAAAACCGATTTAGTCACATTTTTATCAAAAGAATTGACTCTCACATACAGATAAGGGGTTTCTTTAATCTTTTTCACATAGACAGAGGGGAGTTTAATGATGTCTCTAATGATGTTAAACACCAAGGGTTTTGGCTCGTTTTTTCTCACAATGGTGATCTGAATAGGGGTCTTTGGCTTGCCGCGCATGAGGTTGATCGCATCATCAATGCTCATGCTCAGCGTGCTTTCGTTATTGATTTTTAAAATGTTATCGCCTGACTTAACCCCAGCCTTGTAAGCTGGAGTGCCTTCTAAAGGAGCGATCACGGTTAAAACGCCATCGCGCATGCCCACCGTGATCCCAAGCCCCCCAAATTCGCCCTCGGTTTGAGCTTGAAATTCCTTAAATTTCTTTTCATTCAAATACGCTGAATGCGCGTCCAAATTAGAGAGCAAGCCTTCAATCGCTTTAGTCATGATCTCAGAAATGGTGATTTTATCCACATATTTTTTTTCAATTTCTGTAACCACATTAGAGAAACGGCTGAACGCTTCCACCCTTTTAGCCGCCAATTCTTGCGGATCTTCTTTAACCGGCTTGACCGGCTTTTTTTCCTTAACTTCACCGCCATGCAAACTCACAGCAAGAGAAATCGCTAACAACCCTTTAAAAAGTCGTTTTGTCATTGTTAATAGCACCACCCATTTTTGAGATTAGAAAGAATCACCCTTAAGGTTTTATTCAATTTTTTGCGTTTATTCTATCTAAAATTTAGATAACATGCCCATTCATTCACTCATTTTGAGCCTAAACGATACAACAAAAACGCATAACTCCCCGATCCATTCACATGCAAATCACAAAGCATGCCCGTTACAAAAACATTAGAAATGGGGCTTACTTTAGAGCCTCTATCGCAAAGACAATAACTTTTCTTCTAACTTTGACGCTAATTGCTGATAGATTGTTTTATTTTGTTGTCTAAATGCTCTACTAACATTTTTAAAACTTTTTGTTCTGGGAATAAAATTAACACAAGATTGAAAATTCCATCATTATCCAAAAGCTTTCTATAAACGCTTGGCACTAAATCTTTGATTTCTTTAAAGCCCTCTAAAGGACTTTCATCAAAATTCAAACTGGGTAAATCAGGTAAAGTTTCACGCCACCATGCTAAATGGTTTAAAACCTCATCCCAAACTTGCAAGATATTAAGATTTTCAAACAACTCCTTACCATAACACAAACTCAAAGGCACGCCATAATCAACAGATAATTTTTGCAATTCCTCTTTATAATAATTTTGATTTTTATTCAAACTCTCATCTATAAAGTAAAAATAGCCTTGAATGTTTTCGCCATAATGATGGATTAAAGCCTCTAATTTTCTTTCAAAGTTGTCTATTTGCCCTCTCTTTTTGGTGCTGTCATGGTCATCTCGCATTTTTTGTTCTATAAAATAATAGGTGTTATCTTTTTTAGCAAACTGATCTAATTCTAAAGATTCCCTTTTTTCTTTATCTTTATTGTAATAAGGGATTTTTTTAGATAAAGGTGAAAAGTTATACTCTTTTAAATATTGTTCTATTAAGTATTCAAACGCATCGCCAAACTTAATCTCATGGGAAGTCAATAAATTTTGTAATAGTTTTGTTTTAGGCTTAGTGGGTCTAAAAATCCCCAAATAGCGTTCAGGATTTTCAGCAATATTTTCAAGTAATTTTGCTTTAGATGTTCCAAAGACAAAACGATTAAAAATCTCGTTAAAGGTTTGATAATCCATTAAAACTCCTTTTGGCAGATATAACGCAATTCATCTAGCAATAAAAATTGATTTTGATAATACGCATAAAAAAATTTCCAGCCATTATGGTTGGTTTTATTCAAATATTTAGCGCTCATCTTATGAATAGAAGTTTCATAATTTTCATTATCCCTCACTTGTCCGTTTTCCAAAACTTGACAAATTTTTTCTTTGTTAGGTGAGTATAAAAAATCCCCGATTTTTAATAATTGTTTAGAAATTAAAAGACTCATAGGGATTTTTGGGGGTTTAGTTTCTAAGTCTAAATTAGTGATAAAATCGCTTTTATCCCTAGTGTTATTCAGGCGTTTTGCCGCTTCTTTGATATAAAAAGAATCTTTTTCAATGCCAATAAAATACCTATTCATAGATTTAGCCACAGCCCCTGTTGTGCCTGTGCCAAAAAAGGGATCTAAAATAATATCTTTAGGTTTAGTCGCACTTAAAATGATTTTTTTTAGAAGCGCTTCTGGTTTTTGCGTGGAATGCACTTTTTTACCTTGCGCGTCTTTTAATCTTTCGTTACCAATACAAATAGGGATTTGCCAAACCGATTTTTCTTGTTTGTCATTATTAAGATATTTCATTGTTTTATAATTAAAAGTAACTTTGCTGTTTTTGTGTTTAGCGCACCAAATAAGCGTTTCATGGGCGTTGCATAGTCTTTTTCCAGCAAAATTAGGCACCGGATTGCTCTTGTGCCAAATAATGTCATTGAGTATCCAAAACCCTAAATTTTGTAAATGAAAACCAATTCTAAAAATATTGTGAAAACTCCCTATCACACAAATACTGCCATTATCTTTTAAAATCCTTTGGCATTCTTTTAACCAACCCCAACAAAAGGCATCGTATTCCTTAAAAGAGCCAAATTTATCCCAATGATCCTCAACGCCTTGAAATTTTGTGCCTTCAAAACGCTTCAATTCCCCCTCTGTTTGCATAAAATATGGGGGGTCAGCAAAGATAAAATCAACGCTTCTGTCAGGAAAATCTTTCAATTTTTCTAAACAATCCCCCTCTATGATAGTGTTTAAGTTTTCTTTTAAAAAATCCATTATCAACTAACCTTTTATATCTGCTACTCCAGCCATTTTAACACAAGCGTTTTAAGGCTATCTTAATGTTTAATCTCCAGATTTATTCTTATCAAGCGATAGAAACTATCTGTCTCCACCTATTCTAAACGATACAACAAAAACGCATAACTCCCCGATCCATTCACATGCAAATCGCAAAGCATGTTCGTTACAAAAACATTAGAAATGGGGCTTACTTTAGAGCCTCTATCGCAAATTAGAGCGAGATTAGACAAGGCAGAATAAAAGGAAGGCTGTTCCCCCGCCTCCGTAATAGATGTTGAGATCGCTCGCTTCTTTGCTGATGAATGCGGCATCAAAGTCAAGGCTGGCTTTGGCTTGGCGCGATAAGATAAGGGCGGTATTGGTATTAAATGGGGGGGGGGGGGGTGGATTTTGCAAGATTTCTTGCATTAACGCTTGGCTGTCATTCCCTTTTAAATGAGGTAAATCGCTCGTTAAAAATCCAAGCGTTTTTTGGATTTTAATCGTGCGTGCGATGATTCTAATGATATTGCTTACATGATCAAAGTCGCAAGGCTCGTTTTTGTGGCTTTTTAAATATTTGTCTAAAACGCAATACCCCCCTATCCTGTAATCATAAATTTCTTTACTCACCGTTACTACAAACCTATAAAATCCTATAAAGAGCTATAAAATTCTCTCAATTTGGGATTTTTGTTGTATTCCTAGTTCAACCTTGCTAGTTGCTAAACGATTATTGGACAAATCATTCAACAGAGCCGTCAAGTCCATAGGCGTAAATTCGGCAGTAACTCTACCTACTAAATGCTTTAAAAGATTGATAGCAGCGTTTATATCTCTATCTAATTCAAAGCCACACTCTAGGCATTGATAAATCCTATCGTTAAGCTTTAAATCTTGTTTAACTTTTTGACAATTAGAACAAGTCTTAGAGCTTGGATAGTAAGTGTCAGCTATTAAAATTTCTTTATTAGAGTATTTAGCTTTATATTTTAATAGCGTGTTAAACATGGACATAGAAACATCGCTTAAAGATTTAGCTAACCTGTGATTTTTAAACATGTTTTTGACTTTCAAACTCTCTAAACAAAACGACTTTGAGTGTCTTATAAGAGAGCTTGTGAGCTTGTGTAAAAAATCAAGTCTGATGTTAGCTATTTTTTCATGCAAGTGGGTAAGCTTTTTAGAATGCTTTAAGTAATTATTAGATTTCTTGGTTTTATCCCCTTTGGTTTTTGGGTGGATTTTTTTACTCAGTTGTCTGCTAATTCTTACAAGCTTTCTAGTAAGCTTATCTAAGGGCTTAGGGCATAGATATTTAAGCCATTAGACAAACTCACAAAGGATTTAATCCCTATATCAATCCCTAGCTCATTATGACTTTCTTGGAGTTTATGGGTTCGCTTGTATTCACTCTCATCAATATCACAAGAGATTGAAACATAGAAATGATCGCCCTTTTGAGTGATGGTAGCGTTATTGATTTTGCCTTGAAATCTTAGTTTTTCAGTGAGTTTGATTGGGGGTAAGTTAGGTATTTTTAAATAATCAGTATTAGCTGTTTGAATGATTTTAATTTGGTCGCCCCCTATATAAAAAGAACCTTGAAACTCTCTTTTCTTTTTAAATTTAGGGTAACTCACTAAACCTTTTTTTAAATCCTTAAAAAACTTATTAAAGGCTAGATTTAAGTGGATAAAAGGCTGTTGGGTGGCGTATTTAGTTACTTCATAAACGAAATTAAATTGCGATTTTTTAAGAGCGTTAAATTCTTTTTTAAGCTGTAGATGGTTAGTTTTAATGCCTAGTTGATAGTTTTCTTTCCACTTAGCTAATCCCCAATTATAAGCTAACCTAGCGCACCCAAAAGCTTTTTTAAAATAAGTAATATGCTTGTTGTTAGGCTTTAAAGCTATTTTATGCGTGATTGAGATAGCTGACATTGTTAGTGATTACTTCTTGCATTTCATTTAAGAGCTTCTTGTTTTTTTTTAGACCTAGAGCCATACAATCTAGCGCTAAAGACGGTTATAATTTCTAAAACATCTTTGGCTAATTCTTCTTCAAACCTCACATTCTCATCGCCCTTATTGATGATAATCACTTCTACTTCTTTAGCTTCACAAATACTGAATACCAATTCGGCTCCAAAGCGTAATAATCTGTCTTTATGCGTTAATACAAGGCGTTTGACTTGATTGTCTAAGATTAAATTTAAAAGCTTGGTTAAGCCTTTTTTATAGTAGTTCATGCCACTCCCTAAATCTTGTATCACTTCATAGTTAAAGCCGCATTTAGCGCAATAAAGCTCTAAGACTTGAACTTGTCTGATTAAATCATCTTGTTGGTCATGCGAGCTTACTCTAGCATAAGCTATTGTTTTTAATTCATCTTGATTAAAGACTACGCTTCTATTGATACGCCTTAAACTTTCTAACTTATAACGCCTTTCACCGCCTTTAGTGAGTTCATCAGGTTTTAACAAATCTTTTTTATCCCAATTGCGTAAGGTTTGGATAGTTACACTAAAAGCTTACTCGCTTGACCGATGGATAGCATTCTTTTATTCATGCGAGCAGTATAACACAAAACTTAATAACCTATACAAAAATTATAGTGTTTTATGGATTATTATAGTATTTTAGTTGCTGTTTGTAGCCCCCCTAAAATAAGCGCTATGGTTGATATAAAGGCGTTGTTCTGACTCGTTATGGGAGGGTTTTTTGATGATGGGGTTACGATCATGCGCTTCTTTATAACAGGATTCACCTATGGTATCGTCTTTTAGTTTTTCAAAGCTGTAATTTAGGCTTTCTTTATTTAAAACATGCAAGCCGATTAATTCAATCCCTAAAAGGCTTAAAACCCTAAACAAATCTTTATTGTTTGTGAAAAGGATTTTAGGGTAATCGGCTTTGAGAAAATCTTCGTAACGCTTGCGGTAGTTTGGGGAATACAATAACGCATAAATATAGCTTAAAACCTCTAGCGGCTCAAAAGGGTGGTTATAATGCTTGTCAATAAAGCCTCTAAACTCTGGCGTAAAATTTTCGGTGTAGTTAGGATCTCTGAACTGATAAAGGGGGTAATTAACCCCGGCTCCATTGCCCCCAGAGCTTAACCCTTGATCATTAACATGAGAGCTTATAAAGCATTGCGTCCAACTTTTATCGTTGTTTTTTAGCTGTCGTGGGGTGTTTAGCACGGCATTTTTGCGCGTTTGATTGGGTGTTTTAGGGTTTGTTGGGGGGGGGGGGGGGGTAACATGTGCTTAAAAACTTCGCCTCGTGGATAAGCGATAAAAGACTTTGATTTACCGGTATAATAAGTGTAGTAAAAATCAAAGGGGCGGTATTGGCACAAAACAATGTATTTTTCTAAGTTATCAGCATTTGCCCTAACATCTCTAATAGCATATTCTAAACGCCAATCTCTGCCATCTTTTTTGATTTTATAAATTCTGCGTAATTCACTGGGTTCTAAGGTTGAAAAATCCTTTAAAAGCTTTAATAAGCTTTCTTTGTCTTTATGGAAAACGACATGGTCTCGTTGCGAACAAATACCGGTGCTTCCAATTTGAAACATATCCTGAACGCTAAACCCTTGTTCGTATTCATCTAACAAGCTTGTTTCTAAAGGCAACAGCGAGTAAAAAGGCTCTCTTGGGGTAAACTCAAGCCATTCAATGCTACTTATATCATGTTGGGCTAAAAAGTCGTATTTTCCAGCCCTTTGGCCATAAACATCATAATAGTGGATTTTTGGCTTGGTGATTTGCGCCTTTTTGACAAAGAGGTTAATGGACACGCCTTGCATGATATTAAAAACATTTTCGTCTTTTGCGCCTTGTGGGGTTTTCTCCTTTTTCCTCGCATCTCCATGCAAATTTAAGATATAAAGTTCATCGTAGCATTCTAAAAGAGAGCGCCTTAACCCCCTAAAAGTGGGGTTGTCTAAAAAGGCGTTGTTAGAGATAAAGCCAAAAAGGCCATGCCCTAATGATTCGATCTTGTTTTGAGCGAAACGCATGAATTTCACGTAATCGTCTAAGAGCCATTTAGGGTTTTTCTCATCTTGTAGTTTGTATTTGGAATGGAGGTTTTTAAGTTCCTTTAGGGCGTCTTTGCCGCCGCTTTCTTTTTGGGTTTGAATGTTCTTTAAAAGCGTTTGGATTTTATCGGTAAGTTTAACATTTTTTTCAATTTCTATTGTTTGGAATTTAGGCTCTATGCCGTAAGTGGCTTTCACTTCCCATTCAAACAAGCCCTCATTACTGCTCGCTCCGCTATAAGGGGGATTACCGGTGATGATAAGGATATTTTCATCTTTTTTAATTTTTTGAGCGCTTTTAAGCTCTTTTTCAAAAATCGGTTGCAACCCACGATAAGCGGCGATCTCACTAGGCTGTATGAGGGTGTTGGTTAAAATGATTTGAAGTGCATCGTTTTCTTTGAGAGGCTTTTTAAACTCCTCCTTAAAGGCTTGGCTGAGATTCAAATGAGCGATCGCATAAGGAGCGATCAAGTATTCAAACCCATAAAATTGCTTCAAGAGGTTTTGGTATTTGTCCTCTTTAGTGGAGATACCCCCATCGCTTGTCTTTCTCGTTTCTAGGGCTTTCCTGAACGCTTCCAATAAAAAAGTGCCTGTGCCGGTGGCAAAATCTAAAAGCTTGATGTTTTCGTTATCTAAAGCGCTTTTTAAGCCTAAGGGAGCGTCTTTGAAATGCGTTTTAAGCAGGCTATCCAAAGCGTTAATGATGAATTCCACCACAGAATCTGGGGTGTAATACACGCCCTTTTTCTCTCGCAATTTAGGGTCATAAGCGCTTAAAAAGGTTTCATAAAAGTGCAAATAAGGGTCTTTATCGTCATTCAAATCTTTGATGATAGAGTCCATATCAACATGATTGATCAAGCTTAAAATTTCATTTAAAAGCCATTGGATTTCTTTGATTGCATCAAGCTTCTTTAAAAAATCCGCCATTTCTCTGATCACAGCGAAATTTTCAGGGATGGAGCTCCTCACATTATCCAAATTGATTTTTTCAAAAGGGTGGTTGAGCTTGGCTATAAAAAGGCTGTAGGTGAGCGTTTGAGCGAGCGCATCGCTAAAGTCTTCAAAGCTCAATTCTTCATAAAGATATTCTTTAAAATTGTTAAAAATGCTAGAAACTTGCGTTTTTTCTTGGTATTTGATTAAAGCGTCTTTTAAATACCTGGTGTGCGCGCTTAAATGCGTTGCAAAATCTTTAGCGTTAGTAATAGGGGCTGCTTCGTAATTGAAAAAGCTTTTGAACAATTCAATCAGATCGCTCTCGGTTTGTGTTTTGGGGTTTAGGGGTTTAGAGAGTTCATCAAGGCTAGCGACAGAGATTTCTTTTTTAATGAAAGGAGCGTTGTTTTCATCTTTCCCCACCCACATGAAATTAAGGTAATCGGTGAGCATGAGGTTGGGGTTTAATTCTAAATATTTACGGATTTGTTCACTTTCTAAGAGCTTTATAAAATTGGCCCCTACTCTTTTATTTTCTATATAGCCGATGTTAAGCCCTTGAAAAGAAACGCGAAAATCAGGCTGGCTTCCTTGCTCTTTTTTAGGTTCATGTTCAATCTTAAATTCTTTATTGAAATGGTCTTTTAACCGATTAAGCAAGTTGTATAAAGAATGGCGGTGCGTGAGTTCATTCTTTTCAGTCGTAAGATCTTTAATGCTTTCTAGATATTCTTTTAGCATGCTAATAACCCTTTTTTAAAGCCTTTAAGCCATTTTCATGTGCATGTCAATAAAAGTGGCTTGATGGATTAAAGCCCCTACGCTAATGGCATCCACGCCGCTTTTAGCGTAAGCGTTGATGCTCTCTAGTGAAATATTCCCGCTCGCTTCCAACAAAACAAAGGGATAATGCGCATCTCTATAAGCGGCAATCTCTTTAGTCTCTAAAACGCTCATGTTATCGCACATCACAATATCCGCTCCCGCATTCATGGCGTTTTTGGCCTCTTCAAAGCTTTCGCATTCAATTTCAATTTTAGCCGTGAAAGGCAAGTTTTTTCTGGCATGCGTTAAAAAGCTTTTTAAATCTTTCACATGCTTTAAATGCGTGTCTTTAAGCATTAAAGCGTCATCTAGCCCTAAGCGGTGGTTGCTCGCTCCCCCATTAAGCACGGAGTATTTTTCAAAGATCCTTAAAAGGGGTCTGGTTTTTCGTGTGTCCAACAAACGCACTTTATGAGAATTTAAAGCTTCTACAAAACGGCTCGTTAAAGTAGCGATCCCGCTGCTGTGTTGCAAAAGGTTTAAAAGGGTGCGCTCAACCTTTAAAAGCATGCTAAAATCCCCCCTAATCTCCATTAAAGTGTCTTTGGGTTTGAAGCGTTCTTTATCCTTAATGGTTTTAACGCATTCAATGCCGGTCATTTCTAGCAACTCTAAAGCGTATTTTTCGCCTGAAAACACGCCCTCTTGTTTAGCCCTAACAAAGGCTGTGGCTTTAAAATCTTTTTCTAACACCCTTTCAAACAAATCCCCATGCCCTAAATCTTCTTTTAAAGCGCGTTTTAGAAAAGTTTTAATCTCCATCAGGACAACTCCATCATTTTAGTTAAAGCGAGTTTGGCTAAGCGCGCCACCTCATCTTTTAATCCAATCGTATTATAAGCCCTGTGGTTTTTATAAGCCTTTAAGACTTCAAACAAATCTTTTAAAGTCGTTTCATTCATGGTAGGACAAAGCGCGAGCGTGCTAGAAAGAATGAAAGTGTTTTGATGGTTGCGCTTGGCTTTCAGGCGGTTGACTAAATTGCTTTCAGTGCCTATGGCGACTTTTTGATGGGGGCTTAGCTTTTCTACAAATTCTATGATTTGACTCGTTGATCCGCTAAAATCAGCGTTAGAAACCACGCTAGGCTCGCACTCTGGATGGACAGCGATTAAAATATCCGGGTATTTTTGGCGGTAAAATTCAATGTCTTCTAATTTGAAAAGCTGATGCACCGAACAAAAGCCGTTATAACAAACCACATCAGCGTTTTTAATTTCTTCTTTGCTATTTGCGCCTAAAATCGCGCTTTTTAAGCCATTTTCTAGGGCTAGATTTTCCCCCAAGCATTTATCCGGTAGAAAAAAGATTTTTTTATTTTGTTTTAAAGCGTGATTAAAGATTTTAGAAGCGTTCCTACTCGTGCAAACCACGCCACCAT
Source organism: Helicobacter pylori (assembly GCF_030323545.1). Lineage (NCBI taxonomy): Bacteria > Pseudomonadati > Campylobacterota > Epsilonproteobacteria > Campylobacterales > Helicobacteraceae > Helicobacter > Helicobacter pylori. The sequence continues at coordinate 187,049 of NZ_CP122954.1, read as the reverse complement.
CTTTAGCGACTTTGGCTTTCACTTCAGCGTTAGAATTGATATAAGTGATAGGGTAAAACTCTTTAACGCCGTATTCTTTTAATAAATGAACGCTTCTATCGTAGTAATGGCTATCAATCATTCTCGCCATAGAACAGCATGAGAGTTTGGGCATGATCACTTGTTTGTTAAAGGCTAGGGCTTTCACGCTCTCGCCCATAAAATGCACCCCGCAAAACACGATGAGGTTTTTATCGCTTTGGCTTGCGATTTTAGCTAACTCCAGGCTATCGCCTGTATAATGGGCTAACTCTACAATCTCATCTTTTTGATAAAAATGAGCCACTAAAAGCGCGTCTAAATCGTGCAACAATTCCAAAATAGAAGTTTTTAAATCGTTATCAGTTGGCATGAAATTCCCCTATACTTTCCCCAAACTTCACGCTTTTTTCTTTCAAATCTTTAAAAGCGGTGTTTTGAGTGAATAAAACGATCGTAGAGCCCATTTCAAAATTCCCTAAATTATCCCCCTTTTTAACCTTAATTGGAGGGTTGTAAGAGTAGGTTTGCGTCAAATGGGCTTTAGCGTTAGTTTGGATATTCTTATCAAAATTAAAACGTATTTTACCCACATTTAACGCTCCCACCGCCACAAAATACAGCCTATTGCCTTGAATGTCTTTTGCAACAAGCGCCACTCTTTCATTGCCCACAAACAGATTTTTGTTTTTGTGTAATGAGGGCTTATTGACTGGCAGTAGTTTCCCCGCAAAGCAACGAGCCTCTAAAATTTCTAAATCGCAAGGGGCGTGGTAGTGGTGGTAATCTTTGGGCGAAAGGTAAAAATTCACATAGAAAAAAGAAGGGCTTAAGGGGTTGATTTCGCCCACTAATTCATGCGCTTTATAGGGCATGCCTTTAATTTGTAAAGCGCTATCGTTGTCTAAAAAAGCGCATTCAGTGATCAAAGCATCGCAAGGCGCAATGCATGCGTTAGGGGCTTTGTCAAAGGGGCGTTCTTTTTTTAAAGAGCGCGTGAAAAGAGCGTTCAAACTCTTATAATTTTCTAAAGGCTCAAACTCGCTCAAATCAATTTTAAAGATCTTAACATAAAGGGCGTTGATGCCTTTTTGGATAAAAGAAGGGAATTCATAACCAGCGACAGAGCCAAAAAGTCTTGAAAAAGCGTTGCTTAAAGCTATCATTTTAACCCTGCCATGTTCAATACAAATTCCACCTCGCCCTTACTCACTTTAAACTCTTTAGAAATAGAATCCACGCTATAGCCTTCTTGATACATTTTCAAAACCTGTTTTTCGTTGATTTCATCGTTAGCGGCATAATGCCCCATGTCTTTGAATTTGTTTTCTAAAATAATGATTTTTTCTTCTAAATAATCGCGTTCTTTATCCATGGATTTTTGGATTTCTTGCAACTGGTTATAAAGGTGTGAAAGAGTCGTTCTCAATGAGCTATCCTCTTTAACGCTTTTTTCTAAAGAAAGGCCTTCCAAACGCCCCTCTAATTCTTTCAAGCGCTTAGAATAGATATAATTTTCTTGATAGGATTCATCTAATGTTTTTTCTAAACGCCTCATTTTATGGTAAAACTCTTTTTCTTTAAGATACAAATACCCCACCAAGCACACCAACACCAATAAAATCGCCCCTAAAACGACCATAAACAAATCATTAGAAGATAACATGATTGCTCCCGTTCATAATTTCAAGCCTTTTCTTTCGCTATGGACAATGAAAGAATCATAACGCTTAATGTCTAAGGCGTGCATGCGAGTGATTTCTAAAAAATTTTTATCCCTTGCCACGCCAAAAAAGGCTAGGATTTTCCCCTCTAACACACAACGCCCGTAATAAGTTTGAGGCACTATTAGGCTTGATTTTTTGATACAAATTAACCCATGCCCTAAAGCGGTGATGCGATCCTTTTGCTCTAATTCAAGTAGATTTTCTTTTAAAAGCAGGCTCTCTAATTTTTCTAATTTAAAATACAGCGCTTTGAGCAATTCCAGAGTGTCATTTTCAACATTCAAGCGTGAAAAATCAAAGCCAGAACCCAACCAATCAAATTCTTCTAATACCGCTAAAGAGCGTGTGGTTTTAGGGATGAACCTTTCATAAGAGAACGATAAATCGCATTGGACTAAGCGCGTTTCAAACCCTAAAGCTTGGGATCTTAAAACCAACTCATGCATGCTTAAACCCCACATCAAGGACAATAAAAATAAAAAACACCACCCCCAAATAGCCATTACTCACAAAAAAGGCTTTAGGAATGTTTTTATAATCTCTAGCCACTAAGATCTGCTCATAGAGTAAGATCAAGGCTGAAACCCCTAATCCTAAATACGCAAAGAACCCCCCATGATAGCATTTCACAAAACAAAGCCAGCACACAAGCGCCACAAGGTGTGAGAGCCTTGAAAGATTCAAGCACCATTTTTCCCCTAATTGGCTAGGAATGGAAAACAAGCCCCTTTCTTTATCAAACTCCATATCCTGTAAAGAATAGAGTAAATCAAACCCAGCCACCCATAGCATCACCCCTAAAGCCAAAAAGACATTCCATAAAGGAATATCCCCTAAAACCGCCACACTCCCAGCAATGGGGGCTAAACCCAAAGCCAAACCCACGATAAAATGCGCCAAAGAAGAAAAGCGCTTGAAGAACGAATACCCCCCTAAAATGATTAAAAAAGGGAACGAAAGCCTGAAAGCTAAAGGGTTAATGAAATAGCTCACCACCACGAATAAAAGAGCGTTTAAAGCGCTAAAAACCACCATGCCTTTAACGCTGATTCTACCATCCACGCTCGGGCGGTTTTTCGTCCTTGGGTTATCCTTATCAATATCTCTATCCACCAAGCGGTTAAACCCCATAGCGAAGTTTCTTGCTCCTAATAAGGCTAAAAAACAAAGGATTAAGGTTTCTAACCCAACAAAGAGCGTTTGATTTTTTTGATAGGAGCTTATGACCATAGCCATGAGTAAAAACATGCTAGAAAATATCGTATGCTCCAAAGCGACCAATTCGCTTAAAGCTTTGATTTTATGCGTGATTTTTTTAAGCAATTATTTGATCCCTAATAAAATGACTTTTCTAACCTACAATTAAACTAGGCATTATAATATATTGATAGCAACAATACAAGAAAAAGCCCGCGCTTAAAACATTCATGCTTAAATAAACTTTAAAAGAACGCACGCTTAGAATCGTTAAAAACAAATGCGCCCCCAAAAGCCATAAAGGCGAAAAAACCGAAATCGTAGGGATTGTTAAAGGCATGTTTAAAATACCATCCAGCAAAGACCCCAAACCCACAGCATGCAAAAACAAACTCAAAGGGAAAAACACGACAAAAATCAAGCCTAAAGGAATGCTAAAGAGTTGGTAGGGCGAAAACATAGGGAAAAAGGCATGCGCAATGATGAGCATGTTCAAAAACACTAACACGCTTAAGCTTATGACTTGAAAAGATCGCACCAAAAAAGAAGAGGTTTTAAAAAAGGCTTGAGTGTGTTTTAAGAATAAAAAGATATACCACACCCCACACACAGAAAGCAAAAACCCCACGCTAAAAAGCAATTTAGGGAGTAACGCTATGGCGATACAGCACGCTAAAATCAAAAGCTTAAAACTCAAAAGCCTTACCCCAAAAAAGCATGCCAAAAACCCTAATAAACCCATTAGAAACGCCCTGAAAAAAGAGGGTAAAAAATCCAATAGCAATAAATACCCTAGCAAAAAAACCCACACCAGAACCCCTATATCATAAAAAGCGTTCCTATAAGGGAAATAGCGTTTTTGTAAGGGGATATAAAAAAGAGAGAAAAGAAAATAAACGCTAACGCTCAAAATCCCTAAATGGAACCCGCTAATGGCTAATAAGTGGTTGATCCCTAGCGCGTTAGCCCTGTCTCTTAAATCTTTATTCAAGCTATCCCCTATAAATAACGCTCGATACAAATTACCCGCTAAAGCGTTTGAATGAGCGCTGTCAATGAAATGGCGCCAATGCGATTTAAAATCTTGTTTTCGTGTTAAAGAAAAAGAATAAGTTTGAAAAAAGCATGATTTTAGAGACTCTAAAAAAAAGCAAGGTTTGATCCTGCCAAAAAATTGCGCGTGGCGGTATTGGAGGTTTTTTAAAGGCTCTTTAATGGTGGTGTAAAAGATCATGCCCTTTGATTGGAGCTTTAAAACAAAATAGGTTTTTTGATCTTTAGTTTTAGGGTATTGCAACAAGATTTGAGCGTTCAAGCTTGTCGGTTTTGAAAAATCAAGCTTTTGGTAATTCAAGTATTCTAAATAAAGATTGAGTGATAACAAAAGGCTTAAAATAACCCCACACAACAAGTATTCTTTGGGGGTTGAAAGAAGTTCAAACGCCCCCTGAAAAGTTTTATCTTTCAAGTTGTGGGTATTTCAAATTTAGTTTCTTGTCCCTCTTCTAAATGGGAATCTATAGGCATGTCTTCATAGCGCGTGAAAGGAGCATTAAAGCGCGTATAAACCGTTCCTGTAGCCCCATTCCTATTTTTAGCCACGATGATTTCAGCTTCTTCAATACTGCCATTTTGCTTGTGGATACGCCTTTCTTCATTAACTTTTAGGTGCAACTCTTGCGCCTCTTCAATCTTGCCTTCTTTTTTGAGTTTGTCTATTTTGTTGTCTTCAGCCCTCATTTGATAGATATAGCCTCTATATAAAAATAAAACAATATCAGCGTCCTGTTCAATCCCTCCGCTGTCTTTAATGTCCGAAAGAATGGGCCGTTTATCGTCTCGATTTTCCAGGCTGCGGTTGAGTTGCACTAGCGCTATGATAGGGATTTCTAACTCTCTGGCTAAAGTTTTAAGCTCCCTTGAAATTTCAGCGATTTGCTCATGGCGCTCTTTAGTGGCTTTACTCCCTGACATGAGCTGCAAATAGTCAATAAAAGCGATACCCAACTCCTTGTGTTGGGATTTAAGCTTTCGTAGTTGCAAGCGGATTTGCTCTATCCTCACATAACTTTTATCGTAGAAAAAGAGTTTTTTGCAAGAAAGGTGATCGTAGCATTTGGCTAAATTTTCCCATTGATCATCATCAAGCCTCCCGCTCTCTAAATCATGCATGTTGATAGAAGTGAGATCCGATAACGCCCTTAAAGCGAGTTGCTCCGCAGACATTTCCAAACTAAAAACCGCTACCCCCCTATCGTCATTGAGCGCAGCTAAGACCATGTTCATCATCAAACTGGTTTTACCCATAGACGGCCTTGCCCCTATAATGACTAAACTCCCCTTATTAAAACCGCTCGTATAATTATCCAACTGGACAAAGCCAGTCGGTATGCCAGTAACTTCCAAACTCCCTTTTCTTTGGTTTTCTGTAATAAGATCCATCGTGCTTTCAAGCACTTCTTTAATGCTTCTAAAGCCCTCAATCGTGCTACCATTCAATAACGCATAGACTTCTCGCTCCACAGCACCTAAAATATCGCTGGATTTTTGCGCGCTTTCTAGGGCTTGCTCTCTAATGGTGTTAGCCAAGCCAAAAAGTTTTCGTTTAATGGAAGCGTTTTTAATCTCTTCCACATAGGCTTCAATATTATCTATGGGGCTTGCCGCAAAAATAGCGACCAGATCTTCTTCTTTGATCTGCTTGTCTTTAGGCATTTTTTGGCGGATAAAATTCTCATCAATGGGGCAATCTTCTTCATGCAGTTTTAAAGCGATTTCAAAAAACAAGCCGTTAGGCGGGTAGTAAAAGTCGCTAGGCTCTAAAACGCTATGGACCTCTTCAATCTTATGATTGGCCAATACAATGCCTGAAAGCACGATCCTTTCAATGTTTTGCAATTGCTGCAAATGCTTTAAATGATCCATTTTTATCCTTTTATAATCGTTTGATCTTTTCTATCAAATCTAAGGGCGTTAAAGCGTAATTATTCTTAAATTCTAAACCCGCTAGAGCGTGCGCTAAACTTGCGTTAATGGCAGCGTCTAAAGGCGTGTAATTTTGAGAAAGCAAGCTTAAAATAAGCCCCGCTAACACATCGCCACTCCCAGCTTTGGCTAAAGCCACGCTCCCTAAAATGTTGATAAAAACCCGCCCTTGATGAGCGATTAGGGTATTAGCCCCTTTTAAAAGCAAAACCACCTTGGGGTATTTTTGAGAAAAATCCCTTGCGATTTCTAGTTTATTGTCTAATAATTCTAGCATGCTTATATTGATCCCCACTGATTTTAACAACGATAAAAACTCTTTAGGGTGAGGGGTTAAGATCACTTCTTTTTCTAAGGCTTGTAACACCTCTTTGTGATAAAAAACGCCCGCATCTAAAACGCATGGGGCTAATTCAAGCCACTTGTTAAAATCCTTTGGAATATTTTCTAACCCCATGCCAAGAGCGAACGCACTGAGCTTTTTAGGGAAATTTTCACAAAAAACCAATTCTAAAGGCTTGTTATTGGAAGTTATCTCGCCTTCTAACGCTTGAACGCTCACCACCCCAGATCCAAAACTTAACGCGCTTAAAGCGCTCAATAACCCCGCCCCACTATGCTTGCCTAAAAGAATGTGCGCATGCCCGTAATCGCCCTTATGAGCGTTTTTTTTATCCCTTAAGGGCAGTTTGAGATCGCTTTTTTCTAGTAAAAAAGTCTCTGTTGGGATCTCATAAATTGGATTGAAAACCCCCAAATGCCCCACTTTCAATTCCCCTACATAGTCTTTAGCCCTATCGCTCAATAAGCATGATTTGATAGCGCCCATGCTGATAGTCATATCCGCTTTAAACGCTCTCTTATCCACCCTGCCTTTAGAATCGATCCCGCTAGGAATATCGCAAGCGATTTTAAAGCGTGCTTTTTGAGAAAGGCTTTCAAAGTTTAAAAACGGCTCTAATCCGCCTTTAAAATCACTCCCTATCACGCAATCTATTAACGCATCGCATTCCAAATTTTGATTAAGGGCGTTTTCTTCGTATGTTTTGATGACTACCCCTGCTTTTTTAGCCCTTTCTTTTTGCAATTGGCACATGGGGCTTTTGGCTGGTTTCATTTCAAAAACTAGCACTCTAAAACGCCCCACTAAACGCCTAGCTAACGCATAGCCATCGCCCCCATTATCCCCGCTCCCACAAAGGATAATGACTTTAGAGCCTAAAGAAGCGTTTTGTAAAACCGCTCTTTCTAAAGCCATAGCGGCGTTTTCCATTAAAATGTCTTCGCTTAAAAACAATTCTTCAATCGCCCTTTTGTCTAGAGCATTCACTTTTTCATACACTGAAAGCATCTTTATCCTTGAAATTGAACGCAAAACGAATTTTCATAAAACGATCCTTTTGAAGAGGGTTCGCTATGAATTTCTAGACGCATTTTATACTTTTCGCACACTTTTTTCACTAAATCTAACCCTATACCATAACCCAACACGCTAGAATTGAAACGCGCATAACGAATGCTTAATTCTGCGATCTTATCTTTAGGGATTTCATACCCTAAATTTTTCACTTTCAAAAACGCATGCGTTAGCTCTATGTGGATATACCCATGCATGACGCTGTATTTGATTGCGTTCATGAGCAAATTGCTATAAAGCGAAATGAAATCCTGCTCTTTAGCCTTAAATTCCACTCCCGCTAAATCGCTTTTAAATTCCAGCTTGTGGTAGTCTATCATCTCGCTAAAAAGCATGTTTTCTTTGGTAATCAGGGCTTTTAAATCTAAAAGCATGGGGGTTTCGCGCTCAATATCTTGCATCACTAAATACGAGAGCGAGCGGTATAAAAAACTCATGCGCTGGATAGCGATTTTAATGCGGCGGTGTTGTTGGCTGTCTTCTAGGGTTTTTAAAGACAAGACTAAAGCGCTCATGGGGGTGTTTAATTCATGCGTGGTGTTTTTTAAAAAATGATCGATACGGGTGATTTCATTCCTAATGGGCTTTAAAAACAAACGCCCTAAAAACACAGAAACCCCTATCACGCATAAAAACGCTATGACAAACACTAAAACAATGTTACGATACAAAGAAGAAAAATGAAGGGGTTTAGAATTTTTAAAAAGCATTTTAGCCACGCCTAAGTGAGCGAAAGTTTCATCGCTAAACAGGTAATACTCTCCCCTAAAACTAAAAAAGCCCGCTTCTTTATGAGTTTTAATCAAATCCGCACTTTCAGGGATATTAGAATACAAAACACGCTTCTTGCTATCAAAAAGCGCTATGGAAGCGTCTTTATAGCGTGAAATGAGGGCGTTTAAAGCGTTGTGGTAATCCCCATGCGTTTGCATGTGCAAGGCAACCACTTCACTAGCGATCTTAGAAGCCATTTTGTCCATGTCCATGCGTATCATTTTGATTTTTTCGTTTTTTTCATAGTTAAACGCTAAAACGCTAATCACTAGCATTAACACAAACGAAGAGCCTAAATAAGTCCCTAAAAAGAGTTTGAGGGATTTTTTTTCATAGTGGGTTAAAGCGATAGCCCACCCCCTTATGCGTTTCTATGCAATTTTTACCCAAAAGCTTGCGCAACACTTTAATGTAAGTGCGCAAGGTGGAATCATCAATAGCTTGCTCCCACAAATTATTTTCTAACACTTGGGAGCTAATGATTTGCCCTTTATGCTCTAAAAAGTATTCTAAAAGCTGAGCGGTTTTGGGTGCTAGGATTTCCTTTTTCCCTTTAATATTCAAAGAGTGTTGGTAATAAAAAATGTTAGGCATGATTTCTATGGGATCATCATTGAAAAACCTTTTAATGCGTGCTTCTAATTCGTCTAAATCAAAAGGCTTTTTCAAATAATCGCTCGCTCCTAAATTAAAAGCGTTTTTTAAGGTAGCGCTATCCTGTAAGGCGGTGATAAAAATCACAGGCGTAGAGATTAAAAAATCGTTTTTGATGCGCTTGAACAATTCCAAGCTATTCATTTCAGGCACTTGCACGTCTAAAAGCAAGAGGTTGAAGCGCTCAACAGAGAGCCTTTCATAAGCTTCTTTCCCGTTAAAAGCGCAAAACACTTCATAGCCCAAATGCTCCAAAAACGCCTTAACGCTCTCGCTTAAAAGGTAATCGTCTTCTAGTAAAAAAATCTTTTTTTGCATGGGGGTATTGTAGCGCTAATTCTATAGCCTTTATACTAAAAGCGGTTATGAAAAACGCTCTCTTAAAAAAGACACCGCTTTATTTTATCAGCCGTTTTTAGAATGCAATAAATCTTTATTGTATCTCAGCATGACATTTTGTAAATCAAGTTTATATAACACGTTTTTAATGTAAGTAAAATAAAGGCTTTCTTGTTCTTCTTTTAAGCCTTTAGATAAAACCACATCGCAATTTTTAAAATACAAACAAATATGTTTATTTTGCGTTTGAGATATTTTCGCATGGTTAAAAGCATCAATATAGATTAAATTTTCCCATTTATCCAAAAGATCAAATTCTTCTATAGAGCGAGCCAAGCATAAAGGCACAATGTGGTGCAATTCAAAGCCCTTTTCTTTTTTAACGCCATGTTTTTCAAAATAAAGGGCTTTCTCTTTAATAGAGCGTTTGAGTTTTTTATCGTTTTGTTTGTTTTCTTCATTGAGCGTTTTTAAAATAAGCCTCTCTTTATTGGTTTCAAAAAACACGCTTTGTTCTAGCAAGCTAAAAATTTGTTGGGCTTGATTTTTCCAATTATGATAATCTCTCTTTTCCAGCTTATTCCCATTAAAATGATTAGGGTTGCAATAATCTTGCGCTAACTCTTTTAACTTTTCTTTTTGGATACGGCTCAAACTCCTATATCCTCTAACATATTCTATAATTTCGCTTCTAGTAAAATTTTCAATATTTAAAAAGGTGACAAAAAACATCATTTCTTCAATGTCTAAATAATGATTGTCAAGCTCTATCATTACCTCTCTGCATTCTGCTCCAAAACCTTGCAAAAGATTTTCTAAGCTTTGCGTGTAACAAAAATTTTTTCTTAACAAATCTTTTTGCGCGTTTAAAAATTCTATAGCTAAGGGAGTTAAACTGATATATTTAATATTGCTTTGAATGTAGGGGTTTGTAGGTTTTTTATTTTTATTGTAGCGGTCAATCAACCCCATTCTGTGCATATCTACAAAAAGATTTTTTCTCAAGCTGTCTTGGGTTACTTGATTCTTTTTTCCTGAATTATCTTGAGGCATTTCAGACTTGCAGATATTATCAACCACTTTTGCATAAACCTCTTCGCCTATGATATTGCTAGGGCGTTTGCTCATATCGGTGGTGCGAATTTGTAAAAAATCTCCTCCCACTTCATTAAAAATAGCTTGAATAATGGTTTTAATTTTATTTTGATCGTAACGATTGTGTTGGGATAAGTGTAAGCCCCTATAATCAGAGCCTTTTATGCGATTAGCTAAGAATTTCAAACACTCTTTGCTAGGGTCAAGCTGTGTGATTTCTAGAAAAATTTTTTCTAATTTTGGCATGTTAAATATCCTTTTTTATTTGCATTCATCATACTTAAACATTTCCAAACTCTCATGCACATATTCAGCATGGCTCTCACACCCTATAAAATTACGCTCCAAATTTTTAGCTACTAAGCTAGTCATGCCACTGCCACTAAATAAATCTAAAATCAAATCGTTTTTGTGAGAGCTAGCCTTTATCATGCGTTCAATGAGCGCTTTAGGTTTAATGCTAGGGTGTTTTGGCTTAAGGATTTTACCCTTCTCTTTTTCAACATGCCTTTGTGAAGCGATTTCCCACACATCAAGGCATAATTTGCCCTTAGGGTTAGGGAACCAGCGTTTGTTATTTTTTAAAATCCCCTTACTTTGAGCATGTTTGATGCGTTCGGTGGATTCATAAGCGGTGCGAACCTCATCGGCATTAAAGGTGTAGTTTTTCTTGTGCATGCTATAAAATAAAATGCTTTCTTGCGCGTGGTTATAACGCTTTTTGGCGTTGGCAAACCCATCTTTTTTAACCCAGGTGATGAAATTTAAAAAATGCACTTTTTTATGGCACAAATACGCTAAAAATAAAGCGCAATTAAAAGGGGTATTAAAAATATAAAAACTCCCTGTGTCTTTAAGTTTGGGCAGCATTTTATCAATCCAAGCGTAAGAAAATGTTAAAAACTCTTCATCATTTTTAAAACTATCCCATGAAGCAATTTTAAGATTGTAAGGGGGATCAATAATGGCTAAATCAACGCTTTTATCTTCTAATTTGTCTAAAAACATGAAAACATCTTCTATATAAATCTTATTCAAAATCAAACAAGTTTCCTAATTTTTGCTCAATCAAGGGCTTATAATTTTCATAGAGTTCATAACCTATAAAATTTCTTTTTAAAAGTTTTGCTTCTCTTAAGGTTGTCCCGCTCCCGCTAAATGGATCTAGCACCACATCACCCACGCAACTATACAATCTAATCAAACGCCTTGCTAATTCAGCCGGCATCAAAGCCGCATGCTTGCCAAAAGCAATATCGTTTTTATTAGGGATTGGGATTTCCCAAATTTGTTTAGTAAATTCCACCCATTCCTCTTGAGTCAATTGGCTTTGTTCTTTTTGCTCTTCTGTGGGTTGTTTGGGCTTGCCATCTTTGACAAACACGCCGATAAATTCTATAGTATTTTGTGCATAAAAATTTCTAGGATAAGGGTAACTCCCAAACATCAATCTTTTAGTAGGATTTGCGCGTTTCCAAATATAGACATCTAGTAAGAACATTTTAGGCCTGTTTTCTAGCGTATTATTTAAATCATGCAAAATGGAGTGTTGGATATCAGCATGCAAATCAAAGATATGGCGGTTATAATGCGTGTTTAAAACCTTTTTAAGCATGGGCATTAAAGGCACATTAATGCATAGCTTACCATTGGGTTTTAGCACTCTATAGCACTCAAGCCAAACTTTTAAAAGACCTAAAAGATAATCTTCATATTTTTCTAACGCCCCTAAATCTTCAACATGTTGGGTTGAATGCTGTAAATCTTGTGTGCCATTTTTCGTGTAATCTTTAATGTTGAAATAAGGCGGGCTTGTGATGATCAAATCCACGCTATTATCTGGCACTTCATTCATGTTGGTGCTACTATGATAAAACACTTTATTGATATTCAATCTTATTTTTACCTTTTATTAAACTTCAACGGGTTTTGCAGAGATAATTTTACAATGAAATAGGGGTATTTTAAAAAAATGAGTTAGTCAGGGTAATCTACATTTTCAATCAGTCAAACTCCTTAACGCTCTCGCTTAAAAGGTAATCGTCTTCTAGTAAAAAAATCTTTTTTGCATGGGGGTATTGTAGCGCTTAATGAGTGGGGTTTGTTATAATACTTCTTTTTAAAGGAGCGTTATAATGAAAACGAACGAAGCGCAATTTTATGAAGTTTTAGAAAACCTTTTTATAGGCGTTAAGATTGAAGATGAGCAAGAAAGCCTTTTAGATCCTAGCCCTAGAGCGGTGAAAAGTGGCATGATCAACCTCATGAAGGCTAAAAGCCAATATTACCAAAATAAAAAACAAGAATTAAAAAAACTCATTGCTTTGAAATGCCAAAACAACAACGATCTCAAAGAAGAATTGTTTGACAAACTCTATAGCTTTTTCAAGCGTTATTTGAGCGCTAATGGAGGGATTTATTTCAACGACACGCCCCTTTACGACAGCCTTTATACTAAAAGCGGTTATGAAAAATGCTCCCTTAAAAAAGACACCGCCTTATTTTATAAAACCAAAGATCTTTATTACGTGAAAAGCGAAACGATTTATAAGGATTTTTGCTTTGAATTAGAAAACATTATTTTTAATTTTGACACTTCTTCCTTAGAAAGTAAAAAGAATAATGAAAAAATAGATTTAGTCTTTAATTTAAAAGATACAGACACAAAAACCAACACCCTAAATTTTAGCGTTACGCTCAGCAGCAAGGGAACTCAAACAAAAATGAGTGAAATCCTAAAAGATTGTTTCAATCAAGGCATCAAACTTGATGAAGAAATATTAAAAAAAGCGTTCGCAAAATTCAAAAAGCAAGGCAGTATGGATTATTTTATCCATAAAAACGCGCTAGGGTTTTTAAAAGAGCAATTGGATTTGTATTTGTTTGAATACCTTTTTAAAGAAATGACTGAATTTGACGCTAAACGCCTCAATGAAATCAACACCATTAAGGAAGTGGCTTTAAAAGTCATTTTATTAGTGAGCGAATTTGAAAACGAACTTTGTAAGATTTGGAACAAACCGCGCTTTGTGTTAAACTCGCATTTCATTGTGAGCCTAGACAAATTAAAAGCCAAAAACTACGATTTGGATAAAATCACAAACCACAAAAACTACCCTAAACAAGTTAAAGAATGGCAAGACTTGAATTTAAAAACCACGGACAATCTTTTAGAAAACGAGTTTTTGCCCCTAGACACGATTTATTTTAAAGATTTAGAAGAAGAGATTAAAAGCCAATTCAGTGAGAATGAAATCAACGGCACGCTCATTAAAAGCGAAAACTACCAGGCCCTAAACTCCCTCAAAAACCGCTATAAAGAAGCAATAGATTGTATTTACATTGATCCGCCTTTCAATACCGGCAGTGATTTTGCTTACATAGATAAATTTCAAGACAGCACATGGCTAAGCCTTATGCACAATCGTTTGGAACTCGCTTATGATTTTTTAAGCCCTCAAGGGAGCTTTTATCTGCATTTGGATAACAATGCTAATTATTTGGGGCGTATGTTACTCAACGATATTTTTGATAAAGAAAATTTTAGAAATGAGATAATTTGGTATTACTCTAATAAAATGGCAAATAGTGGCAATAGTTTTGCTAAAAACACCGAAACAATTTTAAATTATTCTAAAAATGAAGAATATATATTTTACAGACAAAAAGAGCCAAGAAGTGAGCCAGTTCTTTTAAGCAAGCGAGAAGGGCGAGATGGTAAAAATATGAGAGCAAGAGATGAAAATGGTAAGGTTATTTATGAATTATCTCATGAACGCTATGTGGATACTTTATGGAATATACCTATCATTGGCTCTACTTCAACAGAAAGAGTAAAAAACAATGAAAATCTAACCCAAAAACCGGAAAAATTGCTAGAAAGGATAATCCAAGTGAGCAGTGATGAAAATTCTATCATTTTAGATTTTTTCGCCGGGAGCGGAACGACTTGCACAGTGGCGCACAAGCTTAAGAGAAAGTATATCGGTATTGAAATGGGGGAGCATTTTGAGAGCGTGATTTTGCCTCGCCTTAAAAAGGTTATAGGCGGTTTTAAAAGCGGTGCGGCTAAAGAATTTAATGGAGGTGGGGTAGTGAAAGTTTATGCATTGGAAAGCTATGAAGAGATTTTAAGAAAAATCAAGTATGAAGACAATGACAAACCCTTAGCTTATGATGAACAATACAGCGATTTAGTGGAATGCAAAAACGAATCTTACACGCTCAATTTAAACGCGCTAGAAAAAATGGGCGTGGATATTAAAGAGACTTTGGAAAATTTATGGGGGTTGAAAGTGGAGTTTTTTAATGAAAAGGTCGTGAAATTTAAAGGGAATGATAAAGAAGTAGAGATTTTAAAAGCCTTAAAAGAAGCGCTCATTTGGTAAGGAGTCATGATGGCAAAGAAAAAAGATTTAACAAGTTATAATGAAATTTTTGTCGCGCAAAAACTCGCTGAAGATGAATTGAACACTAACGAGATTAACGAGCCGTTAGAAAGGCTAGACTTTAAAAGCTTTGATAGCAATAAAGAGCTTTTAGATTACCAACAGCAAGCTTTGATTAACGCTTTTAGAATGCTTGTCGCTTATTTTAGAGATTTCAAAGAAAATAAAAAAGAATTTTACGCATTTTATCAAGAGCGTTATTCATTCGCCAATTGCGATTTCGCTAACAAGAAACTTAATCCTTTGTTAAAGAGCCATTTTAAGGTGGAAAATCATTGCGTGAGTTTTGAAAATTTTATCAACCGCTTGGCCTTTTACATGGCCACAGGGAGCGGTAAAACGATTGTCATTATTAAGCTTGTAGAGCTTTTAAGCATGGCTATAAGAATGGGTTTAATCCCTAAGAAAAATATCATGTTTTTTAGCGCGAACGAGCATTTGATCAAGCAATTTGAAAAAGAAATTGAAAAATACAACCGGGGTAAGGACTATTCCAAACAAATTGATTTCAAAAGCCTTAAAAGCGTTACCCATAAAGATTTTCATCACGCTCCAAAAGATTTTTTAATGGAAAAAATCACTCTTTTTTATTACCGTGCGGATTTAATGGATGATAAAGAAAGCAAGGAAAACCTTTTAAATTATAAGGATTATTGGGATAATGGGGAAAATTATGTGATTTTAGATGAAGCGCATAAGGGGAACAAGTCTGAAAGCAAAAGACAAGCGATTTTTAGCCTGCTGTCTTTAAAGGGGTTTTTATTCAATTTCAGCGCCACTTTCACCGAAGAAAGCGATCTCATCACTGCGGTGTATAATTTGAGCGTGGGCGAGTGGGTGAAGCTTGGCTATGGTAAAGAGTCTGTTTTATTGAAGAAAAACAATTTAAACGCTTTTAAGGAATTAAAAGATTTAAACGATAGGGAAAAAGAAATCGCTCTTTTAAAAGCGTTATTGCTTTTAGGCATGCAAAAACGCTATCAAACAGAAGGCTATTTTTACGACCCTTTAATGCTCGTGTTCACGCATTCTGTGAATGTTAAAAACAGCGATGCGGAAATCTTTTTTAAAACTTTAGCGCGCGTGATTGAAAATGACGATGGAAGCGATTTTTTAAAGGCTAAAGAGGATTTATTAGAGGAATTGAAAGCCCCAGAATTTCTTTTTAGCGATGACAAAGATAAAGGCTATAAGGTTAAGGTTTTTAAAGAGAGCTTAAAGAGCATGGATTTTAAAGGCTTAAAAGAAGAAGTTTTTTATGCCAGTAACGGGCATATTGAAGTGATTATTAACCCTAAAAACAACCAAGAAATCGCTTTCAAGCTCAACACTAGCGATAAAGTCTTTTGCTTGATTAGAATAGGCGATATTACCGAATGGATTTGTGAAAAATTAAAGAGCGTGAAGGTGGTGAGCAAGAATTTGAGCTTTAAAGAAGAGAGCTATTTCAGCCAGATTGATAGAAGCAGTATCAATGATCTTAGTGGGGTCTCGCACTTTTGAAACCGGGTGGGATAGCACAAGGCCTAGCGTGATTTTATTTTTAAATATAGGGCTTGATGATGACGCTAAAAAGTTTGTGAAACAATCTTTTGGCAGGGGCGTAAGGATTGAAAGCGTCAAAAACCAACGCCAAAGGTTAGCGTATTTAGACATAGATGAAGCCGTTAAAAAAGACTTGAAACCAAACGCTGCGATGTTAGAAACGCTTTTTGTGATACCCACCAACCATGCAAGCCTTGAAGCGATTTTAAAGTTCCAAAAAGAGAGCGAAAATGGGGGTGAGAATAGAGGTTCTTGGCGTGAAATCAAATTAGAAAAAACGCCCATAAAACACGCATTATTCGTGCCTTGTTACCGGAAAGAACCAACAAGCATTCTTGAACTTCCTGAAAACGCTTCGTTTAAAATGAGCGGAAAAAATTTTAAGGATTTAAAAGAGTATTTTAATTTGATGAGTGAAAAGCATTTTATTTTAAAGCATGAAATTTATGACCCTAAAGATTACACGATGTTAAAAGACATGATACAACAAGCGCATTTTAAAAAGGTATCAACTTGGCATTATAAAGATTTAGATTACATGATTTCTGAAATTAAAGGCAAGCTATACCCTAATCAAAAAGTGCCTAAAGACGAGTTTAACGCCCTAGATAATGAGAAAATCGTGCATTTTAAAAGGATTAAAGTTAAGGCGAGCAAAAAAGAAGAACTGGTTAAAAAAATCCAAGAAGTAAAAGAGTATGCGCCTTTGGATAAAGAAAGAAAAAAAATCGCACAAGGCGAGATCGATCCTTATGATACAGAAAAACACAAACAAGACAAAACCTTTGAAGTTGATGGTGCCGAGCTGTTGAAACTCAAAGAGCATTACTACACCCCTTTAATTAAAGCCAAAAACTGCGATTGGCTTAAGCATGTGGTTAAAGTGGAAAGCGAAATTGATTTTTTAAAAGAGTTACAAGAAACCGAAACTATAAAAACGCTGCAAGAAAACTATGATTTTTGGGCGTTCAGCAAGATTGATGAGCATTTAGACAATTTGTTTATCCCTTATATAGACAACGCTGCAGAAAGGAAATTTTTCCCTGATTTCATTTTTTGGCTGCAAAAGGGCGGCACGCAGATCATTTGTTTCATTGATCCTAAAGGGAGTAAACACACTGATTACGAACATAAAGCAGATGCGTATAAACTTTTTAAAGGTAAGGTTTTCACTCCAAAAGACAAACCCCATTTCAAAATCCAAGTGGTTTTAAAATTTTATGGAAATAAGGATGATGTGGGGGATAAATATAAAGATGATTGGATCCAAAAAGATAAATTAAAAGATTTTTTTCTAACCTTATGGCCTAAATTTATTGAAAGGGGTTAAAAGATCCGCTTATTAGCCTTGAATAAAGCGCTAGTTTTTCACATCGCTTAAAAACACATGCCTTAAAAGTTTGGCTTCGCTTAAAAAAGCGTTTTTCAACACCGCGCTTTTATAAGTGTAATGATCTTCAATGCTTGAAACTTCGCCCACAAACACCCCCGCTCCAAAAATCCCATCCAGCCCGCTCGTTAGCACTTGATCGCCTATATTGATTTCAGCGCTAGGGACAATAAAATCCACGATTAATTCTTGCTTGAAATTAGATCCTATAAAGCCTAGCACTTGATTTTTGCCTACCATCACGCTATAAGCGCACCGCTTGTGAGCGTTCAAAAACCCGTTCAAGCGCCCTTTTTCTAGCACCGCAATGCCTATGGCTTGGTTGTGAGAGACAAGGCCATAAATCTTATTTTCTTCTAAATTTACAATAGGGTGGAGAGAAACGCTGCGCGTGTCTTCTAAACTGATGAATGAAGTCATAAAAGTAGGGGTATAAGTCATTTTTGGATTTTCTAAAGGATAAATACTATTCAAACGCTCTTTCAAATCGGCGTTTTCTAGTTTTAAAGCTTCTAAAATCAAGCGTTCTTTTTGAAACTCCTTAATGTTTTGGGCTTGAAAAAAATACGCTTGAACGTTGTCTAATAAGCTGTTTTTCGCACTCATCAAGGCGTTTTTAACCCTATCGCTGATATAAGAAGAGCTGCCTTTAATGTCTAAAAAATAAAAAATAAGAAAAATCCCTAAAAGCCAAAGGAATTTAAAATAAAAACGCATGCATTATTCACTAAAACCCACACGGCTGAGTAAATCCAAATCTTGTATGGCTTCCCCTGTGCCTTTGGCTACGGCCAATAAAGGCTCATCGCCCACATACACAGGGAGTTTAACCATATCGCTTAAATACTTGTCTAAGCCCTTAATCAAAGCCCCACCGCCAGTAAGCACCACTCCATTTTGCACAATGTCTTTAGCTAGATCCGGCTTCACTTCTTCAAGCACGCTCCTTAAAGCGCTAGAGATTTCTCTCACCTGATCTTTAATGGCTTCAAACACATCATCAGAGCTCAATTCAATCGTGTGTAACAGCCCGCTCACTTGATCCCTCCCTGACACTTCCATGGTAAGAGGCGGATCCAATTTGATCGCGCAACCGATTTCAATCTTAATCTCTTCGCCGGTGCGCTCCCCTATCAACAGATTGAATTTCTTGCGGATATATTCCACGATGCTTTGATCCAATTTATCCCCAGCCACTCTAATGCTTTTAGAAATGACTAACCCCCCTAGGCTGATCACGCCAATTTCAGTCGTGCCGCCGCCAATATCCACGATCAAACTCCCTTGAGGCTCTTTGACTGGCAAGCCTGCTCCGATCGCGGCTGCCATAGGCTCTTCAATCAAAAAGACTTCTCTAGCCCCCGCGCTTAAAGCGCTCTCTTTAACCGCATTCCTTTCCACACTTGTCAATCCATAAGGCACGCACACCATGATGCGCGGGCGAATCCATGTCTTTCGTTTGTGCGCTTTTTCAATAAAGTAGCGAATCATTTTAGCGGTAATGTCATAATCGGCAATCACGCCATCTTTCATGGGGCGAATCGCTCTGATGCTGTTAGGGGTTTTGCCTAGCATTTCTTTAGCCTCGCTCCCCACTGCCAAAATATCATAAGCTTTAGAATCAAACAACCCCATGCGCACCGCCACAATAGAAGGCTCATTGATAATAATGCCCTGCCCTTTGACTAACACGATCGTGTTAGCCGTGCCTAAATCTATGGCAATATCATGCGAAAACAAACCGATTAATTTGCTAAAAATCATGCCCTTTCCAATCCTTTATCATTAAATTTATAAGCGTATTTTTTAAGGAAGCATTTTAGAATGCGTTTTAGCAATGATCAAAGGTTCAGCTTGTTTTAAAACACAATCTTTGGTGATACGCACTTCCGATCCTTTAAGCTTGGGTAAATCAAACATAATGTCCAAACAGAAATCTTCAATGATCGCCCTTAAGCCCCTAGCCCCGGTTTTTCTTTCTAATGCGAGTTTAGCGATTTCTTTAATGGCTTCTTCTTCAAAGATCAAATCCACCTCATCCATTTTGAAAAGTTGCTGGTATTGCTTGATTAGGGCGTTTTTAGGCTTTTGTAAAATATCCACCATCGCTTCTAAACTGATGCTATCTAGCGTGCTTAAAACCGGCAAACGGCCAATAAGCTCAGGGATAAGCCCATAAGTAACCAAGTCATGGGTTTGGACTAAATGCAAAATCGCTTCTTGCTCTTTTTTGCTCATTTTTTCTTGAGTGAAACCCAACACATTTTGCGTGGTGCGTTTTTTAATGATTTCCGCTAGCCCATCAAACGCTCCGGCGCAAATGAATAAAATATCGCTCGTGTCAATTTGAATGAAATTGCCCTCAGGGTGCTTTCTGCCGCCTTTGGGGGGGATATTCACTAAAGAGCCTTCAACGATTTTCAATAACGCTTGCTGAACGCCCTCGCCAGAAACATCTCTAGTGATAGAGCGGTTTTCTGACAAACGGCTGATTTTATCAATCTCATCAATAAACACAATGCCTTTTTGGGCTTTTTGAACATTCCAATCGCTCGCTTGCAACAATCTTGTAAGGATATTTTCCACATCTTCGCCCACATAACCCGCTTCAGTCAAGCTGGTCGCATCGCTAATGGCGATAGGAATATCCAAATGCTTGGCTAGAGTTTGCGCCATTAAAGTTTTGCCTGATCCTGTAGGGCCGATCAATAAAATATTAGACTTGCTCAACTCCACTTCTTCTAAATGCTCTAACTCTAAATCGCTGTCTTGGCTGTCTTGTTTTTTGAGTTTTTCTTTAAAAGATAAGCGTTTGTAATGGTTATACACGGCTACAGAAAAAACCTTTTTAGCCTGCTCTTGCCCTATCACATAATTATCTAAAACCGCTTTAAGCTCTTTAGGGGCTGGAATGTGAGAGAGCAAAAACTCTTCTTCATGAACGCTGGATTCCATTCTTCTTAATCGGTCTCTTTTGAGCGCTAATAAAGAATCCATTCTGTCGTATTTGTGCAATTCCCCATGCATCACATCTATACAATATTCGCACACGCACACATCTTTATTCAAGTTGCTCGCAAAAATAATGCGGCGTTTTTTGGGATCTCTTGATTCTGGTTTTTTGCAAAAACTGCAATAAAGCGTTTCGTTCATGTTATTCCTCTTGTTTTTCTTCGCTAGAATATTCGCTTGACTTATACGCCACGCCCCTAGAACTCTCTAAAATAAAAGAGCAAATCTCTTTCACAAAAGGGTTATTGGCATGCTCTTCTAACTCTAATTTAGCGCTCTCTCGCAAGGAGAGGACAGGGCGGAACAACCTCTTATAAAGCGCATGGATAAAATCAATATCCTTACTCTCTAGTAATTGGCGCATCCTGTGGCGGTTTAACCCCCTAATAAAAGCGCGATTGCCCTCTACGGTGCAATAAGGTGGCACATCTTTGCCTAAAGCGCTCTTACCGGCTATCATGCACCCTTTAGCGATACGCACAAACTGATGGATCGCTGTAAGACCGCCAATATTGACATAATCGCCTATTTCAATATGCCCTGCTAAAGTTACGCCATTAGCCAAAATACAATGGCTGCCAATCACGCAATCATGAGCGACATGCACATAAGCCATGAGCAGGTTTTTATCCCCAATAATGGTTTTTTTAATCCCCCCTTCAGTGCCGGGATTTATCATGCAAAATTCCCGAATAAGGTTGTCTTCTCCAATAATCAGTTCGCTGTATTCGCCCTTATATTTTAAATCTTGAGGCTGTGTGCCTAGCACGGCAAAAGGAAAAATTTCGGTGTTTTTTCCAATGAAAGTATGCCCTTGTAAGGTTACATTGTTATGGAGTTTCACGCCATCATTAAGCTTGATATGATCCTCAATAACGCAAAATTCCCCAATCTCTACGCCCTTGCCAATCTCTGCTTTAGGAGAGATAATGGCTGTTTTTGCAATTTTACTCATTTTTTAATCTCTCTCTGCGATCATGGCTTTTAATTCGGCTTCAGCGACCACTTTGCCATCCACTTGAGCCGTGCCGCCCACTTGCCAGATCATGCCTTTATGTTTTAAGACTTCTAAATGGTATTCTAATCTGTCGCCTGGGGTTACAGGAATGCGGAATTTAACCTTATCAATCGTCATGAAATACACGATTTTTGTTTTGGCTATTTCAGGGTCAAACCCCCACAAGCTAGTGAAAGCTAAAAACCCTCCCGTTTGCGCCATGCCCTCTACAATTAAAACGCCCGGGAAAATGGGCTTATTAGGGAAATGCCCGTTAAACACATCTTCATTAAAAGTGATATTCTTATAAGCGGCAATTTTTTGATTAGCTTGTAACTCTATAATTCTATCCACTAAGAGCATGGGATAGCGGTGAGGTAAAATCTGTAAGATATGCTCTATAAAAAATTGGGATTGTAAGTTTTGATGGCTTTGTTCCATAAAATAAACTCCTTGTTTTGGATTCAATTAAAGCGCTATTTTTAGCGTTGGTTATTCTAAAAAATAACCGCTATTATACCATAAGAAAACCGCTCGCTTGTATTTGCAAAAACACCAATGCATTACGCCATAAACTTAAAGAAACGCTTTGCATAGACGCCATTCTGCACCGCTTATGCATCATTCATGCGTGTGGCTCAGAATATTCTCTCTTAAATGATAGTGTGGGTATTTGTTAGAATCCAAAACCACTTGCCCCATGAGCTGCTTGTCCAAATTGAAAATTAAAGGGGCTAAATAATTCACGGTGGAAAGCTCAATGGGGGTTTGAACGACCATGATATTAGCGACCAGAACGCTCTTTGCTCCCTCTAATTCTAAAAGGATTTTTAAGGGGGTAGGCACTTCAAATTCGTATTTTCTTAAAGCAAAGGGATTGACCAGCGTGAAAGACACCACGGAATTATTTTCTGTGCTATTCAAACGCAAAAAGATTTCATCAATCTTTTGCAAACGCATTTTATGAATGGTTTCAAACCCTAAGATAGGCGCTTTCACATCAAAAATCATAGGCGATTGCATTCCCTTTAAAAAAGCACAAAATCTTCTCCTTAAAGAATAAAAGACCGCCTTAAAACCAGCGCTCAATGATTTCTAAACTAAACTCTGTATTATATCAAACAATTTTGGTAAAATCAATTTTTGCTAGTTTTGGGTATAATCCCAATAAATTAACCATGATGGAAGTTTAACGGAACAATTATAAAATATAACAAGGAGTGAGAAATGAGTAAAATAAAACCACAAATCAAGAAAAATAATTCCAGTAAATCTAATTATGGTGTTGGGTGGAATGTTTTTGGTGCGGTGTGCATGATTGGGGAAATGGTGCTGACATTATTCGGTGGGAATAAGAAAGATAAGAAAAAATAACCATGATTATTCAAAAATTCAATTTTATAAGACAGGTGGCATGCGTTTAAAACATTTTAAAACTTTCCTTTTTATCACAATGGCAATCATTGTTATAGGCACCGGTTGCGCGAACAAAAAGAAAAAAAAAGACGAATACAACAGACCGGCGATCTTTTGGTATCAAGGGATTTTGAGAGAAATCCTTTTTGCCAATTTAGAAACAGCGGACAATTACTATTCTTCTTTACAGAGCGAACACATCAATTCCCCCCTTGTCCCAGAAGCGATGCTAGCTTTAGGGCAAGCGCACATGAAAAAGAAAGAGTATGTTTTGGCGTCTTTTTACTTTGATGAATACATCAAACGCTTTGGGACGAAAGACAATGTGGATTATTTGACCTTTTTAAAATTGCAATCGCATTATTACGCTTTCAAAAACCATTCTAAAGACCAGGAATTTATCTCTAATGCTATTGTGAGTTTAGGCGAATTTATAGAAAAATACCCCAACAGCCGTTACCGCCCCTATGTAGAATACATGCAAATCAAATTCATTTTAGGGCAAAACGAGCTCAATCGCGCGATCGCAAATGTCTATAAAAAACGCCACAAGCCTGAGGGCGTGAAACGCTATTTAGAAAGAATAGATGAGACTTTAGAGAAAGAGACTAAACCCAAACCATCGCACATGCCTTGGTATGTGTTAATCTTTGATTGGTAGGATATTTCAAACCATGCAAATTATAACAGAGAGATGAAAAATGACTGAAGATTTTCCTAAAATTCTGCCTTTATTGGTAGAAGAAGACACTTTTTTATACCCCTTTATGATAGCCCCTATTTTTTTGCAAAATAATGCGAGCATTAAGGCGGTAGCTTACGCTAAAAACAATAAATCATTAGTCTTTATTGCATGCCAAAAAGACAAATTGAATGATAATGAATCCCCTTATTATGATGTGGGGGTGATTGGATCTATTATGCGTGAAGCCAACATGCCTAATGGGCGCGTGAAATTGCTCTTTAATGGCATCGCTAAGGGGCGTATTTTAGAGCCTGCTAAAGAAAACGAGCAAGGCTTTTTAGAAGCTCAAATAAGCCCTATTGAATATTTAGAATACGATAAAGAAAACATTCAAGCTATCGTGGAAGTCTTAAAAGAAAAAGTGATCACTCTAGCCAATGTCAGCTCACTCTTTCCTCCGGATTTGATCAAGGCTTTAGAAGACAATGACGATCCTAACCGCATCGCTGATTTAATCGCAGCGGCCTTGCATTTAAAAAGAGATCAAGCGTATTCTCTTTTTGCCAACAACAACACCGAACAGCGCTTGTTGGATTTGATTGATATTGTGATAGAAGAAACTAAAACCCAAAAACTCCAAAAAGAAATCAAATCCAAAGTCCATCAAAAAATGGAGCAAACCAATAAGGAATATTTCTTAAAAGAGCAGCTCAAACAAATCCAAAAAGAGCTTGGCACAGACAAACAGCGAGATGAAGATTTAAACCAATACTACCAAAAACTAGAAAGCATCAAGCCTTTTTTAAAAGAAGAAGCGTTTAAGGAGATTAAAAAGCAAATTGACCGACTGAGCCGAACCCATGCGGACAGCTCTGATAGCGCGACTTTGCAAAATTATATTGAAACCATGCTGGATGTGCCTTTTGGGCAATACGGGAAAAAAGCGCTTGACATCAAGCATGTGAGAGAACAACTAGACAAGGATCATTATTCCTTAAAAAGGCCTAAAGAGCGTATTGTAGAATACTTTGCCACCATGCAGCTTTTAGAAATGCGCCGCAAGAAAAAGCCAGAAAAAAAAGACAAAACTAAGGGCACGATTTTATGCTTTTATGGGCCTCCTGGCGTGGGTAAAACAAGCTTGGCTAATTCCATTGCTAAAGCGATAGAGCGCCCTTTAGTTCGGATCGCTTTGGGGGGCTTAGAAGATGTGAATGAATTAAGAGGGCACAGACGCACTTATATAGGCTCAATGCCCGGGCGCATTGTCCAAGGGCTTATTGAAGCCAAAAAGATGAATCCGGTCATGGTTTTAGATGAAATTGATAAGGTGGATAGGAGCGTTAGGGGCGATCCAGCAAGCGCTTTATTAGAGATTTTAGACCCTGAGCAAAATAGCGCTTTTAGGGATCATTACGCGAATTTTAGCATTGATTTATCGCAAGTGATTTTTATCGCTACCGCTAACAATATTGACAGGATCCCAGCCCCTTTAAGAGACAGAATGGAATTTATCAGCGTGTCCAGCTACACGCCTAATGAAAAAGAAGAAATCGCTAAAAACTATCTCATCCCCCAGGAATTAGAAAAGCACGCCTTAAAGCCTAGCGAAGTGGATATTAGCCATGAGTGTTTGAAACTCATTATTGAAAAATACACCAGAGAAGCGGGCGTTAGGGATTTACGAAGACAAATCGCAACGATTATGCGTAAAGTGGCTTTAAAATGCCTAGAAGATAACCCGCACAAAAAAGGGCGAACCAAAAAAGGCGAGGATCAAAAAAGCGAAAAGAGAGGTGGAAACAAAGATTTCTGCGTCTCTATCACGCCTAACAACCTTAAAGAGTATTTAGAACGCATGGTGTTTGAAATTGACCCCATAGATGAAGAAAATAAAATCGGTATCGTCAATGGTTTGGCATGGACTCCAGTAGGCGGTGATGTGCTTAAAATTGAAGCGCTTAAGATTAGAGGCAAGGGGGAATTGAAACTCACTGGGAGCTTAGGCGATGTGATGAAAGAATCCGCCATTATTGCCTTTTCTGTTGTCAAAGTCTTGTTGGATAACGAAACCTTAAAAGCGCCTAAAATCCCTAGCGAAACCCCTAAAGATACGGAGGGTAAGAAAAAGAAAAAAGCGCTGAAAGTTTATAACGCTTATGATCTGCATTTGCATGTCCCTGAGGGGGCTACGCCTAAAGACGGCCCGAGCGCTGGGATCGCTATGGCGAGCGTGATGGCGAGCATTTTGTGCGACAGGGCTACAAGGAGCGAAGTGGCAATGACGGGCGAATTGACTTTGAGCGGGGAAGTTTTACCCATAGGGGGGTTGAAAGAAAAATTGATCGCTGCTTTTAAAGCCGGCATTAAAACCGCTCTTGTTCCTGTCAAAAATTACGAAAGGGATTTAGATGAAATCCCTGCTGAAGTGCGGGAGAATTTAAACATCGTTGCGGTGAAAAACATCGCTGAAGTGTTGGAAAGAACTTTGCTTTAAAATTTGGCATGAAAGCAGGCATTATTGGTTTAGGGCTTATGGGGGGGAGTTTAGGGTTGGCCTTACAAGAATGGGGGCGTTTTAAAAGCGTTATAGGCTATGATCATAACGCTTTGCATGCTAAATTGGCTTTGACTTTGGGGCTTGTAGATGAATGCGTGGAATTTGAAAAGATTTTAGAATGCGATGTGATTTTTCTGGCCATTCCGGTTGAGGGCATCATTGAATGTTTGAAAAAAATGACTTCCGTTAAAAAAAGCGCAACGATCATTGATTTAGGGGGCACTAAAGCGCAAATCATTCATAATATCCCTAAAAGTATTCGTAAGAATTTCATCGCCGCGCACCCCATGTGCGGGACAGAGTTTTATGGCCCTAAAGCGAGCGTTAAGGGGCTGTATGAAAACGCTCTGGTGATATTGTGCGATTTAGAAGATTCAGGGGCTGAGCAAGTAGAGATCGCTAAAGAAATCTTTTTAGGCGTTAAAGCGCGCTTGATTAAAATGAAATCTAGCGAGCATGACACCCATGTGGCTTATATCAGCCATTTACCCCATGTTTTGAGCTACGCTCTAGCCAATAGCGTTTTAAAGCAAAATGACCCAGAGATGATTCTGTCTTTAGCGGGTGGGGGTTTTAGGGATATGAGCCGTTTGTCTAAAAGCTCGCCTTTAATGTGGAAAGATATTTTCAAACAAAACCGAGACAATGTCTTAGAAGCGATTAAAAAATGCGAAAAAGAAATCGCGCAAGCTAAGGCTTGGATAGAAAACAACGATTATGAAAGCCTTGCAGAATGGATGGCGCAAGCGAACAAACTCCAGGAGTTCATGTAAAGTAAAATGATGTAGAATAATTTAAAATTTGCATATTGTTGTTTTTAGAGTTGCGAGAAGCAGGTAATAATCATTTTTATCCCATTTCTCCAACACCATGAAACCCTTATTGCTTCCAACAAAAAACCAATTTTAGCCATTTAGGAATTTGATTTCTTAAACTTTTTTATCAAAAACACCGGTGTTTTTACGGGCATTGGCGGTTTTAATATTTCTTAGCGTTGTTAAAATACTTAGGCAATTCATTCAACTCAGTGTTTTTATTGTTCTTAAAAACCACTTGCTTTTCAATGCGCTCATATTCTTTACAATCTCTTCTCATTTCTTGTAAGGGATATTTTTGGTTGTCATTAGGGATATAAAAACATTCGCTTTTAGCGTTTTCATAGCTATCCGTTAGACTTACATCATAGTGGTACCAAAATCCGCTAGGAATAGCGATATTTTTAGAGCTAAAAGTCCTATAACCTTGTTTGATGATGGTGAGTTCTTCTACTAAAACTTGATGGTATTTCCTAGCCAAATTACGGCCCTCTTTTTCCACTAATAAAACAGAATGCCTGTTGGTGTTTTTGGCTTCAGGGGTGATATTAGTCATTCTGTAAGTCTCTCTTAAAGGGTTAGACGCAAAATCAAAAGAAGCGTCATTCGCCACAAAATGCCCCCTATCAAAACCGCTTCTGGTGTAATCTTGTGTCGTGGCTTGTTGGTATTGGGATAATCGTGTGTCCGTTCTAAACTCATAGCGTTTCTCAATATTATTTTTATCCACTAAATCCCCAAACAACACACTTACGCCATAAATAGGGTTTTTTAACTCGCTAGAATAACACACCGAATAAAAGTTATTTTTTAAGACTTTACAATCAATGTTAATGATCATGCCATTAGCGTTATGAATGGGATTGTGATTTTTAGCGGGGTTAGCGCTATTGACTTGATCCTTGATTTCATTAAGCTTTTTAGCGGTGTAGCTGTTAATGGCCTTAGTGAAATTATCCAGCATGTCCGCTTGGAGCCAACTCATAGCGATCAAGCTAAAACAGAGCAGGTTTTTAAAGGTTTTCATGTTTTGCTCCTTGTTGGTTGGCTTGAATACTACAACAATATTTTTAATCGTTTATTTTTAATGATCTTTTTTATTTTATAGCGAGTTTATAGCGAGCGGATGCTTACTGCTAGCGGATTAGTTATCCTTATGTCAAGCAGAGCTAAAAATTTTTTAGCCCAAGCGTTTTAAATTCCTCTAGCTTTTAAACGACATTGTTTATTCTATATTGTTTATTTTTGCCCACTAAATAGGCGTAGCGTTTTGATGCGTTAAGCGGAGTGCATTGAACGATCAAACTTAAGAATAAAAAATTTCATTGTATTTTTTAGTGCTATCATCTATCTCCCATGCGTCTTCGTCAATATCGCCCAAGTTTAAATAGTCTTCGTTAGAGTCTAAACAAGCGCAATAAATCCTTTTTTGCTCGTTTAAATCTAAATTGTGGAACTCTTCGCTATGGATTTCATCAATCTTGCAATCGGTGCGTTTTAAAAAACGCTCATTAAGATCGTTAAAGATTTTTAGGCATTCGCTCTTGCTGTTAGCGTTAAGGATTTGTTTTTTAATTTCTAAATTCACTTCTTTCAATTCAGCATAGACAAAACTCCCGCCCCCTTTAAAACCGCATTTTTTAGAAATGCCCCCTTGCTCGCCCTCTATGACTTTTTTCAACCTTTCTTTGGTGATCGTTTCTATATAGTCCATTTGCTCGATTCCAATGTAGCGGCGTTTCATTTTGTGCGCCACCGCGCAAGTCGTCCCGCTCCCGGCAAAAAAATCTAACACGAGGTCGTTTTCGTTAGTAGAAACCTCTAAAATTCTTTGAATTAAACTTTCTGGTTTTTGACCTTTAAAATTTTCATCATCAATTGCTATAGTTTCATCAACTCTTGAAACTGAACTATCAATAGCAATTGAATTTAATTTATCCCACTTATTACTATTCCATGTATCTTCTAATGGATATTTTTCACCTCTATTTTCATGATTTATAAAAGTTAAAAAATCATCTACTTTTTCTTGTGGAAAAGAAAATTTTTTAAAAGCATTTTGCACTTCATTTTTTGTTAATAGCGGTAAAAAATCTTTATTTTCTATATAAGTCTTATTAAAAAGATAATTATCACTTTTAGAATAAAACAAAATTGTATCGTGGTTTCTTATATATTTTTTTGCAGCCGTTTTGTAGCCCGATAAAAACCCCATTCTCCATATAATTTCACTTCTGAAATTTTCTCGTTTAAAAATTTCATCCATTAATACCTTACAATAATGCACTTCATTATAATCTAAATTAATATAAATACTCCCATCATCGCTTAAAAATTCCCTAGCCGCTTCAAGCCTGTTTTTCATAAACACTAGCCAAGAGCTGTGGTTGAAATTATCGTTGTAATTAAAGCTGTCATTACCGGTATTATAAGGAGGATCAATGTAGATGCATTTCACTTGCTTAGCGAATTTCTTTTTTAAAGAATGAAGAGCGATCAAGTTATTGCCTTTGATAAGGTAGTTTGTGTTCTTGTCTTTTAAAGCGCTTTCTAAATCGCCTTCTCCATGCATTTCAAAACGGCACAACGCTTTTTGTTTAAAAAGCGCATCAATTTCTTTTTTATGCAGTATTTCATGGTAAAAACACTCGTTAGTTTTGGAGCTGTTATCTTTAGCGTTGCCCAGTAAAACATTGTCTTTAAAAGGGAAATTCAAAACGACTAGTTCGCTGGATTTGATAGGATGATCTTTAGGACGCCCTTGTGAATATAAGCCTATTTTATTGGCAAATCGTGTGAAAGAGTTTTCTACTAATTCTTTCGTCAAACATTCTAATAACGCTTCTTGGTTGAATACAAGCACATTAGCGATCGTTTTAAAAAAAGCGTTTTTGTAGTCGTTGGCGTTTTGGTTTTCAAGCATGAAAGTTAAAAGCGTTTCATCATTCTGTATGATTAAAGTTTCTAAGCGTTCTTTAGTGAAACGATTGATTAAATCATCTAGTAGGGTTTTTATTGGGTTGTTTAACATTCTTGATCCTTAAAGATTTGATTGAAAGCGGTTGTAAATTTTTCATTTACTACGCTATTTTTGAGCGTGAAAAACGGCAAGCCCTTTAAATCTAATTTTTTGTTATGGCTTTTAAGCACGGCGTTTTCTAGCATTTCTAAAAATTCTTTTTTCCAAGCGTTAGAAGGCTCTAAATGTTCGCCTTTAGCTTCCATATAACAAGTGAAGCCTAAAAATTCATCGCTATGCGTTTGGGCAAAAAGGATAAAATCCGGCTCAAAACCTTGTGCGTAATAAGGGCTGTCTTTTATATTGCAAAAAACTTTTAATTCCGTGAAATGGTCATTCCTTAAAACGCACCATTCTTTGAATTTCTTGTCTAAAATCTCTTTATTGTCGTTGATGAAATTTAAAAAAGCCCTTTCTAACTCGCTGTCTAGTTTTCTCATGTCTTTAAAAAGCAGCCATTCATAAGAGGGAATGTCTTTTTCCAATTCGCTAGCGCTAAGGCTTTTATTATGCGTTTCAAATTCTTTTAATTCTAATTCGCTCACCTCGTATTTATCTTGCTCTTTTAAAAGCGTGTTTTTTAAGTTTTCAATGATATGAACAGCGAGTTCTAAAAGCGTTTTATTATCGTCAAACTTTTGGTTTTTATGAAAGTTTGTTTTTAATGGAGAAATATAGCTCTCTATAAATCCCACTTTATTGTTAAAGGCATGTTTTTTAAAGGCTTTTTTAAGCGTTTTGAAATCCAGGTTTTTTAAATTAAGGGCTTTTAAAAAATAGTTTAGGGGGATCTTACCTAAGGTATCGGGCTTATAATAAATTTTATCGCCTTTATTGTCTTCTTTAAAATCCACTTTCTTTTCATGCACAATAAAGCCAAATAAGGGGACATGCAAACTCTGGAGTTTCACACCAACAGGGTCTGTATAGTCTTTATTGAATAGGTTTTTGTTTTTGTCTTTTGTGTTGCTCGCATAGTAGCATTTGAAACGCTTGGTGGGTGTTAAAGGGATAGTCTGTTTTTCTTTATTTTCATCTATAAACCCTAATCCTAATTCTTCCACATCTTTTTTTAATTGAGCGATAAACTCGCTGTCATAAACGGCATGGTAGTCCAACCTCTCTAGCGTGCTTAAGGGGTTAAAAAGTTCAAACTTGCGTTGGTAAAACTCTATGCGGTTTGGCTTGAAATCGTTATAGCTAAAGGGGTAGTATCTCGCTCCTCGCCCTATGAGCTGGGCCTCTTTAGTGGTGTCTTTTTGATTGGCTTTATTTTTAAGCCTGACAATGTCAAACAAATTTAACACATCCCAGCCTTCATTGAGCTTGTCCACGCTAAAAACCACTCTTTTAGGGTTGTCTCTGTCTTCTAGGGAGTTCAACAAAAGCATGCCCTTTTCTAATTCTTTCTCGTTATTGGTGTTAATCTGAACGCTTTTTTTGAATTTCGTTTGCAAGAATGCGGCAAGGTTGGGGGTGTAATTTTGCTTGTCAAAAAAGTTTTTAGCGTCTTTAAAAAAAGCGTTGCGGCTGTGATTGAAAAAATTTTCTAAATCTGAAGGGCTTAAATTGTCTAAAAAAGCGTTGAAGCGCTCTTGATTTTGTTTGCTATCTTCAATCCTCTCGCTTTTAAACAAAATGCATGGTTTAAAGTTTTCAATATTATGGTGTTGGGCTAATAATTCTTTATACAAACTTGAAACGCATGCCCCTAAAAAGCGCGTTTCTAATTCTTTATTTTCATAAGAAAGGGAGTAGATGTTTTTGCAAAATTTATCCTCGCTAAATTCTTTTAAGGTGTAAGTGATCACCTTTAATTTTTCATATTTGTCTTTAACGCTTTTTTCATTAGGGATAGTGGCGCTAAATTCTAACAATAAATTGTCTTTATTTTGTTCTAGGGCTAATTTCACAACGCTTTCCCAGTTGCGTTTTTCACTAAATTCCGCGCCGCTTAATTTCTTTTTAGTCTCTGTGTTTAAATGGTGTGCTTCATCCGCTAAAAAAACCAATTTTTGATCTTTTAAATCCTCTAGGGTGATAGCGTTTTCTTTAGCTTTAGTGAATAAGGAAAACAAGCCTTGAATGGTGCTGAAATAAATGTTGATAGCGTTTTTGTGACTCTCGTTTAAATTATTGATGCTTTTAATTTCTGTGTTTTCATCATTGATATTGATATTCTCGCTAAAAAGGTATTTTGATGAGACGCTGTCTGTAAAATTCAGTTTCGTTTTTTCTAAAATGCTGGTGCTGTTCACAAAAAAGATAAAGTTTTGATAGCCTTGCTTGTAGCATTCTAAAATCAAACCCGCCATTACTAAGGTTTTACCGCTACCGGTTGCCATTTCAAACATGAAATGCTTTTGAGTTGGGTTGGATTGTCGTTTTTCTAAATAATGGTGTATCGCTTGTTTTTGATAATCTCTAAGCTCTTTTTTTAAATGGCTTGTGATGTGGGTGGGTAGCTCTATTCCTCCATGATTGGGTGCTTTACTTAGCGTGTGAGATTTTTTGGCTGATTGGGGGGGGGGGGGGGTAACCTTGAATGAATCTTGCATGAAATCCCTTAATGAAAAAGTGAAGAAATTATAGCGTAAAGTTTTGAGTTTGGTTTTAAAGGCGCTAGCGAACAATTAAATTAAAATCAAATAAAGTTTTAGTTTTAATATTTAATGGAATAAAGCCCCTAAAATCAAAAGCGCTTCTTTTTCTTTGCTATAATCAATCCAAAAAAACCAACTTTTTTAAAACAAAGGAACGATTATGCAAGAGATTTTTTTATGTTCTATTTCCAATGTGCGCAGTGGGGATTGCAAGGAAGATTGCGCTTATTGCACGCAAAGCTCACACCATCAAGGAGCGATTAAACGCTATAAATTTAAAGATGAAAAAGTGGTTTTACAAGAGGCTAGAGCGTTAAGGGAATTAGGGGCTTTAGGGTTTTGTCTGGTTACTTCAGGGCGCGAATTAGACGATGAAAAATGCGAATATATCGCTAAATTAGCTAAAGCCATCAATCAAGAAGAATTAGGCTTGCATTTAATCGCATGCTGCGGGCGCGCGGATTTGGAGCGATTAGAGTTTTTAAGAGATGCGGGTATTCATAGCTATAACCATAATTTAGAAACTTCGCAAAATTTCTTCCCTAAAATTTGTTCCACGCACACATGGGAAGAAAGGTTTATCACATGCGAAAACGCTTTAAGGGCGGGGTTAGGCTTGTGCAGTGGGGGGATTTTTGGGCTTAATGAGAGCTGGGAAGACAGGATTGAAATGCTCAGGGCGCTAGCTTCGCTCTCCCCGCACACCACACCCATTAATTTTTTCATTAAAAACCCGGTATTGCCCATTGATGCAGAGACTTTAAGCGCAGATGAAGCCCTAGAATGCGTGCTTTTAGCTAAAGAGTTTTTGCCTAACGCTAGGCTTATGGTGGCTGGAGGGCGTGAAGTGGTGTTTAAAGATAACGATAAAAAGGAAGCCAAGCTTTTTGAATACGGCATCAATGCGGTGGTGTTGGGGGATTATTTAACCACCAAAGGTAAAGCCCCTAAAAAAGATATAGAAAAACTGCTCTCTTATGGCTTGACAATGGCGACAAGCTGTCATTAATGAGAGAACTTGTTAAAAGCGTTAGAGGGTTTTTGCGCCTTCTTAGAATGATTTTCCCCAAGCGTCTGAAAAACGCCTTTTTGGGCTTGAGCGAATTGTTTTACTACGCTTCTAGCTTGAGTTTTTATACGATTTTGTCTTTATCGCCTATTTTGTTGTTTGTGTTTAGCCTTTTTGTGTCTCATTATTTGCAAGTGCACAGCGGTGAAATGGAAGCCTTGATTTTCCCCAACGCCCCTAAACTCATTGGCGCAATTAAGGATTTTTTAGAAAATTTTAAAAAAACAGACATGACCTTAGGCACGCTTGAAGAGGTGTCTATTGTGGTGGCGTTGGTGCTTTTTTGTGAAAATTACCGCTCCATCGCGTCAAAAATTTTTCAAGCAAAACCCAGAGATTACGCGCATTTTAAGGGTAAAGAAATCTTTTTATTTTGGGGTTTTGGCACGACTTTAGTGTTTTTATTCGCTCTGCCTTTGGTGGTGTTTTTTGATATTAAGATCCAAGTGTTTTTTGAAGATAAAGATTCAAGTTTGTTGCATGTTTTAAGATGGATAGGCACTTATGCGTTTTTTTTGATCCTTTTTACCATTCCTACGAATAAGGTATTTAAACATTATTTTTGGGTGTTTTTATGGGTGTTTTTTACGAGCGTTTCTTGGCATGTGCTGAAATGGGCTTTCACTTATTATGTGTTGTATAACCGCACTTACCATGAGCTTTATGGGAGCGTTTCTATTTTGTGGTTTTTGATGAGCTGGGTGTATGTGAGCTGGCTTGTGATTTTAATTGGCATGTATGGGTGCAAGGTGTGCGACACTTTCGATCCTAAAGAAGTGTTTAAGAAATTTTTGGGCTTTTTTAAAAAAGAAACTTGATGAAAAAAGTTTTCTTTTAGATCGGTTCTAAAAATCTAAAAACACATAAAACCATTCAAACACAAACCCCATAACAACCCCAACTAAAAAAGTTAAAAACAAAAGAACAAAAGCAATAAAAAAACCACCAGCGGAAGAATAAAGAATAAAGAATAAAGAATAAAGAATAAAGAATAAAGAATAAAGAATAAAGAATAAAGAATAAAGAATAAAGAATAAAGAATAAAGAATAAAGAATAAAGAATAAAGAATAAAGAATAAAGAATAAAGAATAAAGAATAAAAAATAAAAATCTAAAACGCTAAAAGCGTTTTTTACAATCAAACTAAAGAGCTTGGTTATAAAGCGATAACTTTTTAAAGAATAAAACTTTCTAAAAACATTTCTTATCACTCTTTAGAATTAGTGCAGTTTAGGGATTTTAAAAAACTTCATAAACTACTTCCTTTTAAAAGAAGCTTAGATAAGAGTTCTATAAATAATTACATTCTCAAAGAGTGAAACCGCCCCTTGCTAAAGCAAGGAGCTTCCTAACTAAAGCATTCCATTGAATACTAACACGAAAGGCTTTGTTCTTTAAAGTCTGCATGGATATTTTTCCTACCCCAAAAAGACTGGAGATATTTTAACCTATTTTAGCTTTAAATATAGCCTAACGGATATGCACTTACACCTCTGACCTAAAGGACAGAGTTTTTCGTGCTGTTGGGATAAAACTTTCTAAAAAATTGGATTTTAAATTTTATTTTATTGCGTTAGATTGTATTTTATGATTTTAGATTTTATTTTGTTTTCAAACTCGCTTTCTTAAATCTCTAAAAGACTTTGAATAAAACATAAAGAATAAACAACCAAACCCCAATAAACCACCAAACAAACAAAACAATGAGTCAATAATAAAATTAAATAAAAAGCAAGACTAAAAAACATTTCCCTATCCCCGCACCACCCTACTTTCCCACCCTTGCAAAGGGTAACATGTGAGATTTTTAAACTAAGACAACTCTTTCACCTTTGGCTTTTAAGGCTTCTTGCACCTTTTCATACCACCCCATAATGATTTGCGAGGTTTCTGTCCCCGGACTTACGCACTTATTTAAAGTGCCTCTACCCTGTGGGATCGTCTGCCCCTCTTTTGCCCAATCTAAAATCTTAACGGGTCGCCTGTAATGTATCCAATCCACTAAAGGGTCTTCTTCGCTAACACATAATGCCCGATCTTTGTGAATGTTATACGCCCCGCCGATGACTTGTGCGAGCGCTACAAGTTGTTGTCCATGCTTGATGGCACAATGTCATTCACCCGCATCACTTCTAAAAAATCTCTAATTTGTCCTTTGCTCTCTTCCCAATCCGCTAAACCAATGAAGTGGTATTCTTCTAAAATTTGGTGCACATCATGCACATCCCATCTTACTTGCAGATGTTGCTGATGGATTTGCATGTGCCAAAATTCTTGAAAAGGAATGCTTGAAACATCTACGACCATAAAAACCTCCTAATTGTTGGTATTCTCTACCCATTTTCTTAATTGCCCATACCTCTCATCTCCAGAAACTGAGAAACTGAGAAACTTTAGCGTAAAAAACACAACCCCAAAAACAAACAACAACATTGAAGCCAAACTTAAACATTAAAAATAAGATTAAGAAAAAGACAAAAAGCAAGACTAAAAAACATTTCCCTATCCCTGCACCGACCTACATTCCCACTCTTGAAAAGAGCAGTATTATCAGCGATGAAGAGCTTGACTTCCAGGTTCGGAATGGTTAACTGGGTAGTTCCTCTTCTCTAAAGGCACAAGGAAAAGGGAGCTAAAGATAAAACGCATTTACCCTTAACTCCCCTTTCTCTTTATAAGGAGCTGTTTTTAGAAGGTAGTTAATAGCTCTTTAATTAAAACAAGTTAGATTTTATCTTGTTTCTCATTAAAGTTTAATCGTATAAAAGTCTTTATAAAACTCCAACTCTCTTACACTCAGTAAGGCAGTGGTAACTTATCCATGCTCTATTGCCGTTATCTTATCAAAAAGCAAAAAACAAGCCAAACGCTCTATTAGTAGTAGTCAGCTAAACGCATTACTGCGCTTACACATCTACCCTATCAAGCACATAGTCTTTGTGCGAGCTTCAGGGAAAGTTTATCTTGGAGTTGGCTTCCTGCTTAGATGCTTTCAGCAGTTATCACATCCGTGTGTAGCTACCCAGCGATGCTCTTGGCAGAACAACTGGTGCACCAGTGACACGTCCATCCCGGTCCTCTCGTACTAGGGACAGCTCTCCTCAACTTTCCTACGCCCACGGCAGATAGGGACCGAACTGTCTCACGACGTTCTGAACCCAGCTCGCGTACCGCTTTAAATGGCGAACAGCCATACCCTTGGGACCTGCTCCAGCCCCAGGATGCGATGAGCCGACATCGAGGTGCCAAACCTCCCCGTCGATGTGAGCTCTTGGGGGAGATCAGCCTGTTATCCCCGGGGTACCTTTTATCCTTTGAGCGATGGCCCTTCCACACAGAACCACCGGATCACTATGACCGACTTTCGTCTCTGCTTGACTTGTATGTCTTACAGTCAGGCTGGCTTGTGCCATTACACTCAACTTGCGATTTCCAACCGCAATGAGCCAACCTTTGCAAGCCTCCGTTACTTTTTAGGAGGCGACCGCCCCAGTCAAACTACCCACCAAGCATTGTCCTGCCTGTGGATAACACAGGCCAGTTAGCTAACAGAAACATCAAGGGTGGTATCTCAAGGATGGCTCCATAAGAGCCAAAGCCCTTACTTCAAAGCCTCCCACCTATCCTGCGCATGATATTCCCGTTAGCAGTGCTAAGTTGTAGTAAAGGTCCACGGGGTCTTTCCGTCTTGCCGCGGGTAGGAGGAATTTTCACCTCCACTACAATTTCACTGAATCTCTGGTTGAGACAGCTCCCATCTCGTTACGCCATTCATGCAGGTCGGTATTTAACCGACAAGGAATTTCGCTACCTTAGGACCGTTATAGTTACGGCCGCCGTTTACTCGGGCTTCAATTCAACGCTTCATCTTGCGACTGACGCATCCTCTTAACCTTCGAGCACCGGGCAGGCGTCACACCTTATACTTCCTCTTACGAGTTGGCAAAGTGCTGTGTTTTTGGTAAACAGTCGGGAGGGACTCTTTGCTGAGACCGCATTGCTGCGGCACACCTTATCGCGAACTTACGGTGCTAGTTTGCAGAGTTCCTTAACCAGAGTTCTTTCACGCGCCTTAGAATACTCATCTCATCTACCTGTGTCGGTTTGCGGTACGGACGACTATGGATATGCTTAGAGGCTTTTCTTGGCACGACGGTATCAGCGATTCTCCCTTTGTCCTGAAAGGACTCAAAGAGCCTGTTTGGGTTTCAAATACAGAGGTGGATTTGCCTTCCCTCCAATCTACGCCCTTAGACTAGCGCTTCCATCAGCTAGCTCGCTTAACCCTATGCGTCCCCCCATCACGCTCCATAGTCGGTATTGGAATATTAACCAATTTGCCATCACCTACCCCTTTCGGACTCGGCTTAGGACCCGACTAACCCTACGATGACGACCATCGCGTAGGAAACCTTAGATTTACGGCGGATACAATTCTCATATATCTTATCGTTACTCATTCCTGCATGCTCACTTCATACCGCTCCAGCACTCCTTACCGGTATACCTTCAACGCTGGTATGAACGCTCTTCTACCACTGTGTTTAACACAATCTACAAATTCGGTGTCTATCTTAGCCCCGTTATATTTTCAGCGCATGACCACTAGACCAGTGAGCTGTTACGCTTTCTTTAAAGGATGGCTGCTTCTAAGCCAACCTCCTGGTTGTTTGAGTAGCCACACATCTTTTTCCACTCAGAATAGAACTTAGGGACCTTATTTGGTAGTCTGGGTTGTTCCCCTTTTGACGATTGATTTTATCACCCACCGCCTGACTCCCAAGATACGATAAAAGGTATTCGAAGTTTGATAGGGTTTGGTACCGCGGCGAGCAGCCCTAGCCCAATCAGCGCTCTACCCCCTTTTATTATCACTTGAGGCTATACCTAAATATATTTCGAAGAGAACCAGCTATCACTAAGTTTGTTTGGCCTTTCACCCCTATCCACAGCTCATCCCAACCCGTTTCAATGGGTACGAGTTCAGTCCTCCACGCGCTATTACACGCGTTTCAACTTGGCCATGGATAGATCACTTAGCTTCGGGTCTGCAGCATCTGACTTGTTCGCCCTATTAAGACTCGCTTTCGCTACGGCTTCGCATTCGCTTAACCTTGCCAGATACCACAACTCGCAGGATCATTATGCAAAAGGCAGTCCATCACCCTGATAAATCATAGGGCTCTGAATGATTGTAAGCAGATGGTTTCAGGTTCTATTTCACTCCGCTCACTGCGGTTCTTTTCACCTTTCCCTCACGGTACTTGTTCGCTATCGCTCAAAGAGTAGTATTTAGGGTTGGAGAGTGGTCTCCCCGGCTTCAACCTGGATTCCTCGTGTCCTGGCCTACTCTGGATACTGCTACCTGAAAACGCCTTGTCGCATACAAGGCTATCACTTTCTATGGCTTACCTTTCCAGGTAACTCTGCTAAAGCGTTTTCTTGGATGTTGCAGTCCTCAACCCCGAATGCAAGCACTCGGTTTGCCCTTTTCCCCGTTCGCTCGCCACTACTTAGGGAATCTCGTTGATTTCTTTTCCTCTAGTTACTGAGATGTTTCACTTCACTAGGTTCGCTCTCTAAATTAGAGTAACTAATATCTCTATTAGTTGGGTTGCCCCATTCGGACATCTACGCATCAAAGCTCCTTGACAGCTCCGCATAGCTTATCGCAGTCTAGTACGTCCTTCATCGCCTCTCTTTGGCAAGGCATCCGCCATCTGCTCTTAAAAGCTTGTTTTAAATTTTAAAATATCCTTTAAAACCCGCCCTTTTATAATGAATAACGACAATTGCACGAATATTCTTCAGCGCTACCACTGCCTTAATGAATATAAGACAGAGTTATTGTAGTTTTAACTTTACTTTTACATAGGCTATTAACAATGTTAAATCAAATAACTTCGTTTTTCTTTAAAAACCTGCTATAATCGTTCTGTTAAACCCTTTAAAGAAGACTAAAAATGCTTGATCCCTAATCTTTATTTAATGACCAAGTTTTATCAGCTGGTAAGCTTTTTATGCTTTAAAGCTTTTTAGCTTTTATGACTTGTTTGAGTTAAAATTAAAGAACTTTTTAAAGCTTGTCTTTAAAAACGAAATGTAATTATAGACATGCAATGCTTAAAGTTTGCTTAAAGTTTTTGGGATTTGAAAGAAATTTTAGAGTTTGAAAGAAATTTTAGAGTTGGAAAGGAATGGATAAAAGTTATTGGAAATGATGGGGGAGCGATTGGATATGGGGGTAGAGAATAAAGCTTTAATATTAGGATAAACGCATCATCAAATAAAAACGCATCATTAAATTAAACACATCATTAAATAAAAACAAACGCATCACCATTTAAAATAAGATAAAAACGCATCATCATTAAAAAATAAATACGCACCATTAACCATTGATTGAATACCGCTAGATACAATACTATGAGTTATCTTTTTTTCAAAAAAGGGGTAGAAATGGCATTCAATCATTCAATCATTCAATCATTCAATCATTCAATCATTCAATCATTCAATCATTCAATCATTCAAGCAACGCTACCATAACTTTTATCACTTTTACCAAAACCTATTTAAAAATCTTTTACTCTTTATTATTCCCTCTACTATTAACCTTTTCATTAACCCACACCGCAATCTTTTTAAACCATTTGATTCCATAAGCCCCATTTTTAAATCAGTGGGGCTTACAGAGTTAAATTCAAAGGAGAGATGATGGCTCAGTTAGAAGATTTAAAAGCGCATGAAAAATACAATTTGTTGTTGTGCATGGTTTCAGGCGCGTATAAAGGAACCATCCCAGGGAATGAGGATTTTAAAGAGTGGTGCGATGAATGCACTTTGACAGGTTTTCGTCCAAGAATGGGCGAAGTGGCTCAATACGAACATTTTGAACTCATGCGTAAAGCGGATTATGTGATTGGTATTGTGAATGAGGATTCAACGACTAGAGGGGCTGAAGTCCAACGGAGCGTTTTTGCCCTAAAGATTGACCATGACACTATTGGGGTTGATGAAGAGGGAGCACTAAAGGTTGAGGGCGTTTGCGCTCAAAAAGGGAGCCAAGAATATGAAGAATTAGTCAATAAAAACACTTGGCATTTCACGCACAGCACCCGACTTGGAAAACCAAAATTGATTGAGCGAAAAAGTTGAACGATCGTTGATTGTCAGCCCGTAACGAGAAAGGATTTTAATGAAACTATTGGATTTAAACGGAGTGATTGAAAAAGGCGTGTTTGAAATCCCCAGCTATCAAAGGGGGTATGCATGGCAAATAAAGCAATTAAAGGATTTTTGGAACGATTTAGAGCATGTGTCCAAGCTGGGAGATAAATTCCATTACATGCATAGCTTAACCTTAAGAAAGTCTGAAAATGAGTTTGAAAGCAGCGCGTTTGAAATCATAGACGGCCAGCAACGATTGGCTACAAGCCTGATTTTACTGGGCCTTTTAGCCAAGATTACCCAAAACAAAGATAAAAAGTATTCTTCAATCAACCTTGAACCCATTTTATCCTATAAGTATTATGGTTTGAGCGAAGCTTTTAGAGCGATCACTGAAGAAGAAAAAGATTTGGAAGCGTTCAAAACTTCTTTTTACGCTAAAAATCTTATTAACGCTTACGCATTTTTTAAAGAAAAAATCAGCGATACGCCCATTGAAACGCTTGAAAGAATGTTTGATGCCCTTATAACAAAAATGCTTTTTAGCGTGGTGGAATTGAACGATAACCGAATCGATCCGTTCAGCTCTTTTGAAACGATTAACAATCGTGGTAAGGATCTATCCACTCTAGAATTGTTTAAAAACCGCTTGCATTTTGTGGTGCACAAGATTTGTGATGGCAAAAAATTAGAAAATCTTCAAAACGAAATCAATGACACCTACACGATCATTTATTACGATTTGAGGCAATTTAAAGACGATCATTTAGAGGGTTTTTTAAAGCATTTTGTGGCGTATTATTATGGCGAGAAAGGGGATTTTAAGAAGAGGTTATTG
Source organism: Helicobacter pylori (assembly GCF_030323545.1). Taxonomy (NCBI): domain Bacteria; kingdom Pseudomonadati; phylum Campylobacterota; class Epsilonproteobacteria; order Campylobacterales; family Helicobacteraceae; genus Helicobacter; species Helicobacter pylori. Next base: position 145,276 of record NZ_CP122954.1, on the reverse strand, counting down.
GAGATGGAGTTTAACGCTCATAAAAGGTATACCGACAACACCAACTTTGATGATGAATATGAAAGAATAGATCATTTGTTATTTTATCTTTCTTATTCTTCTAAGGTTTGGAATTTCTTACACACGCTTGATGAAAAATCTATCGCCCTTATTTTTGATGACGATAAAAAACTTGAGATTGAAATCACGCCTAAAATGCGCGGCTTGTTAGACAAAATGCGGCGTTTAAACGCTTTGAGCGATAACGCTTTTCTGCCCTTATTGCTCTCTCTTTTAACCATACAGCTTGTTGGAAGAAGCGCTAATGAACAGCCTTATACCACCAAAGAATTAGAGAGCTTATTAGAGTATTTGGAGCGTTTCGGGTTTTTAATCTATGGGGTTGCTGGCAAGAATACGGCTAAAAATGAATGGATTGAATTGGCTTTTAAAGCGTTCAGAGCGTATAGATATGGGGAAGGAAATATCGTTATTGAAGATCTTCCAACGCTAGAAAAGAATTTTTTCAAGGGAGAGCATAGCGGCTTGGAATTGCTTGAAGAGACTATCCATTCTAAAAAGAATACTGAGAAATGGTATCAGTGGGGCAAGGCATTGAATTACTTGCTTTATGAATACGAGTTGCACCACAACCCTGAAACGACCTTGAATTTTGATGGCAGTATAGAAAGTATTGAGCATATCTTGCCCCAAAAACCCAATCAAGGCTATAGCGCTAAAGAAAAAAATTGGGCTAAAAATCCCCATATCGTGCATGCTTTAGGGAACTTGCTCTTAATTTCTAAAAACGCTAACAGCTCTTTAAGCAACAAACCTTTTGATGAAAAAAGAAAGGAATACCTCAAAGGCTCTTATAGTGAAAAAGAAGTGGCTAAAAACGCTTCTTTTGGGATTGTAGAGATTCAAGAAAGGAGCGAAAAATTATTAGACTTTTTAATCGCGCGTTATCGTATCGCTGAATTAGTGGGTGAAAGCGCCATTAAAGCTTTTAAAAACGCTCTTTTAAAGGACATTAAATGATGCGATCACTCAAAAATAAAGGGTCTGTTTTTAGCGCTTCAACCCACAACAAGGAGGAACAAACCATGCTGAAAAGATAAAGAACCCTAAATGGGTGATTGTAGCGGATTTTAAAAATTTAAAATTGCAAGGAGCAAAAAATGGGTTTTCAAAACGAAAATCAGTTAAAAGTAGGAGCGTCGGTCAAAGCCACAATCAACGGCAAAGTGGTGGAGGCTAAAGTCATTAATATTGGGTTTAATCGTGTAACCTTAAGGAGCCAAAAAGGCAACGAAGCCACTTACGCTTTCAATAGCGAAAAATTCTTAAAATGGTTTAAGGAAGTGCCTTTGAATGAAGTTGCGAATAATCACGCTGAAACAAGCGGAGAGGATTTGTTAAAAGGGATTAAAATCGTTACGAGCGGTCCGAGTGTTAAAGAAAGGACTACTACTCCTAAAGAGGATAGGTTTAAACTCGCTTTTGGATTTAAGACTACTGATGATAAGACTAGCTTTGAGATTATTGCGGAGGATTATACTTTAAGCGAGAGAAAAAGTAGGCTTGGGGCGTTATTCTCTCCTATGTTTTTTGAGGGTAGTGGTAATCAAGCGGTCGCTATCATTCTTACCGCTCTTTATTATGCGGAGGGTTTAAATAAGCATAGCGACGCGGAGTGGAGTGCTATGATTGAAAGCCGAGATGTGGAAAAATGCGACCTTACGACATTTGACAACTTGGATAGAGTTGCAACGACTTTATTCTGTGGCGTGATTAAAGGATATGCGGAGGGTAATAAGGAGTTTGAAAAAGAACTTAACGACTTTTCTCCTGATGGTTTTTGGGCTACGACTTTACCTAAAAACAAAAATGAGGCGATGTTTGTGGCGCAACTCTTATGCGATGGCGGTATCAATAAGTATGGTTTAAGCTGTGCGGGTCTTACTAAAAACTTGCTAAAAGACATTTTTAACAATATTGGACTAGCAACTACTAAAGAGGTTGATGAGCATCTCGCTAATTTAGATAAAGAGGAGGCAGAGTTAAAAGAATAACCCCCCCCCCTGTGGGGTCTCTTTTTTTTAATCTCTCTTTTATTCTTTTATTTTTTCTTTTTTCATTCTCCCCCTAACCTGTCCATTTAATTTTGAAGGGCTTAATCTTAAAACCCTATCTTTGCACATTATTTCGCATTCAAAAGGCGTTTTTCTTTAAATTCCTGGTATTCTTTGATCGCATAATTCACAAAGGGTTTGATCGCAATCCCACCCCTAGAGGCAAAATCCCCATACACTTCCAAATACTTTGGCTTTAGCAATTGGACTAAATCTAATAAGATCGTATTGATGCAGCTCTCATGAAAACTTCCATGGTTTCTGTAACTGAATAAATAGAGTTTTAAAGACTTGCTTTCTACCATTTTATCTTTAGGGATGTAGCGGATAAAAATCACGCCAAAATCCGGCTGGGAAGTGATCGGGCAAAGGCTTGTAAATTCCTTGCATTCTAGCGTGATTAAAGGGTCTAAATTGGGGTTTGGGTTAGGGAAAGCTTCTAATAACTGGCTGTTGTATTCAAAAATATAGGGCGTTTTAGTGCCTAAGGATTTGAGGTTTGATTCAGGGGTCATTAATCTTTCCTTGATTTAAGTTATAATAAGGCTATTTTAACCCATTTTTTAGGAAACTCATGAACAAACGCATAGAAACGATTACGGCTTTATTAGATGAAAAAAAGGCTTTTGATATTACGCATATTGATTTGTCTAAAACCCCCTATTTGGTAGAAGATGTCATTATCGCCACCACGCTAGCGAATAAGCATGCCCTTTCTTTATTAGATGCGCTTAAAAACACCCTTAAGCCTTTAGGGGAAGTCTTTTACCAGATAGATGAGTCTAATGAAGAGTGGATCATTTTGGATTTAGGGGATTTGATGATCCATCTTTTCACCGAAGAATGCCGTAAAAAATTTGACTTGGAAGGGTTTTTGAACGCTTATAAAAGGGAGATTCCTTATCAAAACTCCTAAGAAACTCATCGCGCTTTTAGGGCCTAGCGGGAGCGGGAAAAGTGCTCTTTCTGTTGAATTAGCCCAAGAATTGGACGCTGAAATCTTTTCTTTGGATTCTTTGAGTATTTATAAAGACATCAATATCGCTTCGGCAAAACCCAGCCTAAAAGAGCGAAAAAACATCAAGCATTACGCCCTAGATCACCTCAATATTGATGAAAAAAATAACGCCCTCCTTTTTAAAACCCTTTTAGAGGACGCTATGAGGGTGTCTTCTAAAGAGATTTTACTCATTGTAGGGGGGAGCAGTTTTTACCTCAAATCCATTTTAGAAGGTTTGAGCAGCATGCCAAAACTTAGCGGTGAAGAGGTTGTAAGAATAGAGCGAGAAATTGCCACTCTTTCTAACCCTTATATATTTTTAAAATCCATTGACCCTAACATGGCTTTTAAAATCCATCCAAACGACACTTACCGCATCCATAAGGCTTTAGAAATCTTTTATGCCACCCACACGCCCCCAAGCGAGTATTTTAAGGCTAACCCTAAAAAACCCTTTGAGCATGCTATCTCCTTATTCGCTCTGTCTGTTGAAAAAAACGCGCTTCATAACAATATCAAACAGCGCACTAAGAACATGCTCCATTCAGGGCTTATTGAAGAAATCAAAGCCCTCTATACTCAATACCCTAAAGATTCGCAGCCTTTTAAAGCCATAGGCGTTAAAGAAAGCATTCTTTTTTTAGAAAAACAACTCACTTTAAAGGAGCTAGAAGAAACGATTACCTCTAACACCATCAAATTAGCCAAGCGCCAAAACACTTTCAATAAAACCCAATTCAATAACCTTTATGTGGGGAGTGCTAAAGAAGTTAGGCATGCGATTTTAAAACACTCAAAAAGCGATACAAGGGAGCGATAAATGGATACGCAAAACTTACCCGATCAAATTATCCCTATTTTTATGAGTTTTGATAAGAATTACGCGCTAGGGGCAGGAGTTTGCCTTTATTCCTTACTCTCACATGCGAGCAGGCACACAAGCATGATAGATTTTAGCCCCCTAAATCAAAGCAACCAACTTTTAGGTGCTAGCATCGTGTATAAAATCCATTGTTTGGTTAAAGGGGTTACTTTAGAGCAGCAAAACAAGCTTTTAAAAACCCTTGAGCCTTTTAAAAAATTCGCTTCATTAGAGTTTATAGACATCAATTCGCTCGATCATTCCATAGAAAGCTATCTCAATGAGTCTTGCTCCAAGCGTTATGGCGGGCTTCTTGTTTTATGCCGGCTCTTGCTCGCTTCGCTCTTCCCTAATTATTCTAAAATCATTTCCATAGATATGGATACGGTGTTTTTAGGCGATGTTGCAAGCGCTTATTTTGCACTGGATAATGAACCCACTAAATTGCTTGGCATGGTGAGAGACACATTTTCTCACCTTCCTTTTGAAGCCTTTTGTGATTTTATTGAGCGCACTTGTAAGAATTTTAAGATTGATTTTTCACGCTTTAGCCAAAACGAGTTAAAACGCATCCATCAGGGCTTTAACATGGGCTTTTTGGTAGCGAATTTAGATTTGTGGCGCGAAAATGGGTTTGAAAAAATCGCTTTAGAGTTTTTAAAAACTAGAGGGAAAGACCTTTTTTACCCTGAGCAGTGTTTAATCAATATGGTGTTTTGGGAGCGCGTTTTAGAATTGCCTATTCATTATAATTGCTATTCTGACTTTTTCAAAGAGCACTACCCTAAAAACATCATCATGCTCCATTTCATCAAATACAAGCCCTGGCGTTCTGTGAGTTCTTTGAACGAGCGTTTGATTTGCTATGAAGCTGAAGCGGGTTTTTGGCTTGCAAACCTTTTTTGCACCCCTTTTAAAAACGATTTTTTTAAAGAACGCCTTGAAATGGCTAAAGACCAACAAATGCAATCTTTTAAAACCCACATCAGATCAAAAACGATTAGGGATTATTTGGGTTTTAGGGTAAAAAATATTTTGAAAAAAGTTTTCAAACTCTCTTAAAGGACAAAAAAACGATGAAGTTTTTAAAATTCTTTGCAAATAGCGTCATTTTATTTTATAGTATCATGTAAACTTATAAGGATATAGGGGGTATTTTGCGATACCCTAACCCCCTAAGAACGCTTTTAAAAAGTTATCGCACCATTAAAATTAAAATCAAGCTCTTTTGTAATCAGCACCCAATTAAAACAAAGCCTTTCCTATTTTTATAGCATCAGTGATTCATAAAAAGCTTTCATGCCTACGATGATCTTTTAGTGTTCCAAAGCCCTTGATACCTCAAAAATTATTAGAGTTTATTAAGAATAACATAAGGATTTTAGGATTGCCATAGCTCTAAATATTTATCATATGGAGAATGTTTTAAGTTATTTGTGCGTTCCCAAAAAATAGGAATTCTTAGCGTGTCTTTGTGAGCGATACATTCCAATAAGGCTAATTTTGAAATTTCCACTCCCCTAGAATTTGTCCCACTTTTAGGAAGTTTAAAATAAAATTCTTTACTTTTAGTTGTTAAAACTCCTTGTTGTGTAGCACTAGGAATATAGTAAAACCCTCCCTCTTTTCCCCAAAAAACATGCACAAATAAAATGTCTGTATTTGGTTTGTAACTCTCTATAAATTCTTGTATTTTTAAAGCATCAGTAGTCCATATTAGCTTAATGCCGTTCAATGTTTGAGCCATTTTAATGGAATAAGGCTTATTTAAAACAATTACATCTATCTCTTTTTGTGTGATAGCCAAATCAGTTTGCACATTCTCTTTACCAAAATAATAAAGCATAAGGGCAATAATTACCCTTTCTCTAGCCGAACCAATCTCCATTCCTAATTTACCATCCCTGCTGTTTTCACTTTCTACAAGCTGAAATAAATAAGGTAATTTTTCTTGTATTTTTAATATCATTCTCTCATCATTGAACAATGTTTGCATATAAAAATTCCTTTATTCCTTGCGCTAAATGCCATGCAAAGACAGGCGGCACAGCGTTGCCAATTTGCCTATAAGCTGATGAAGTGCTAGGGTAAAAAATAAAATTATCTGGGAAGCTTTGAATGCGTGCAACTTCTCTTGCACTCAAACGCCTATGATTATTATAGTGGTATTCAATATTGCCATGATGTTCGGCTCGCATAGTGGGAGCGTAGGTATCTTTGTTAATAGCATTATTACCTTGTCCTTTATTGCGTTTAGCCTTAGAATAAAAATGATTAGGCATAGCCCCTTCTGTTAAGTTTTCCAAATCTTTCAATATTTCATACACAAAAGGGGCATGACTTTTCTTTAATATTTTAAAACTAAAAGGCTCTTTAAAGTAACTTTCATTAACGCCTACCATAATGACTCGTTCTCTTAATTGCGATACTCCAAAATCGCTTACTTTCAAACATGCAAAATTAACCATATAGCCTAAGTCTTTAAAGCTATCCAAAATCTTTTTAAAAGTGTTTCCATTGTCAATATTTAAAAGACCTTTTACATTTTCAGCAAGAAAAATCTTAGGCTTTAAATCTTTTACACATCTAATCATGCTCTCATAAAGTCGCCCCCTTTCACTTTTTAACCCCTTTCTTTTGCCGGCAAAACTGAAATCTTGACAAGGAAAACCACCCAAAACAATATCAGTGGGCATCAATTTATCAAAATCAACCTCTTTAACATCTTTGCATTCAATATGTGCGTTAAGGTTCTTTTGATAGGTTAAAACAGCATTTTTATCCAAATCATTAGCATAAATTATCTTAAAAGGATTTTTAGCATAGTACCGATTTAAAAAGTCAAACCCTCCACAAAATCCCAAATCCAATCCTCCGCACCCACTAAATAAAGAAGTGATTGTAAATTCCAATCAATAATCCTTGTATAAAATTTCTCTATATTCTATCATGGGTTTATTTTAATCTGATTGAGTGCGAAAGCTTCATTTCAAAACCATATATTTTGACACACACTCAAAGATAATGAGCAAGTTGCTGTGCCTATTGCTTTATCAAGCGCTATTGCTAAGAAAGTTAAAAGGTGGAATCAAAAACTATCTAAACACTCAAAAAAGACTTACTGAAAACAATCTCTTAAATCCATATATCTTAGAAACCATGTTTTCGGTTAGCCCTTTTCCTAGTCTAGCGTTAGCCTTTTGTTTAGTGGGTTATAGTTTTTATTTTTAATTCTATTTTAATGGAGTGTTGGTTATAAAATCTCAAATAAAGCTTTCCAGCCCTACCTTAAAATTTTCACTTCTTCTTCTAAATGAATGCCGTATTCTTGTAACACTCTGGTTTTGGCGAGTTCTATCAAATCCAGGGCTTCTTCAAATCCTGCACCCCCCAAATTCACCAAAAAATTCGCATGCTCTTTAGCAAAGCCCACTCTTTTTAGACAATAACCCCTTAAGCCCACGCCTTCTAAAAGCCTACCCGCATAATCGTTAGGCGGGTTTTTGAAACAGCTCCCAAAATTAGGCAATTTGGGGTGGCTTTTGCGCATGCTTTGACACGCTTTTAAAACTTCTTGTCTAAAGCCATGCGTTTTTTTAAACCTCGCCCTTAAGACAACGCCATTGAATTTGCTGCTGCGATAATCTAATCCTAGCGCTCCACTCCCTAGCCATTCATTATTAATGCAAGCGCTTTCTAAAACATTTTTGATTTCAAATTCTTTCATGCCGGCATTCATTTTAACTAACGCCCCTAAAGTGCCAGGCAATTGCCCTAAAAACTCCAAACCCCCTAAATCATTCGCCCTAAAATAATTAAAAATTTTAGACGAGTTGGCCGCTCCCCCTATTTCAACGCATTCGCCCTTATCGCAAATATAATCGTAGTTTGGGCCTAAAAGGGCGAGATTTTTTGCGCTAGGAGCGATTAAAAGGTTGTTCGCTAAACCGATAATTTGGTGTTCTTGAGAGATTTCATCATCGTTTTCTAAAATGCTCACTTTTAAAGGCGTGCCGATTTTCACGCTGCTGTAACGAGAAAAATCAATGGTGGTTTCTAGCATTTTCTAGCCTATGATTTTAGGAATGAGCTTGATTAAGGTTTTAGTGTAATCTAAAAGCATGTTAGTCATCCACGGCATGGTTAAAATCAACACCCCAATCACGGCTAAAATCTTAGGCACAAAAGACAAGGTCATTTCATTGATTTGAGTGGTCGCTTGAAAAATACTGACTAATAGCCCCACCACTAAGCCCGCTAGTAATACCGGTAAAGAAATCATCAAAGTGATTTTATAAGTCTCAATGGCGAGTTTCATGAGTTGTGATTCCATTATATTCCTTTTATCTTAAGATTTCTTCTAATTGCTGAAAGCTTTGTTCAAAAGGCTGTAAAGCGTTTTCATCTTGCGCTAAAAATTGCTCCATTAAAGCCTTTTTCTTAATCGCTTCATCAAGCTCTTTATCGTTCCCCATTTGATAAGATCCGATGCGAATGAGCATTTCATTTTCTTTCAATAACGCATACAAACGGCGGAATTTTCTCGCGCAAAGGTTTTGAGACTCGCTGATGATGTCTTTAGCCACCCTTGATGCGGAGTTTAAAATATTAATAGGCGGGTAGATCCCATAATCGGTCAATTCCCTGCTTAAGACAATATGCCCGTCTAAAATACTCCTAGCTTGATCGGCTATGGGATCGCTCAAATCATCGCCCTCTACTAGCACGCTAAAAAAAGCCGTGATGCTCCCCTTATTTTCTTCCTTGCCCGCCCTCTCCATTAATTGAGGCAATAAAGAAAGCGCGGATGGGGGGTAGCCTTTGGAAGTGGGCGGTTCGCCTAAGGCTAAACCGATTTCTCTTTGAGCCATAGCGAAACGAGTCACTGAATCCATGATAAACAACACGTCTAGCCCTTGGTTTTTAAAATACTCAGCCACGCTCATCGCGCAAAAAGCCCCGTATTTGCGCATTAAAGGGCTATCATCGCTCGTAGCGACCACCAACACGCAAGAGCTTAAATCCCCTTTTAAGTTTTTCTCTATAAATTCAGGGATTTCTCTGCCCCTTTCCCCAATCAAAGCGATCACTTTAATGGGTGCTAAGCAACCCCTAGTGATCATGCCCATTAGCGTGGATTTACCCACACCAGAGCCGGCAAAAATGCCCAGTTTTTGCCCCTTACCGCAAGTCAAAAGCCCATCAATGCTCTTCACCCCCACGCTAAAAACCTCATCAATCAAGCCTCTTTTTAAAGGGGCTATAGGTGTTGTGATCACAGGCGCTAACCGCTCATAATCTAGCGCCCCCTTATTGTCAATGACTTGCCCTAAAGGGTTAAGCACCCTCCCTAAAAGATTACGACCCACAGGGAAATTCAACCCCTCTTTTAAAAACAGCACCTTATCGCCAGCCCTAGCCCCCTCTATAAAGTTAAAGGGCGTGAAACCAAACTGCTCTTTTTCTGCCACCACCACCATTCCCACGCATTCGGTGCCATCGCTTTTTTCAATCTTCACCACATCGCCCACGGATGGGTTAAAACCATCCGCATAAACGATATTGGGCATGATTTTTTTCACGCTCCCGTAGCGAGGCGATAGATCAAAATGCTGATTCAAGCGGTTTTTTAAGGATTTTAGGGGCATTTAAAGCTCTTTAGTCCATAAGACTTCAGCGATTTGGCGCTCATTATTGATCCTATTCACATGCACGATCACATCAATCGCGCTTTTAAAATACGCCCGCATTAAATCCTTATCTAAAGAATGCGTATAGCGCATGCTTAAATTCAGTGAAAGGGCTTCTAAAGTGTTTTGAGCGCTATTAGCGTGAATGGTTGAGAGCATGCCCTTATGCCCGGTGTTTCCTAAACGCAAAAAAAGCGCTGCATTCCTGGTGTCAATCTCGCCCACAATGAGCCTGTCCGGGTTTAAGCGCATGGCCATATTGAGAGCGTCTTCATAATTAAAGCGCGTGTTTTCTTGCTTGCCCACTAAAAGCCCCACGCAATTACTAAACGCTTTTAAATCCAATTCTTGGCTGTCTTCAACGCTCACCACCCTTTCGTCTTTATTGACGCAATCTAAAAGAGCGTTTAATAGGCTAGTTTTACCGCTTGAAGTCTCCCCACTAATGAGAATGTTATGCCCTTTAAGCGCTAAATTTTTCAAACTTTTTGGATCGCTTGCTTTGAAAGTGAAATCGTCTAAACTTAAGGGCTTAAGCCTAGGCACACGGATATTGAGCGTGATTTGATTATTGGTAGTGATGCTGAAGTGATTCGCGCTCACCCTATAGCGCGTGAAAGGGATAGAGCAATTTAAAGTGGGGTGTTCTTCATCAAAAAACAACCCCCTAAAACTGGCCAATTGCTCGCAAAACCTCAATAAAAACGCCTTATCAAAAAGCGCATGCCCTCTTTTTTCTCGGGTGTTATTGATTTTATAAAGCCAAAGCTCCTGCTCGGTATTGATGATTAGCTCGGTGATCCCGCTTTCTAAAAAAGGGGTAAAATGGCCGATTAGGGCTTGCAAAACTCTATGGGTTTGTAAAGTTTTCAAAAGCCCTATCCTTTTATCATCGCTCTTCTAAAACCTCTTCACAACGCTTGCAAGGGGTGTTTTCTAGCTCGCTTTTAAAACGCCAACACCTGGGGCATTTATAAAAGGGGGCTTTAAAGAGCGTGAATGCTGGCGTTTCGCTTAATTTTTCTTTTGCAATCCCCACAAAGCTTACCATCAGTAATTCTTCCACTAAATTTTCACACAACGCTTTTTCTTTTACTTCAATAGCACATTCCAACGAATTTTTAACCACGCCTTCTTTTTTCAATCGGTCTAACTCTTCATTAAAGGCAGAACGCAAGGCTAAAACGGCTTCAAAATTTTCTGGTTTTTTAAACTCTTTAAGGTGGAGTTTTTCTAAAATATTAATGCCTTTTAGATCAAACACATCTTTAGCTTGTAAAAATGCGCACAGCACCTGGCTATGCTCTAAAACTTCTTCAATCGTGTGCGTTAAAATCGGGGCTAAAAAGTAGCACAATTGACTAGCCACAGCGAGTAAGACCATTTGAATGGCTTGGCGTTTTTCATTATTTTTGCTATCGCAATACAAACTATCCTTACAAGCGTCTAAATAAATCCCGCTCAATTCATTGGTAACAAACGCCATTAAAATATTCAAGCCCTTCACCAAATCATGCTCTTCAAACGCGCTATTGACTCCAACGCTTATGGTTTCTAAAGCCTCTAATATAAAATGATCTAAAGGGCTAAAGTCATGGGATCGTTCTAAATTCTTAAGATCCATATCGCTAAAATTGGCGAGTAAGAATTTCAGGGTGTTGCGGAATTTTTTATAATGCTGTTCTGTTTGAATGAAAAAGGTTTGAGAGACTCTCAAATCGTTTTGATAGTCATTAAACGCTACCCACAAACGCACCACATCGCTCCCATGCTTTTTAAGTAAGTTATCCAAAGACACCACATTGCCCTTAGATTTGCTCATTTTCTCGCCCTTTTCATCTACGATAAAGCCATGCGTAATGACCTTTTTAAAAGGGGCTTGATTGTTTAAAATACAACCAATTAAAAGCGAGCTTTGAAACCACCCCCTATGCTGATCGCTCCCTTCTAAGATCACATCGCTAGGGCTTTGCCCTTTTTCTCCTTGATAGTCTTCTAAAACCGCCTTAAAGGTGCTACCGCTATCAAACCACACGTCTAAAATGTGCATGACTTTTTCATAATGCGTGGCGTTATCTTGATAATTAGGGGGTAATAGATCTTTCACGCTATATTCCCACCACACATCACAACCCCTCTCTTCAAAGAGCTTAGCGGTATGTTCTAAAACTTCGCTTTCAAAACAAGGCTTATCGGTGCGTTTATCTATGAAAAAGGCTAGTGGCACGCCCCATTTTCTTTGCCGGCTCAAGCACCAATCAGGGCGGTTTTCTATCATGGTTTTTAGGCGGTTTTTCCCGCTGCTTGGCACAAATTCCACCTTTTCAATCGCATTCAAAGCCACTTCTCTTAAGGTTTTTTGAGAGCCATCATTTTGAATGAAAGGCTCATCCATTAAAATAAACCATTGCGTGGTCGCTCTGTAAATCACAGGCTTGTGCGTCCTCCAGCAATGCGGGTAGGAATGCTCAATTTCTTGCTCTAGCAATAAGGAATCGCCCAATTGCTCTATAATGCGTTTTTGAGCCTTAAACACATGCTCGCCCAGATAGCTTTCATCTAACAATTGGTTATGGATAATGCCCTCATCATAGCAACCCTTTTCATCTACAGACATTAACACTTCTAAATTGTATCTTAAGCCTAAATAATAGTCCTCTTCACCATGCCCTGGCGCAGTATGCACGGCTCCTGTGCCATCTTCTAAACCGACATGCTCTCCTAGAGTGATTAGGGAATCTCTTTGGTTTAAAGGATTGAGCGCTTTCAAGTATTCTAAATCATTGGCATTGAATTCATGCGTAATCTCACTATCCACCACCCCTAAAGCGGCTAATTTTTCATGCAAGGCTTTAGCGACTAAGTAGCCTTTTTGGGTGAGCGCATAAACAGCGTCTTTTTTCAAAGCGATCGCCGCATTCGCATACAAAGTCCAAGGCGTGGTCGTCCAAATCACCAAGCTCGCTTTTTTGACTTTTAATTTTTCTAAACTCTCCTTTTTCAAACCAAACGCCACGAAAATGGAGGGCGATTTTTTCATCTTGTATTCCACTTCAGCTTCCGCTAAAGCGCTCTCGCATGCATAACTCCAATAAATAGGTTTGTGGCGCTCTTTCAAAAGCCCTTTTTTAGCCACTTCCACTAAAGCCCTATAAATGCTCGCTTCAAATTTAAAATCCATGGTTTTATAAGGATCTTCAAAATCCCCCAAAACGCCTAATTGCAAAAATTCATTCTTTTGGATTTCTAAAAATTTCTTCGCATGATCTCGGCACTTTTCTCTAAACAGCGTGGGGTTTTCTAGGCTTGTTTTTTCTTTTTCTAATCGCTCTAAAATTTGCTGCTCAATGGGCAAACCATGGCAATCCCAACCGGGCGTGTAATAGATTTTCTTCCCCTTAAAATATTCTCTTTTAACGACAATGTCTTTTAAAATTTTATTTAAGGCATGCCCCAAATGCAAATGCCCGTTCGCATAAGGCGGCCCGTCATGCAAAGTGAAATCCCCATGGTTATCTTTCCTAGCTTGCATGCGTTTAAACGCTTGTTGCTCTTGCCATTTGGCGTAAGTTTTAGGCTCATTAACACTCAAATTCCCTTTCATAGAAAAGGTGGTTGTGTTTAAGTTTAGGGTGTCTTTGTATTCTTTCACGGATTGATCCTTGGTCTTTTATCTTATGATTCTTTTGTTTTAGGAGCGATATAAAGGTGCGTGTCTTTTCGCGGCACATTTTTTAAAGTGGGGATTTGTAAGATCGTGTATTCTTCTATCCCTTTTAAATAGTGCAAGCTAATCACATCGCCTATTTTCACTTCTTTACTGGCCTTAGCACAACTCCCATTAAGCCACACCGCCCCTACATTGCACATATCTGTCGCTAAAACGCGCCGCTTCACTAAACCCACTGATTGTAAAAATTTGTCTATTCGCATGCGTTTATTTTACCCTATTCTTTAAGTTTTTATCCATAACTTATAAGGGTTTTAGTTTTAGCATGTTAGCATTCAGCCACCACTCTTTTTAAGGAATTTGTTTGAAGTTTCAAATCGTGAGTTTGTTAGCCGCTCTTTTATTAGCCTCTTGCTTGCCCCCTAAAGGCCATCATTCTGGTTTGGTGAATATGTATATCGCTCACCAAGGCCAAAGCGTGCGCACTTATTGGCGCAAAATAGATAGAGAAGTTGTCGCCAAACACAATGAAACGCTTAAGAAAAACCCTAAAGCAAAGCTCAAAGACCCTAGGGGGCCTTTGTTCATGCTGGGGAGTGAGCGCTTCATGCTTTTATGGAAAAACCGCTACGCTTTAGCCAAAGTTCAATCGTTCAAGCTAGAGCCTGGGTTTTATTACTTGGATTCTTTTAGCGTGGAAACTCAAAAAGGCATCTTGCAGAGCGCTCCTGGCTATTCATACACCAAAAATGGCTATGATTTCAAAAACAACCGCCCTTTTTTCCTAGCCTTTGAAGTCAAACCTGACAGCAAAATCATTCTTCCTAGCGTGGAATTGAGTCTAATTAAAACCCCTAGAGGCTTTTTGGGGGTGTTCTTGTTTGACAATAACGAAAAGGGGGCTAATACCCAATGGATTGAAGGGAGCTTGAATTTAAAGCTTAAAAACGCTTCTTTTAAAGACGCATGGGGGTTGGAACAATAAAGCATGAAGCGATCGCTCGCTTTTCGTAAGCTCTTTATGTATGATTAGATTGTAAAAAACGCTTTAAGCATTTTTTAGATTTTATTACCCCTATTCAATTGGAACAAAGCCATTAATTTTTTAAAAACTTTTAAAAACGATAAACATAATCAGTGTTCCAAGTAACATAGCTTTCAAAAATGCCCCTAGGGATTTTTGCTTGTAAAACCCTAGCACTTTCGCAAGTCTTTAACTTTTTTAAAGAACAACTAGGAGCGTCGCCATGAACGCTCGCGCTCAATTCTAGCGTGTGGCGCTTATCGCCCATTCTTAGCCCTAGTGAGCCATAGCCCTGAAATTGCGCTAATTGTGCTAATACATTACCAAAATCTTTAAGAACCTTGGCTGTTACGCTCTCACCCCCTAACCCAGCCCCTATAAAATAACCGATGAAAAACTTCTCATTTTCATACACATTGTGTAAAAAATCCATAAAAAAGCTGTAAGTTGACATTGTTATCATACCACCATTAAAAAAAGAAACAGGACTTATTGTGTCTATGGGTATCATTCCAAATAAGTATTGTTGGTATTTATCTTTTTCCATGTAATTGCCCGCTTTATAGGAATATTGGAACCCTCCCCTAACGCCAAAACCCATTTTTTAATCTTAACAGGAGCGGCATACTGATACCCCATTTTAAAATTAAAGTCGTTTAAGATTGTGCTGGGATCTTTTCTTTCTAAGAGTCTTCCACCAAAATTGAAGTGAGAGTGAGGTAGTAAAACAAAACTATCCTTATAAGCTAAATTCCATGAAAACATCCCGCTATAGCTAAGACCGGCAAAAAAAGCGCTTTTATCCGCTCTTTGATGTTTAGCCTTAGCTTTTTCTTTCGCTAAAGCTTCTTGAACTTTCTTTCCAACGAGTTCATTAAGCCCGCTCTCATCTATAGCATGGCTAAGATTAAACCCTAGCACAGAATACAGAGCCAAAAATAAAAATTTGGTTTTTAAAAAATGGGGGGGTAACTTGCATACCCTTTCCTTGATTGAAAAATTGTTTTAATATTTTGAATATTGTAAAACATTGAAGCTTAAATCAAAAGTCTTAACAATATTATTGGATAAAAAATTACTTTTTATAGGCATTGATGAGTATTTTTAACATTAATGAATGTTTGTAAAAATAAAAATCAAGCGTGTTGCGGTGGTTGGATTGGATTTAACGGGTTTGATCAGAATGGGTTAGAATGGAATGATTGTATTTTAAAGTCAAAACCAGAGACAACCCTAGTCAAGTTGCCCCTAGCCACACCGATATTACTCGTGATGTCCGTGGCAGCAACCTTCTTCTTGATGATGACTATCGCTAGTGCTGCAACAACCTTCTTCATGATGAGAGCTGTGGTGGTGATGGTGGTGTTCACCGCCATGATAGTGGTGGTGGTGTGTGTGATGGTGATGGTGGTGGTGCCCGCCGTGTTGTTCTTCATGGTGTGCCATGATGACTCCTTTGATTAAAAATTTAAATTCTAGCTCACTAGCTAGAATTTCATTCTACAATATAAAATCTAATCAATTGTTAATGGAAGAAATTTTAACGCTAATTTTTTGAATTATCGCTTGATTCAAACCAACACCCCCCATTAGAAAAAGACAAACGCCACAAAAAAAGAGTTTTTAAATTTGTTGAGAGAGTTTTTTCTCCCTCAATTGCCCGCAAGCCGCTTCAATATCCAAAGCTTTAGACTCTCTAATGGTGCATAATAAGCCTTTAGAGTTTAAAAAATCCGCAAACATTCTAGCGCTCTCTAAGCTGGGGCGCTCAAATTTAGAGCCTTCATGCGGGTTGAATAAAATCAAATTCACTTTGGATTTAATGCCGTTTAAAAGTTTTAAAAGTTTTTTAGCGCAGTCTAGGCTATCGTTTAAATTTTTGATCAAAAGGTATTCAAACATCACTCTTTTGCGCTGCTCTAAAGGCCATTTCCTCACTTCATTCAAAACGCATTCAATATTGTATTTTTTATTCAAGGGCATTAAAGACGAGCGCGTTTTGTCATCTACGGCGTGTAAGGATATGGCTAATTGCACGCCTAAGTTTTTGCCCGCTAAAACAGGGATTTTATCGGCTACGCCGCTAGTGGAAATGGTGATTCTTTTAGGTGAAATTTGCATGCCAGTATGAAAAATCTCAATCGCTTTACACACCTCATCTAAATTGTTCAAAGGCTCGCCCATTCCCATAAAAACAATGTTGAGCGCTTTTTCAAGGGGGAGGTTATTGTCTTCTTTAATGAGTAGGGCTTGCTGGATAATTTCGCTCGCTTTTAAATTCCTTACAAAACCGCCTTTTTGAGTGAAACAAAACGAGCAACCCACTTGACAGCCTATTTGACAAGACACGCATACGGTGTATTTTTCTCCCTCTAAAATAGCGTTCGTCTCTTCGTCAATCTTTTTATCCTTCATTTTCAACAACACCGCTTCAAAAGTATGGTTGTCTCTTAAAGATTTAAAAAGGTATTTTTTAGAGCCATCAACGCTCTCCCTCACATGCGTGATTTCTATCGTGCGCAAAGTAAATTCTCGCTCCAAATAAGCGATAAAATCTTTTGAAAAATTATTTTGCATCTCTTTAAAGCTTGTTTTATACTTCGCATAGAGCCACAAATAAAGCTGTTTAGCCCTAAAGCTTGGTTTTAAAAGCTGGCTCAATTCCTTTAGAGTGAAATCATAAATGCTCGCTTTCATGCTTTAAGCCCTAATTCTAAAAGTTGGTGCAAGTGCAAGACCCCTAAAACCTTATTATGATCATCTACGCACACTAAAATCTGGATCTTATGGCGCTCTAAAAATTCTAACGCTTCTAAAAGAAGAGCGTCTAAATTCTTAAAGCTTTTAGGTTTTAAAGTGGCAAAATGCCTCACTTCGCTCTTTAAACTCACCCCTTTTAATAACGCCCTACGGACATCGCCATCGCTCAAAATCCCCACAAGCTCGTTAGTCTCATTGACTAAAATCGCGCTACCCAAGCGTTTTTCACTCATTTCTATGAGCGCGTCTTTAAAACTTGTATTAGGAGCGATTAGGGGGAGATTCGTGGTTTGCAGTAAGTCTTTAACCTTGACAAAAAGTTTTTTGCCTAAAAGCCCGCCTGGATGAAAGGAGGCAAAATCTTCTTGGCTGAAGTTTTTCGCTCGCATCAAGCATGCCATTAAAACATCGCCTAACGCTAGAGTTAGGGTGGTAGAAGTCGTTGGAGCGGTGTTAATCGGGCAAGCTTCTTTTTTAATTTTCAAGCTCAAATAATAATCGCCGAGTTTAGAGAGCGAACTATTAGGGCTTTTAGTGAAAGTGATGATTTTATGGCTCAAGCGTTTTAAATGGCTCACCAGATTCAACAATTCTAAAGACTCGCCCCCATAGCTAATCATTAAAACCACATCGTTTTTTTCCACCATGCCCAAATCCCCATGCATGGCTTCTGTAGGGTGTAAAAACGCACTTTTGTTACCGGTGCTTAGCATAGAAGCAGCGATTTTTTGCGCCACTAAAGCACTCTTGCCCACGCCCACTATCACAAGCTTACCCCCTTTTTCTTGGCTTTTTAAAATGAGCTTGACAACCGCTTCTAAATCGTTAGGTTTTTGGAATTGCTTAACGCTTTCTAAAAGCGCGCTCGCTTCATCTCTTAAGACTTGCACGGCAATAGCGTTGTAATCAAGTGGCATGGACATGACAAATGATAGCCGGGTATTTTCTAAACTTTTTAAAGAGCGCTTTTCTGATGAAATTACGGGTGTGATCTTCTAATTTTTTAGGGTTATTCAAAATCTCGGCGTTGCTGGATTTTAATAACCCCTCTAAGCCCCCTTGAATTTCTTTAGTCAAATGCTTTTCATCTTTAAAACCCACAAGCCCTAAACTGGAAAATTGAGAGCTTTCTAAAAGCGCTTGTTTGTTTTTATTCACAAAAATCGTAGCGGCAAACACCCCAGCACTAGCGACTTCTTCTCTTTGTTGCACGATGCTTGTATCAATACTCAAATTGCTTTGGTTATCCACATAGCTTTTACCGCTTTTAATGGTGCCCACTTTTTTGATGAACGCAGGGCCAACTTCCACTTGATCGCCATCTTCCATTAAATAGATATTTTTTTCAGGCACCCCGCAAGAAATAGCGGTTTGCTTGTGGCGCGCGACATGGTTGTATTCCCCATGCACGGGTAAGAAAAACTTGGGTTTAATGAGTCTTAACATGAGCTTTTGCTCTTCTTGGGCGGCATGCCCGCTCACATGGATATTGTCAAATTCTTGATAAGCCACTTTAGCTTCTTTTTTGATTAAAAAATTCAATACCGCTGAAACGCTCGCTTCATTGCCAGGAATGGCTTTAGCGGAGATGATGACTAAATCGTTGGGTTTGATAGAAATGTGGCGGTGTTCATCAGTCGCCATGCGATAAAGCGCGCTCATGGTTTCGCCTTGTGAGCCGGTCGTTACGATTAAGACTTCATTGTCCGGGTATTTAGCGACTTCGTTGGCTTCAATAAAAGATTGATAAGGCAAATGGATATAGCCTAATTCTCTGGCGATGTCTAGGTTTTTTTCCATAGAGCGCCCGATCACAGCGATCTTGCGGTTGTATTTAATGCCGTATTGTATGGCTTGATACACCCGGTGGATATTGCTAGAGAATGTGCTCATAATCACCCTCCCTTGCGCTTCTTTAAAAAGGGTATCAAAAGCCGGCGCTATGGTGCTTTCACTCGGTGTAGTCCCGGATTTATGGGAGTTAGTGGAATCGCTTAAAAGAAGCATCACCCCCTTTTCGCCATAGTGTGCCAAACGATACAAATCAGTGGGCAGATTATCCACTGGGGTGTGATCGATTTTAAAATCGCCGGTGTGGATGATCGTTCCGGCTTTAGTTTGGATCGCTAAAGCGCTGCTGTCAATGATAGAATGCGTGATGTGGATCCATTCAATGATAAATTCGCCCACGCTAATGGGGCAACGCTTTTCTACGATTTTAAAATACGAGCGGTATTTTTTCAAACCATGTTCATCAAACTTGCTCCCAATCAGTCCCAAACTTAAAGGCGTGCCATAAAGGGGGAATTGCAACTCTTTAAACAAATAAGGCGTGGCCCCTATGTGATCTTCATGGGCATGGGTGATGATAATGCCAGCGATTTTGTCCTTGATTTGGTGCAAGTAGGAAAAATCCGGGATTAAAATATCCACGCCAAAAAGCCCCTCTTTAGGGAAGCTCATGCCCACATCAATCACGATCGCGCTTTTTGGGGTTTCAATGACCATCATGTTCCCCCCAATCTCGCCCAAGCCCCCTAAAGGCGTGATTTTAACGCTCGCTTTAGAGTTTAAATTCATCTTATAATGCGGGTTTAAATGCTCCACTTGGATCTTGTTATTCGCTTCAACGCCCTTTTTGAGCTCCTTATGAAAGCCTAAAGTCCCTCTCTCATTCACATGCAGAATTTCCGTAACGCCCTCTACTTTATTGTGATCCAATTCTTCTTGGGCGTAATTTCTAGTCTTTTGGGGGGTGTGTTTGGCTTTGTGGTGGTGGTTTGGTTTTTTGTTGGGGTGGCACTCTTTTTTATGGTGTGAAGGCACTTCATGGTTTGAAGACTCGGCGTTTTTTTGCGCGTTTTCTCTAAAACGCTTTTTGCGGTTAGCAAATCGCTCAAACGCTCCGGCTCGCACCTCATGATGAGCTTTTGAATTTTCACTGCTGTTTTCATGGTTTTCATGATTTTCGTAATGGTTGTTATCCGTCATAACGATTATTCCTTTATTTCAATTTTTTAAAAAGGCATTAGCCTTTTAAAAGGTAATTTAAGAGCTTGAGATAATCTTTTATCTCAGACGCCCTCACGCTTGTTGGTTGGCTTTCTAATGCTAGAAAATCTAACACCTTATCAAGCTTTTCTCTATAAGAAACGCTTTTTTTAAGATTGTTTGAAAGCGTCTTCCTAGGAGATGAGAAACAAGCTTTCAAAAAATCTTCTAATGTTTCAAACCCTTTTTGTAGGGCTTCTTCAAAAAATGGTGCTTGGATCAATGAAGCTAACGCCTTTTCTTTCAGCGGCTCTTTGATCACTTCAAACACGCTAGAAAACACCTTTGGAGGCGGGCTAAACGCACTAGGCGGCACATCAAACAAAAGGGTAGCGTTCCCTATTGCTTGAGTTAAAACGCTTAAGGCGTTCTGTGAATCTTTAGCACAAAATTTCAGTGCCACTTCCTTTTGTGTCATCACCAATAAGCCCCTGCATTTAGGGTCTTTGAGTGCGTTTAAAACAAGCCTGGTAGCGATATAATAAGGCAAATTAGAGATCAAAAAATAAGGCTCTTCTTCTTTTAAAAAAAGAGCGTCTTTTTCCACTAATTCTAATCCAAAAGGCTTTTTTTGTGCCTTTAGTTTGGATCGCATTTTCTCGCACAAGCTGCTGTCTATCTCATAAGTCTTTAAAGGATAGCGATCCAACAACTTAAGAGTCAAATCCCCTAGCCCCACGCCGATTTCAATTAATTTGAGTGGGTTTAAGGGGGGCAAAGCATTAACAATTCTGTCTAAAAACGACTCATCCGTTAAAAAATGCTGTCCTAAAGACTTTTTAGCTACCACCATAAGAAGCGCTTCTAAAACTCCTCGTATTATACCTTAAAAAGGGGATTTGTCTTTCCTTTTTAATGCAACTTCTTTATTATAGCTTTTTTCATTCAAAGATGTTGGTAGTTTTGACAATAGAAGCGCTTAAATGGGTGCTCGTATTAAAAATTAGTATTAAAATCTTTTTCGTTAATAATTGGTTAGATTTTGCATTATAAAATGAAATTCTAGCTAGTGAGCTAGAATTTAAATTTCAATTAAAGGAGTCATCATGGCACACCATGAACAACAACACCAAGCACAACAACAGCAACAACAACAGGCTAACAGCCAACACCACCACCATCACCATGCACACCACCACCATTACTATGGCGGCGAACACCACCACCATAACGCGCAACAACACGCTGAACAACAAGCAGAGCAACAAGCTCAACAACAGCAACAACAACAAGCACACCAACAACAACAAAAAAAAGCACAACAACAAAACCAACAATATTGATTGGGGCGTTTGTGGGGGCGGCCTTATGGCTACTCCTAGCTTTTAACCCTTTCTTTTAATCCAGTAAATCTATCCATTTAAGCTAACCCTTTTAACCCCATTAGATTTTAAACTTTTAAAATCTCTCTTTTTGATGCTTGACAAATGGCTCTGTTTCTATCCAATAAAGATAAGCTTTATTAATTGAGTGGTCATAATGGGGCGTGAAACTTTGCCATGCGTATTTGGTGCGATCTAGGGGTGTTTTAAGGGGGTTTATTGTAGGATTTCATCACGCCCCATAGTTGCGATATGGGGCAAATCCTATGTCAAAAGGAGCATGCCATGAAACACAAAAGTGGCAAACGCTCTTGGAAAACATTATACTTTGAGTTTGCTTTTTTGGGGCTTAAAGTGATCGTTTCTGTGAAACGCTGATTTTTTCAAGAGCGTTCCCCTAAGTTTAAAAGCTTAGGGGTTTCCTTTATAAGCGGGTTTGTCCTTGACTTTTGGGGCGTTGGTCATTTTGTTATAAAACTTATTTTTTTAAAACCCTGATTTTAGCGCTCATTAAATCGTGGTTTAAAGCTTTTTTGATGTTGTCAAATTGGCGTTTTTTGTTTTTAAGGCTTGTGATCTCATTATCCAAACCGCTTAAAATGTTAGCGATAGCGATTTGTTCGTTTAGAGGGGGTAAAAGGATTTCAAAATCTTCAATGGCTTTTTTGGATAAATTCAATTGCGAACTACCTTGACCTTGCATTTTGAAATATTTTTGATTTGCATTAATATACAATCTTAAAAATAAAATGTTGATGCAATCATTCCTTATTCTAAGTCTTCCCATGCGTTGATTTAACACATAATCATTACTAGGAATAACTGCACAAAGTCCTAAAAAATCCCCATGAGCAACATCGCTTAAAACCATGACTATATCACCTTGTTTTAATGAATTATCATAAAAATTAACTCGTTTCATTGTATTTTTTAAATTGCCATCAATATCAACACTATTTAAGCTTATTAGTTTAAAATCTCCATTTTCTACTATTAGGGTTTCATAAGCTCCTCCGTTGCCAAATTCACATATATCCCCAAGTCTCACTCGTTGCCAAGCTTGATTGAAGCCTTTCAAGCGTTTTCTTTGGCTCAATAGTTCAAAGCTTAAAGCTTTTTTAACGCTCTCTTTTTTAAGAATGAGGGCGTCTAAATTATAAAGATAACGATCCACATCGCTTAAAATGTTAGCGATAGCGATTTGTTCGTTTAGAGGGGGTAGGGGGATTTCACATAGTGCAACTTTTGGAATTGTTAATTGTGGAATAGTAGTTTGCTCGGTGTTAAATTTTACTTTTGAATTGATATATTCCGTATAAAACCTACAATCAATATTACTAATTTTTGGCTGTAAGACTAAAAGTCTACCGATAGGGACATAAGGATAGTCTCTAAAAAAAGCAACACCTATTGTTCCTCTAGATGTTATTGTTATGCTCTTATTTTTAATAATAAAAAAAGATGAATATCCATATAAACCTTTTTTTTCAATCGCATTTGAATAAGGGCAGCATTAATGCGTCCATGCGTTCTACCAAATAATCCTAAAGCATGCTAATAAAAGCATTCAAAACACCACCGTTTTGTTTTCATGCACAAACACCCGATCTTCTAAAACCAGTTTTAAAGCCCTAGCTAAAACCAGTTTTTCTATATCCTTACCCGCTAGGCGCATTTTTTCCACGCTGTAATTGTGGTTAATGGGCAGAGTGTCTTGTATAATAATTGGCCCAGCATCAAGGCTTTCATTCACAAAATGCGCCGTGGCCCCGATGACTTTCACTCCCCTTTCAAACGCTTGCTGGTAAGGGTTAGCCCCGATGAATGCGGGCAAGAAACTATGATGGATATTGAGAATCTGGTTTTCATAGCGCTTCGTAAAATCATAGCTTAAAATGCGCATGTATTTGGCTAAAACGAGCAAGTCTGCACTCACTTTGTGTTTTAATTCCAGGCTTTTAATGATTGCTAAAACTTCTTTTTCATGCAAAACTTGATCAACGCAAGGCGCGTAAAAATAAGGGATGTCAAATTTTTCCACTAAAGGGCGTAAAATCTCGTGGTTGGAAATAACGCCTAAAATTTGAGCGTTTAATTCCCCTCCATACACCCTTAAAAGCAAATCCCCTAAGCAATGACTCTCTTTAGTAGCGAGCAGGATGATGTTTTTTTTATGCGTTAAAATGACTTCAATCAATAGCTCGCTAAAGTTTTCTAAGGCTTTAAAAAGAGCGGTTTTTAAGGATCGCTCTTCTTGCTCTTTAATTTCAACATTCAAGGGCTTGATTTCTTTTTGGATTTTTAGCCGCATGAAAAAGCGCTGTTTTAAGGGATCAACAAATTCATCATTTTTGACGATGTTATAGCCCTTGTTAGCGATCGTGGTGCTTATTGCACTCACCAAACCTTTAGAGTCTCTAGCTTGAATTTTTAAAATAAATTCTAACATCTTTATCTCATTAATAATTGATAGCCAAACGCTTGCGTGATGATATTTGTGGCTGATTGCGTGGCTTTTTCAATGAAGCGCTCCATAGGGCTTTTTTCCAGCCAATAAGCTTTTTTAACCTTACTCAATTCCATTAAACGATTTTGGGCTTGCTTAATCGTGCTGATTTTATCAATGAGTTTTAATTTTAGAGCCTTTTGAGCGCTAAAGACCTTCCCTTCAGCAAAATCCTTATAATCCTTAGCGTCTAATTTCCTGGCTTTTGCGACATCATTCACAAACATTTGGTATTGCTCATTGACTAAATTTTGCAAAAAATCTTTTTCGTTGGGTTTCCATGCTCTAGTAAAAGTGCCTATTTCTTTATATTCGCCCGCATGCACGCCTTGAGTGGCTACGCCGACTTTATTGAGCAAATTTTCCACATTCGCGCCCGAAAAAATCACCCCAATGGATCCTATCAAACTCGCTTTAGAGGCATAAACTTCGCTCGCTTGCATGCCCGCATAATAACTCCCGCTCGCCATAACCCCCCTAGCATACGCTAAAACGGGCATTTTTTGCTTCAAATCAGCGATTTTTTCGCTCAATTCCACGCTCGCTGACACCGCCCCACCAGGAGAATCAATCAAAAGTAAAATGCCCTTAATGCTAGGGGTTTTTAAGATTTTATCCACTTCTTTGTCAAAATCCTCCGTGCTAAAAATCGCCCCATTTAAATAGAGTTTAGCGAGATTGGGCGGGGCGCTTGGTGCGCTTTCTTTAGCGCTAAAAAAGACTAATACAATGAGTAACAGCACAAACGATTTGAAATACTTCGTGATAAAATCTAAAGGCGCGATGATTAAAGCCTTAAAGATTTTTTGAATGAAACTCCACATGCGGTTTTCCTAGACTTAAAAATTTGACCATAAGAGTGTATTATACTTCAAATGTTTTAAGGATTAAATCATGGCGTGTAAATTTTGCCCTAAGATTAGAAAAACAGATTGGATTTTTATTTTAATCGCTGCTTTAGGCTTTTATGCAGTCAATAAACTAGGGTATGCGCCAAAATTCAATACACCCACTTCAAAGCTTTCGCACTCTATTGAAAAGCCTGACAATATGACCGAAGAAGAAAGGAAAAGGCGTTTTATAGAGTTGCAAAAAGAATGCTTACTCCATAAAGACAAAAAGGCATGCGAAGAGGTTTTTTAGATTGTTTTTGTTGTTTTTGCGCTTTTAGGGTCATGCTACTTGTAAGTTTTTCGCTTTTTTGTTTGCAAAAAGGCTTTTTTTAGCGGTGGTTTTTAGCTATTCTAACAACCCCAAACACCCCAAAATTCAAGCACTCTTAAGCTAAGTCTAAGTCTACTATAATCAAAGGATTTTAAAGGGAACTTAAATTGTATTTATAAAGGTTTAGAATGAGTGAAAACATTAAAAAAACATAAAAGCTTTTAAGGTTGATTTAGATAGCAGTGAAAATCAAATTATGTTAAAACCCATTGCACGCTCTTTTAACAACCAAGCCCATCAAATTAATGAAGCGGCTGAAAAGATTCACGAACTCATTAAAAACGCCCCATATTCTAACGACAACATCGTTTTAAAACGCAATGAAATCAAAGAAGCCTTTTTTAGCCCGTTCAAACCGCAACTAAAAAACGCTCAAGTGTTCCTATCGCATTCGCATGCGGATAAAAATAAGGCTTTAAAGGTTAAAAACTATCTGGAGAGCGAAACAAATCACAGAGTGTTTGTAGATTCGCTTTTTTGGGATTATAAAGACGGTGTCTTAAACGAATTGGCAGAATACGATGATATAAGTAAGATTAAGGACGCTTTCACGCTCATTCTCAGAGAATCTCTAGAAGACATGATCAAAAAATGCCCTTATTTCGTGTTCCTAGAAAGCAACAACAGCGTTTCTCTTAATCAAGGGCTATCACAAACCACTCATTCAGCACGGCAAGAGTCGCTTAACTATAATGATGGAGAGCTTTCAAGCTAGTCATGATATATCGCCATTTTTAGAACATCTAGAAACTATAACCCTTAGCGAACTATCACACATAATCAATCCATAGGAACAAGCATGCTTTTTAAAACTTATCAAAAATTACTGGGTGCGAGCTGTTTGGCGCTGTATTTAGTGGGCTGTGGGGGTGGCGGTGGCGGTGAATCGCCGGTTGAAATGACTGCAAATAGCGAAGGTGCGTTTCAAATCAGCTCCAAAGTAGATAGCGTTACTATTCAAGGCGTGAAGCTTAATAGAGGTAATTGTGTTGTCAGATTTAAAGGAGGAGCAATGTCTATAGAGGATCTCAAAAATGAGGAATCCTTTATGGAAATGCTTGACATGCCAGTGGGAGAAACTGAAAATAGAATTTCTCAATTAAAGCAAAAAGGTGTGATGATGGAACCTCAAACCCTTAAATTTGGGGAAAAAATAGAGGGTATTTCTCAAGGGTGCGATATTATAGAAGCAGAAATACAGACCAACAAAGGCTCCTAGACTTTCAACTTTAACAGATAATCAGGCAAATATGGACAATAGCACCCCAAAAGACAGAGCAAAAATCCTTATAGAAGAGCTTAAAATTTTGCAGGGCGTTATCAACAAAATGGCGCAAAATTCTTTGGAGTGCAAAAAATGGACTCTCGCGCTCGCTGTGGGTGTTTTATCCCTCAAAATAGAGGCGATCTCTCATCTTTATGGGCTGTGTGTTTTGGGGGTGTTGTTAATATGCTTTTATCTTTTGGACGCTTATTATCTCACGCAAGAAAGGTTGCTTAGGAAACAATACCAATGGCTGATAGAAAACAGACTCAAAACCGATGAGAGGTTGTTTGAAGTCTTTCCTGCTCATCAAACTTGCCGGTGTGCACTACACTTATGCGCCATGCTTTCGTTTAGCCTTTTCCCTTATTGGGCGTTAGGTCTTTGCTTGGTGGGCTATGGTTTTGCTTTTAATTCTGTTTTAATGAAGTGTTGGCTATAAAATAACTTGACTTCAATCAAACGATAACTTTTAGAGCGTTTTAGGATTTAGAGTATCGCAAAATAACCTCCTATTTCCTTATGAGTTTCACTATAAAATAAAACTTAAAACTCTAAAAATAAGGCTTTAAACATCAATACTTACTAGAATGTTAGTTTTTTTCTCTAAGTCTCATAGAAAGGGACTTGGAAAACATGGCAAAAACTTTAAAACCAAATTTAGATAAAGATGAGTTAAACACACTCTATAGGGCAAATCTTGCTTATACTAAAAATACGCACGAACATTTTTTTAAAACTAAAAAAGATTTAGACTACAAAATATTTAATCCTAGCATTATGCATGAACAAAGCTTTATCAGTTTTGTGGGCGGACAAGGGGCTAAACGATTACTAGATATGCTCTACAAACTCGCATTTAATGCTAAGTCTAATAAGATTGCTCTAGATAGACATTACGCCAAAATGTTTTTGCAAGTTGTAGCAAGAACTCTAAGAAAGAATGTCAATATATTAGAAGAGCAAGGTTTTATTGAAGTCATTAAAGGAAAACAAAGATACTTGTATGTGTATCTTAAAGATTACAGAGAATTAGAGGGCTATAACTACGTAGAAGCTAATCAAAAGAACAATATCCCATCGCCTTTTTTCTTACAGATTATGCGTTTCTTAGAAAAGTTTGCTAAAGAAATTAAGAGAGTAACAATCAACAAAAAAGAATGTATTATGCACATTCCTAGCCAAGAGTTTATGCAAAAAACTAATAATGTCGTTTTAAAATTCACGCCTATTTCTAATCCTAACACCACTTACACTTTAATTTACAAAGACTTAACCAACAAAGACATTCCAAGCAATTTGTGTTTCTATCAAACAGCTATTGTGAAGAAAAATCTCTTAAAAGCATTAAAAGACATAGAGTGTGTGGGCGAACCCATTAATAGCTCACCCAAAGCTTCAAACTACTTTCAAGAGAGTGCTTAAGAATGACGCCATATGAAATTTTAGATTTTTGCTTTATTGGAAAGACACTTTGCAAATTGACTTTTCGCAAATAGATATGAAAACACAAAACAAAAGGAAGACAATGATTGAACTAATCCTAGACAAGAAGTCCATACAAATTGATGAAGAATTTCTAGATATTAAAAAGCATTTAGAAAAGTTTTACTCAAACAAAGAACAAGAGACAATCGCTCAAACTTTAGAGAATGAAACAGAAATTTCTTGTAGCTATTTGTGGGACAAAGACTTCTTGTTGTTAGAGCAACTTTTAGAAAATAATTTAGGTCATTTTACCTTTGAGAGCGAGTTTGCCCTACTAAAAGACAAAGAGCCTTTGAATTTAGCTCAAATCAAACAAATCGGTGTTTTAAAGGTTATTACCTATGAAATGACACAAGCCTTAAAAAATCAAATCATTCATTTAGCACAAGTTGTCAATGAAGAAAATTTAGAAAAAGATGAAGAACTTGTTGTCTACCACCTAGATTTCACGCTCACGCAACAATCTTACAAAATATTAGCCAAGTTCTGTGTGATTAAAAAAGAAAGAAATATCGCATGAAAAAATTAAGTCATTTTAGAAAGCTCATCGCCTTTTTAGGTTTTTCACCACTTTTACTACAAGCGGATATGACTACCTTTTTTAATAGTATTGAACAACAACTCACTAGCCCCACCGCTAAGGGTATTTTGATGGTCATTTTTTTAGGGCTTGCTATTTTTATATGGAAAAATTTAGACAGATGGAAAGAAATCTTAATGACAGTCCTTGCTATTGCCATAGGCGCTGCAATCTTTTTTAAAGCCCCAGCCTTAGCTAATTGGTTTATGAGTATTTTTTAAAGGAAAATGAATGAAATTAGTCGGCATTTCAGTTTCTAATCTCAAAGAAATCAGTTCTAAAGAAAAGTTTCTTTGGCTCAATGCTAAGAGCTTTTTAATCGCAGGATTTATTCCTTTTGTAATGATACCTTGGCTAGATTTTTTAAATTCTTTAATGCTGTATGTGTGCTTTTTATTGGTTTTTAGCATAGCGGAGTTCTTTGATGAAGATATAAGCGACATTTTAATCGCCCATTCTAAGATTAAAACCAAAA
Organism: Helicobacter pylori; assembly: GCF_030323545.1. Classification (NCBI taxonomy): domain Bacteria; kingdom Pseudomonadati; phylum Campylobacterota; class Epsilonproteobacteria; order Campylobacterales; family Helicobacteraceae; genus Helicobacter; species Helicobacter pylori. The sequence continues at coordinate 116,246 of NZ_CP122954.1, read as the reverse complement.
CTAATTCATTTTATGCTTAAAGGAAAGGATATGCAACAAGAAATCGTAGTAGAAGAACCTAATAAAATAACTATTGCTTACAACTTAGAGCAAACTATCTCTAAATTGAAAGAGAGTGTGGATTTATTAGAGAAAAACGAGCAATATAATGATGCTTATGCCCTTGTTTGTGGTATCAAAAGCATTGTAGATGAATTTCATAAAGATGTAACTTTGCATGTAAGCAATAATTCTAAGCCCCCTAAAAGAAAAAGAAAGTCTTCTTAATGTTTGAAAACGCTCTTAAATATTGTAAAGAAAAAGCCATAGACCTTTTAACAGGTTTTGTTCCAAAAACCTATTCTATGACAGAGGAATGCAATATTTTAGGTTTGTATGATGATACTTTCATCATCACTAAACAAGAAAATTTAGTCGCTATTATGTCTTTACAAGGACTAAGTTATTCAAACTTAATGCAAAAAGATTTGGAGGGCTATTTTGATACAAGGCAAAATGTTTTAAACACCATTAGTAAAGACATTCAATTAAGGATTGTCGCTAAAAGGCGTAAAGAATTTATCAACCAAAGCCCAAATATTGATAACCCATACGCAAAAGCCATTATCACGCAATTTGAGAGCAAGGAAATCTACAAAACAGAGTATTTTTTAGTGTTTGAGAGCATTACTTCTAATGTCAAATCTTTCTTTGAGAAAAAGAAATTAGAAATGACTACTTCAATCAATGAAGAATTAGAAGAAAGCTCTAAAGAGAATAAACAAGAGAATGGAAATAGCTCCAATGAGACCCATTCAAATACAAGCTCTAAAAAAGACAAGAAAAACAAGTTCAAAAAAAAGACAACCTTTAGTGCCACAAGTAAAAGAGCCTTACTCATTCAAACCATAGAAAGAGTGAAAAACGCATTAAGGGAGTTTAAACCCACTCTTTTAGATTCTAAAGAAGTGTTGAATTTTTATGCAGAATATATCAATGGCAAATACATCGCCTTTAATCCTAAATTAAAGCGACTAAGCGATAGCTATATCGCTAGTAATATCCATTTTAAAAAAGATTATTTCATCATTGAATTTCAAAATCAAAGCACTTTTTGTGCGTGTGTGGGGATTAAAAACTATGAGAGTGAAGAAATTTCTTCACTCCCCATTTCCACCCTTTTACACACTCAAATTGAATTAGATTTAATCTTTCATATCCGCTCTTTAGGGCAATTTGAAAGCTTGAATTTTTTAAAAACCAAGAAAAAGCTCACGCTTTCTAAAATCGTTAAAAATGATATTGATGATTATATAGAATTGGTGCAAGCCAATCGTTTGAGTATGCAAGAGTGTGCCTTAAACTTAGTTTTAAGAGCTAAAAGTAAAGCAAAACTAGATAAGTCTTTAAGAGAGATTTTATCTTTACTCAATAACGCTGGACTAGGCAGTGTTACAGAAACCATAGGGCTAAAACCCTCTTATTTTTCTTTTTTTCCTAATAACGCCAATATCAATCCTAGAATGAGAAATCAAACTTCCCAAGTGATTGCCTCTTTAATCTTGTTTGAGAAAAATAATACAGGTTTTAGGGCAAATTCATGGGGGGATATGCCCTTATCTGTATTTAAGAACCTAGACCATAGCCCTTATTTGTTTAACTTCCACAACCAAGAAGTCAAACATAAAGGCGTGTTAGCCCATAATGTGGCACGAGTGGTATAGGACATACCATGATTATTGGTGCAACAGGAGCTGGTAAAACCACGCTCATTAGCTATTTGATGATGAGCACTTTAAAATACCCTAACATTGACATTCTAGCTCTTGATAGATTAAATGGCTTGTATTCTTTTACCAAGTATTTTGATGGGATTTATAATGAAGGCGAAAGCTTTCATATTAATCCTTTTTCATTAGAAGATAGCGCAAGTAACAGAGCCTTTTTATTGCATTTTTATGCCCAAATGGCAAAAGTAGATAGCTATGACAAACATAATGATAAGATAGAAGATAGAACAGCCCTTTTAAACGCTATTGATACCATGTATAGAAATTATAACGATGAAGTCAAACAAGCCAAATTTAGCAACCAAGAATTACCCCTTCCTTTTGATTTAAAAGAGTTTGTCAATGCCATTGTTAAAACCAATACAGACATTTTAGATAGTAGTTTTGAAGACTATTTAAAATCTTCCTTATTTTCTAGCCGAATGGATAGTCTAGATTTTAAGACTCGTATTAGCACCATAAATACCGATAGTATTTTACACAATGATGATGACGCTGGGCTTTTAGCTTATTATGTGTTTCATAAGATGATTGATAGAGCTTTGAAAATCAATCGTGGGTTTTTATGTTTTATTGATGAGTTTAAATCTTACGCTCAAAATGAAATGATGAATAAAAAAATCAATGAAATCATTACTCAAGCTAGAAAGGCTAATGGGGTGATTGTTCTAGCCTTACAAGACATTAACCAACTAAGCGAAGTGAGAAACGCTCAAAGCTTTATAAAAAATATGGGGCAATTGATTTTGTATCCCCAAAGAAATATTGATACCAAAGATTTAAACGATAAATTTGGCATTAGACTAAGCGATACAGAAAAACATTTTTTAGAAAACACCGCCGTTAATGAATACAAAGTCTTACTCAAAAACATGAATGATGGCTCATCTAACATTATAGATGTGAGCCTAAGTTCTTTGGGTAATTACCTACAAATCTTTAGCTCTAATTCTAGCATGGTAGAACACATTGATAATCTCATTAAGCATTACCCTAAAACTTGGCGAGAAGTCTTTGTGAGTAACAAACACGAAAATTTTGATGACAAAAAACACTTAGAAAAGGTGCTTAAATGAAAAACATCATGCGTTTAGTTTTTGTGATAGTGGCTATGTTTCTATGTGCATGCTCAGAGAAATTCATAGAAATGAAAAAATCCCCTTGTGCGTTAAAGGACTTAAACAACTCTTTTTTAAGGGGGACACATGTCTAATTTGCAAGAACTTAGAGAGCATTTAAAAGAATTAGAAAATTCCTTTGAAATAGGCTCTTTTACTAAAGAAAATATTAAAGAATACGCTAAATGCTTTTTTATGAGTTTAAGCATGTTTTTAGAAGAACAAGAAAAAAACCAACAAGAAGAGTTTTTAGAACAAGATACCAAAGAAAATCAAGAAGAGCTCATTAAAAGCATTCAAACAAGCATTGCTAAAAACCAAGAGTTAGAAAAAATCTCTTTTGAAAAATGAAAGAATAAAATTCAAGAAAGGGTGTTGCCTGAGTTAGAACGCATTGTTACACACAAGCTTAAAGACAATGTCATGCCACAATTAAACTCCCAGCTAGAGAGTTTTAAAAAAGATGAGTTAGATTTATCTAGCGTGTTTGAAATCCAAAGAAAGAACACTCAAATAGCGTATAGATTAGCTATAGGGGGGCTTATAGGTATCATTGCTTTAAGTATAGCCATTTTTATTATGATGCCCTTAAAAGAAAACACGCCTTATTTTATAGACTTTGCTAATAGCGATAAGCATTTTGCTGTGGTGCAAAGAGCGGATACCAAAGTAGATTATGGCGAGGCGTTTTTACGCAGTCTAGTCGGCTCTTATATTATGAGTAGAGAAACTATCAATCATATTGATGACAAAATCCGCTTGAATGAAACCATAAGAGAGCAAAGCTCTGATGAAGTGTGGAAAAATTTAGAACAATTAGTATCAGGAAAGGGCAGTATCTATTCTAATTCCAATATGGATAGAGAAATTAAAATCATCAATATTTCTATCTATAAGCAAGGCAAACAGCAAAATATAGCTGTAGCAGATATTGTGGCTAAAGTCTTTGATAAAGGCTATTTAATCTCTGAAAAACGCTACAGAGTGTCTTTAATCTATCACTTCAAACCCCTTATTCAATTTGATTATAGCTCTATGCCTAAAAAACCTACAGGCTTTATCGTAGATAAGTATTCATTAAGTGAAATCGCAAGCATTAAAGCCCTAGATAAGACTTATAAAAAAGTAGAAAGACCGCATTCTAAAATTGAATACAAAAACAATCAAAATAAAGAAAATACGCAAAGCCCTATGCCAAATAGCATGAATAATAAGGGACAAAAATGATTAGAGCGTTTAAGGGTATAAACCTTACTCTATTTTTCTTAACTCCCTTATTAGCAGAAAATAGCATTCAAAATTATAATGAGCCTATGGATTATTCACAAAATCCTACAATACAACCCTTTAATAACGCACCTACAAATAACTATAACCAGCCACAAGAAACACAACCTAGCACTAACTACAACACACAGCCTAATTCTATGCAAACACCTATGCCAAATCAAAACCCTTATTCACAACCCACTACACCTATACAAAATAACCAACCAAATAACACACAAACTCAAACAATGCTAAATAACGCCAAGCAATTCACTAATAACGCTCTTAATAACACCAAGCAAACTATCACTAACGCCACTAATTATGTTAATGATAAACTCACCCCAAAACCTAATGATGCGCCTATTAGTGCGTTTAGTGCTAATAGCCCTTATGCAAATAAAGAAAACTCCAAACAAACTCAAAAGAGCGATGAAGTTTTAAGCGATGATAATAGCGATGAATATAATTCTTTAAAACCTATGACAAACTTCAATGCCATCCAAGCCAATTTTTTTGCTAAAAATCGCTCTATCAAAGATAACGCCCACTTTATCCACTACACCATAGGCGATACTTTCAATATTCGCCTAAGATATGCTATGACAACCACTTTTATTTTTGATGAGCCAATCGCACAAGTGGTTCTAGGTGATGATATAGGCTTTTCTACTAAAATGCTTGGCGAAGATAAAGAGCATTTAATTTCTAATATCTTACTCATTAAGCCCTTGCAAATTGGCGTAGATAGCAATTTAACTATCATTGGAAAAAGCGGTAAGGTCTATAGCTTTTATATGTTTTCAACCACATATACTAGCTCTAAAAACCCAGCCTTAATGGTGTATATTTCTTCTAAAGAGTATTTTAAAAATTTCACTACCACTAAGAAAGAAATCAACAAAGAAAATAAACCCACTCATAACACCCCAAACAAAGACATTAAAACAAGCCATAATGTCCCTAAAAAGATAACTAAAAAATCACCAAATATTAAAGAGCAAAACCCACTTATAAAATCTAAAAACCCTACTACCACTAAAATAGCGTTAGCAAATGCTCCCATTTCTTTAAATCGTTTCAAATCCCCTAGCTATCCACCTAGTAACGCTTTAGCTAATTCTAGAAAGGCTTCAGAAAATTTTAAAGTGATTAGCAATCAAACTAAAACTTTCAAAGAGCATAGACACAGCCAAGATGAAATGAAATATGTGGATTACTCCGCCAAAATCAAAGATGATGGCAAATTCATTAAAATTGGGGACAATGTCAATCACATCTATATCAACAAGAAAAAAATGGAATATGGCTATGTCATTATAGACAAGAAAAAACGCAAATGGTATTGCTTATGGATGTGTAAAAAGGTTGTCAAATCCAAATACAAAGATGATTTACCCACTCAAATCTTTAATGATGAGCAATTTACCTATTTTAAATTTAACCGCTCTAATGCTAGAATCGACATACTCCACATAGCTAAAGCTAGGGGATTCTAGCTAAAGCATGAGAAAAATTGGGATCAAGCAAACTCAGCCTACTAGGTAGGTCTTACAAATTCTACCCCAAGGATTGATGCCCCAACCCTATGAATATTGATAGACGCATTTAAATCCCTGTCTAGTTCCAATCCACAATATTTGCAGTGGTATTCTCTTTCTTTATCTGTTTTGCCTAATTTTTTAATGTCTTTATTAAAGTTTTCATCAACAGATAAGCAATTAGAACAAGTCTTAGAGCTAGGATAGAATCTATCAATCTTAACGACATGAGCCTTGTTTTCAAGGATTTTCACAAACTCGCTAAAGCTATATCGCTCACTTTCCTACCTCGAAGTTTTTGCATAGCTTTCATGTTCAAGTCTTCAATGAAAATGCTTTGGTATTTTCTGCTTAACTTCAAAGCCAATTTATAAAAGAAATCGGTTCTTAAGTGTTTGATTTTTTGGTGCAGTTGGGCTAGTTTCTTTTTAGCTTTTTTAAAGTTATTAGAACCCTTAACTTTCTTGCTAAGGTTTTTACTAAGTCGTTTAATTAAAGGCAAGTATTTAGAGAAAAATAAAGGCGATTCTATCTTAGTGTTGTCAGATCCGGTTAAAAAAGTCCTTAACCCAAAGTCAAAGCCCACGCTTTTATCGCATGCGGTTTGCTTGTTAGGGTTATTTTCTAATTCACAGACTAGACACAAGAAATAATCGCCCATATTATCTCTTTTAATGGTTAGAGTTTTTACTTGCCCTATCAAAGCATAAGTTTTAATAAACTTGTAGCTATAACCATTAAAAGAAACAACATTGTCTTTTATCTCAAAACCCACTCCCTTATTCAACCCTGTCTTTTTATCAACTTGGCTTTTAAAAGTGAAAGATTTGTAGTTGGCTACTTTTTTAAATCGTGGCAATTTGGCTTGTTTCTTAAAGAATTTTTTAAACGCCTTATCTATCCTTTCAGTTAAATCTTGCAAGGTTTGTGAGCCTAGTGTTTTTAAAAAAGCATAACGATGGGTCTTTTTCAATTTGGTGGTGTGTTTTTGCAAATCGTTAAGCTTTAAATACTTTTTGAAAAGTCTATAATAGCGTTTGTGCAAGGCAATGCAATGATTATAAAACACGCCATAACGCCTTAATAGTGTGTCTATACGCCTATTCTTATCGTTCTTATAGAGCTTTTGTTTGTAGGTTATCAACATAACTTTTCCATTTTTCTTTTTGCTTAGGGCGGTTGCTGTTTTGTTGGTTTTCAATGTATTGTTTGACAACATTCAAAGGCGCACCCCCCACTGTTGAAATGAAACAGGAATTGGTCCATAAAGTAGGTAGTTTTGTTTTTAAGTGGTTAAATTCTTGTCTTAATATCCTACTGCTACGACCTTTAGCGGTTTTAATGAACTTCATCACTCCAAAGCTTGGATCAATGTCAGCTAAAATGTGGATATGGTCTTTATCGGTTTGCATCTCTATAATCTCTACTCTTAATTCTTTAGCCACTTCTTGAATGATTTCTTTCAATCTCATTTCTACAGCTCCCACTAAGACCTTACGCCTGTATTTAGGACACCACACGATATGGTATTTGCAAGAATAGACAACATTATGATTGCTTTTGTATAAAACAGCGTTACTCATATTTGTAGTATATATAAAAAAAATAACTAATACAAGATATTCATAACATTACCCTTATTTTTGTGCATGATATTGACTCTAATACCCCTATTCCATATTGGCACGCCTAAAGGCGTTTCGCCTTGTATCCCCATAGCTAAAAGCTAGGGGCTTTAAGGCGTTAGTTTTGGGTAACAGAAATGATGCAAAAAATCGGTATGACAATAGGCGGAGCTGTAGTAGGAGGCTCTATGGTTATGGTAGCTAATCAAATGAAACAAGCTTATCAAAATGCTGGGGGCGGATTAGCAGGGCTTCAAGCTGGAGCCAAAGCTTTTGGGCTTGGAGCAATCAGTGGAGGGGCAAGTGCTATGGCAAATCACAGGAGTGTTAAAGCTGGGGTGAAACACTTTGTAGCAAGTGTTAAAAATGGATTTGATAATAATAGATGAAGGGTTTAACAATGAAAAAATTAGTTTTTAGCATGCTTTTATGTTGTAAAAGCGTGTTTGCAGAGGGGGAAACCCCCTTGATTGTCAATGACCCAGAACTCCATGCTGGTCAAGCCACTATCATAGGCAAAATGGTAGATAGTATCAAAAGATATGAAGAGATTATTTCTAAGGCTCAAGCTCAAGTCAATCAGTTACAAAAAGTCAATAACATGATAAATACGACTAATTCTTTGATTAGTGGTAGTGCTATCACTTTAGCCAATCCCATGCAAGTGATACAAAACGCTCAGTATCAAATAGAGAGCATTAGATACAACTATGAGAATTTAAAGCAAAGCATAGAAAATTGGAACGCACAAAATTTGTTAAGAAACAAATACTTACAGCAACAATGCCCTTGGCTTAATGTCAATGCTCTTACTAGCAATAAGATTGTCAATCTACAAAATCTTAATAATCTTATTTCTAAAAATGGCGAACAAACCCAGACCGCAAGAGATGTGCAAAATCTCATTCAGTCCATTAGTAGCAGTGGCTATGAAAACATGCAATCTCTTGCAGGGCAATTAAGTGGTAGGGCATGGGGGGAGATGTTGTGCAAAGAAATGACTAGAGCTAATAATAACGACAGAATAGCTCTTTTAAAGACAAGAGGGCAGTATAAACAAGCGTTTATTCAACAGATTAAGCAAAATATCGCAGAGGAACAGAGATTGAATGACAAAGCTAAACCACTATCAAAAAGACTTGATGCCTTACAAACTAATTTTGGCGTAACCGACCCCACAGCTAACCATAACAAACAAGGGATACCTTATTGCAGAGAAAATAAAGAGACAGGCAAATGCGACCCTATTGATAATATATTTAGAACAACTCGCCTAGATAACGACTTAGAGTAAGAAATCCAAACACTCACGCAAGATTTAAGTAAAGCCCCTAATAAAGACGCTCAGAGCCAAGCGTATGCGAATTTTAATCAAAGGGTTAGACTACTCACTGTGAAGTATCTTAAAGAGATTACTAATCAAATGCTCTTTTTAAATCAAACGATGGCAATGCAAAGTGAGATTATGGCAGATGATTATTTCAAGCGTTATAGCAATGGTTATAACACGCCAAAAAGCCATGAATATGAAGAACTAGAACAAGAAAGGATAAATCAAAGAAAAAGGGCTAGAAGATACTTTCAAAACCCTAATGTTAAATTTGACCAATTTGGCTTTCCCATTTTTAGCATATGGGAATAAGGGCTTTTAGGAATATAGGGTTTAATGCTTGTATTTAAAAGCAATCTTGTTTTCTTCATTATTAAACGCTTGGGTTTTTAATAGGGCGATATGGTTTGAATTGTCTCTTAAGCCTTTTTCTTGTTCTTCAATATAGTTTTCCACGCCATATCTTATGATTTTTGCTTCTTCGCCATATTCACTAAAACCAAGTGCTTCAATAGTCTCTTCTGTATTTTTATACCCATATTTTCTATGCAAATCATCAAGCCATCTAGAAATCCCTGTTTCATATGCCCTATCAATTATCATTCTTAATTGCTTTTCATTTGAAACATAATTAGACTTTTCTTTTATCTCAAATGCTATAAATTTTTCCATTACTTTTTTGGCATTTTCTTTAGCTTTTTGCATAATTTCTTTGTTCTCTTTTGCGATTTTTTCTTTGCGTTCTTTTTCAGTTGCTTTAATTTTTGTATCTATTTTTTGTTGCACTTTATCTAAAACACATTGTTGAAATTCTTTTTTCCATTCGCTAGGAATTTTTTGTTTATAATCCCACCCAGCAGAAAAATATTTAGTGCTATCAACGCTACGATTACAAGCTAATATATCTTCATTATTAAGGACTTTGTTATAGACTGAAACACGCTTAGCTAACTCAGTATCTGTGAATAAAGGTTTCGCCATTAAGGGAGCAGCAATACCTAGCAACGCTCCAGCTAATAACCCTATCCTTAAAATCTTATTCAAACCTTTTAATCTAATCATTTTTATTCCTTTTAATTGAAACTTAATAATCTCACTCATCGTTATAACATAAAGTTTTAAAAATATATCAATAATAATCAAGTATTTAGTTATTTTATCAGTATTAAGTTAGTTTTGATTATTTGAATTATTGATTAAATATATTCTTAACAAATAATAATAATCTCTTATAGCTTATGTTTGTGTTATAATTTATCTAATAATCCATTACTAATAATAAAAGGACAGCTTATGCCAACCATTGATTTTACTTTTTGTGAGATTAACCCTAAAAAAGGTTTTGGGGGAGTAAATGGAAATAAAATTAGCTTATTTTATAATAATGAACTCTACATGGTCAAATTCCCCCCTAAGCCTTCTACACATAAAGAAATGTCCTATACCAATGGTTGTTTTAGTGAATATGTAGCATGTCATATAGTCAATAGCTTAGGCTTAAAGGTTCAAGAAACATTGCTAGGCACTTATAAAAATAAAATCGTGGTTGCTTGTAAAGATTTTACCACCCATCAATACGAGCTTGTAGATTTTCTAAGTCTAAAAAATACTATGATTGAATTAGAAAAATCAGGCAAAGACACTAATTTGAATGATGTGCTTTATGCCATAGATAACCAGCATTTTATTGAGCCAAAAGTTTTAAAATGTTTCTTTTGGGATATGTTTGTAGCAGATACATTGCTAGGTAATTTTGATAGACATAATGGTAATTGGGGGTTCTTAAGAGTCTCAAATTCAAAAGAATATCAAATAGCTCCCATTTTTGATTGTGGCTCTTGTCTATACCCCCAAGCTGATGATGTGGTATGCCAAAAAGTTTTAAGTAATATTGATGAACTCAATGCAAGGATTTATAATTTCCCCCAATCTATCTTAAAAGATGACAACGATAAAAAAATTAACTACTATGATTTCTTAACTCAAACCAATAATAAAGATTGCCTTGATGCACTACTTAGGATATACCCACGCATAGATATGAATAAAATCCATTCAATTATTGATAACACACCCTTTATGAGCGAAATACACAAAGAATTTTTACATACAATGCTTGATGAAAGAAAATCAAAGATTATAGATGTAGCACACACTAGAGCTATTGAGTTATCCTTACAACACAAACAAGCTCACTCAAACCCTTATGACAATACCGATAATTTAGACAATTCCAGTGAATACACTCCCACACCTAAGCGTAGGCGATAAATAATATCATTAAGAAAGTATTTGATAGTGCTTAGTTATTTTATCAGTATTGAATAGAATTTAGTTATTTGCATTGTTTGTTAAATATTTTCTTAATGAATAATAACAAGCTATAATTACATTATTTTTAGAGTATTTTACAACTTAAACTAATTCTATAAAATCTCAATAATTTTAATGACCTTTATAAAACCTAATTGTTTTTAATTGGCAATGAAACATTAAATAGTTAAATGAAACTATCTAATATTATACTATTTATTCTAATTAGATTACTTAGATTAACTAAACTAACTAATCAATTTTAACCCCCTTACTTCTTATTCTCTATCAAACTATCAAATACAAGAGCCACTTTCTTGTTATGCTCTTGTGTGGTATGAATATAAATCTTAGTAGAGAGTAAGGAGCTATGCCCTAACGCCCTTGAAGTTAAAACTAAGTCTTGGGTTTCTTGATAAATGAGTGTTGCAAAACTATGCCTAAATAGATGTAAGCCTGTGCCATATTGCTTATAGTGTTTGATTTGAGCTAGTTTAAAGATTAAGGGGATAAAGTTATAAAGCGTTAAAGAATTTTGTGCTTTTTGTTTGTCTTTTTTAAAAAGATATGCCCCATTAAAATATTTTAGTCTATACTCATCACTAAGCCAAGCATTCAAGCTTGGTTCTAACAAACTCTTTTTAATATAAGCTTTTCTTTCTTTTCTACCTTTGCCTTGAATTAAAATAGAGTAGTTTTGCTCTTCTACTTGAATGTGTTTTAATTCTATGTTTAATACTTCGCATTTTCTAAGCCCCCCAAGTATTACAATGAGTAGAATACACTTATTACGCTTTTCAAAACTTGTGGCTGGACTATACTCTAAGAGTGTTTTTAAGAATGCCTTTAAATCCTTGTAGTTTAAATGTCTAGGCAGACTTTCTTTGGTTTTAGCAAAGGCTAGGTTTTTAAGAGCAAAATCAAAGCTATAATGCTTTTTCCTATCCAAGTAATCAAAGAATTGTCTTAAATACATCACATATTTAGCCATAGAGCTTAGCTTTCTATTTTGAGCGAGTTCAAAAAGAAAGTTAATGACTTGCTCTTCGCTAAGCATTCTAAAACTTCTTAATTTGAGATTATCCTTAAAATAGTCAAAGAATAAAAACAGGCCTTGCATTATTATGGTGTGTTTGATACCTTGATTGTAAAGAATATGACAGAGTTGTTTTAATTGCTCTATATTGTAGCATTTTAAGATTTTATCTTGTGTGTTTAATATCAAAGCCATATCATTCACATCTTGAATAGGCGTGAAGTTTTTAACCTTAGTGTATAAAAAGGCTTTAAGATTACAAAAGAGTTCTCTCTGAGATTTGGTGAGTTTGTTATTTAGCATATTGCTCCCTTATTAAAATGTAAAAATAAATCTTAAAGAATGAGAGTTTTATATTTTTTTAGTTTGTTAGGTTCTAAAAGCGGTATTTTTAACAATTCCACATTATCCATTAGAGTTATTAAGTTCCGCCTTTAAATCTTAGTTTTTAAAAAGTTCCGCTTTTAACTAAAACATAAAAACAAAATTCCGCCCCCTTAAAAATCAATAATCAAATACATGGTTATTTGCATTGCCTACTAAATATAAAAATTAAATTTAGCAACTATTAAATAGCTCTTGAAAGTTAGCTTTAAGCACTTTTTAAGATTATGAAGTTCGTGTTTATGGGTATTAGATATAAAAGCGGAACTTAAGTTCCGCATAAGTATAATTTGTATTAAGGGAAAGAAGGGGACACCTTATTACCTTATCTTAATAAACATGTTATTAGCAAATATCATGTAATTTCATGACATGGGCGTTTTTCTTTTTTTTAAAAATATCATTAAATCATGTAGATAGGAATTTGCAAAAAAAAAGAAAAAGTTAAAAAAAGAAAAAACTCTATCATTAAAAGGGATAAACTGATTGTAAGAGCCATAAGGGTAGTTTGCTAGATTTAATTTTTAAGGAAAAGAACAAAAATCAAAATAAAAGAAAAATAAGAATTACCTATCAATGACATGTTAGTTGTGGAAGGAATGGTTAGTCAAGGCTTGTGTTGTTAGAGTTAGGTTGTGGGCAGTCTGTATCATTAACATTTAGGATTAGAGAGGTTTTTTGTTTGGAATGCGTGGGGCTACAAACAGCAACTAAAATACTATAATAATCCATAAAACACTATAATTTTTGTATAGGTTATTAAGTTTTGTGTTATACTGCTCGCATGAATAAAAGAATGCTATCCATCGGTCAAGCGAGTAAGCTTTTAGTGTAACTATCCAAACCTTACGCAATTGGGATAAAAAAGATTTGTTAAAACCTGATGAACTCACTAAAGGCGGTGAAAGGCGTTATAAGTTAGAAAGTTTAAGGCGTATCAATAGAAGCGTAGTCTTTAATCAAGATGAATTAAAAACAATAGCTTATGCTAGAGTAAGCTCGCATGACCAACAAGATGATTTAATCAGACAAGTTCAAGTCTTAGAGCTTTATTGCGCTAAATGCGGCTTTAACTATGAAGTGATACAAGATTTAGGGAGTGGCATGAACTACTATAAAAAAGGCTTAACCAAGCTTTTAAATTTAATCTTAGACAATCAAGTCAAACGCCTTGTATTAACGCATAAAGACAGATTATTACGCTTTGGAGCCGAATTGGTATTCAGTATTTGTGAAGCTAAAGAAGTAGAAGTGATTATCATCAATAAGGGCGATGAGAATGTGAGGTTTGAAGAAGAATTAGCCAAAGATGTTTTAGAAATTATAACCGTCTTTAGCGCTAGATTGTATGGCTCTAGGTCTAAAAAAAAACAAGAAGCTCTTAAATGAAATGCAAGAAGTAATCACTAACAATGTCAGCTATCTCAATCACGCATAAAATAGCTTTAAAGCCTAACAACAAGCATATTACTTATTTTAAAAAAGCTTTTGGGTGCGCTAGGTTAGCTTATAATTGGGGATTAGCTAAGTGGAAAGAAAACTATCAACTAGGCATTAAAACTAACCATCTACAGCTTAAAAAAGAATTTAACGCTCTTAAAAAATCGCAATTTAATTTCGTTTATGAAGTAACTAAATACGCCACCCAACAGCCTTTTATCCACTTAAATCTAGCCTTTAATAAGTTTTTTAAGGATTTAAAAAAAGGTTTAGTGAGTTACCCTAAATTTAAAAAGAAAAGAGAGTTTCAAGGTTCTTTTTATATAGGGGGCGACCAAATTAAAATCATTCAAACAGCTAATACTGATTATTTAAAAATACCTAACTTACCCCCAATCAAACTCACTGAAAAACTAAGATTTCAAGGCAAAATCAATAACGCTACCATCACTCAAAAGGGCGATCATTTCTATGTTTCAATCTCTTGTGATATTGATGAGAGTGAATACAAGCGAACCCATAAACTCCAAGAAAGTCATAATGAGCTAGGGATTGATATAGGGATTAAATCCTTTGTGAGTTTGTCTAATGGCTTAAATATCTATGCCCTAAGCCCTTAGATAAGCTTACTAGAAAGCTTGTAAGAATTAGCAGACAACTGAGTAAAAAAATCCACCCAAAAACCAAAGGGGATAAAACCAAGAAATCTAATAATTACTTAAAGCATTCTAAAAAGCTTACCCACTTGCATGAAAAAATAGCTAACATCAGACTTGATTTTTTACACAAGCTCACAAGCTCTCTTATAAGACACTCAAAGTCGTTTTGTTTAGAGAGTTTGAAAGTCAAAAACATGTTTAAAAATCACAGGTTAGCTAAATCTTTAAGCGATGTTTCTATGTCCATGTTTAACACGCTATTAAAATATAAAGCTAAATACTCTAATAAAGAAATTTTAATAGCTGACACTTACTATCCAAGCTCTAAGACTTGTTCTAATTGTCAAAAAGTTAAACAAGATTTAAAGCTTAACGATAGGATTTATCAATGCCTAGAGTGTGGCTTTGAATTAGATAGAGATATAAACGCTGCTATCAATCTTTTAAAGCATTTAGTAGGTAGAGTTACTGCCGAATTTACGCCTATGGACTTGACGGCTCTGTTGAATGATTTGTCCAATAATCGTTTAGCAACTAGCAAGGTTGAACTAGGAATACAACAAAAATCCCAAATTGAGAGAATTTTATAGCTCTTTATAGGATTTTATAGGTTTGTAGTAACGGCTAGGATTTGTTAGTTTAAAGGCATGTTATTTTTGTTTTTGTATTTTTTAAGATAACTTTAAGGTTATGGATTTTTCAGCACGCCGCTTAAGAAGATTTTAAGCTCTACAAGGCATTTTAAGGCGTTTTTGATTGTGAGTTAATAGTTTGTCTTGTCTTATAGCCTTATTTTGATTGTAGGGCATTTTAGAGCAATCTATTTAGGTGTTTGTTAGAGTTAGCTATTTTACAAAAAGAACAAGAAAAGAAACTTTTTTAATCAAAGGGCATATTCTTTATTAAGAACATTAAAGGCAATCATCGCTTGAGAGCATTATCTATTACGCCCTTTAAAGTTTGTGTTGTCATTTTGTTTTAATCCAGCATGAGCTTTAGGGTCATCATCAAGCTCATTAGAGTGCAAGGTGTTAGCTTGTTGTTTAGCTAATTCTTTAGCTTTTTCTTTTTCTAGCATAGCTTGATAGTGTGCTTTAGCTCTAGCTTGTTCTTTTTTACCAAACTCAATCCAAGGCTCATCGTTATTAGGCTCTTTTGTGATAGCTTGAATTTCTTTTTGCTCTAGCTTAGTGTCTTTAGCGTGTTCTAGGACTTTTTCAAGGTTTAGGTTGTCATAGTGGGTTAAAAACCTATTAGCTCCTATGATTTCATTACAGATATAGACAATATCCTTAGAGAGTTTAGAAAATTGTTTGTTTTGTTTGAGAAAGTCTTGCTTTTCTTTTAATGAAAAAGTCTCTTTATGGCTCTCTAGGGCTTTGAAATAGCTCTCTTTAGCTCTTTTAAACTCTTCTTCTTTTGTTTTTAAGTCTTGTTCTAAAAAGAGCAATCTTTCTTTGGCTAATAAAAGCATAGTGTTTTGATAATCTTGTAATTGCTTACTCACTAGCTCATAAGTATTATCATTAAGCTTATAAGTGGGGTCATCTTGTTTAGCTTTAAAGCTTCCTAGCATGAATTGATATTTTCTAGCATTAAAATAAGCGTTTTTAAAAGTTTTAAGTGTGGGGCGTTTATCCCTAGGAAGTTCTAATGCTTTGGCTAAAAAGATAGGATTAGTTAGAGTGTTGTATTGTGTGTTTTGCTTGGTTCTAACAACATTCCTTAATTGAGCTAATAGTAGGTGTGAGTTTTTATCTAAAAGGCGTTTGTCTAGGCGTTCTAGCTTACTTAGTAGCATTTCTTTTTTCTTTAACACAGAAAAGCCCTTAGTCTCTCTTTCAAAGTTTTTGTCTAAATCATTGAGAATAGCAAAATTCTTAAAAGCAGAATGATTTTGTTTTTTATCTAATTCTTTTTGATAAAAGCCTAAGAGTTCGTATAATTCGTGTTTGCTCGTGTTTTTTAAGTGTTCGCTTACTGGCTTTCTCTTATCTATCCTGTCAATATCTAGCTGTTCTTTTTCATCATCGCTTGTGTCTTTGTGATTAAACAGAGCGATTTTAAATTCAGAAATCTTTTGTTTTAAAGGGGTGCTGTGGTTATTTTGAATGTCTAGGGCTTTTGCTTTGTTTTTATATTTGAGTTCTTGTAAATACTCGCTTTGTAAAGCCTTGTTTAAGTCCCACTCATCTTGTGGGGATTTGATTTGTTCTAAGGCTTTTTCTTCTTTTTCCAAGTCTTGTAATTGTTGTTTGATATTGTCTAGCTCTTTAAGTTTTGGCTCATTGACATACAAGTATTCTTCGCTCAATAAGTGGTCATTCAACCTATAAGCAAACTCACTTCTTAATTCATTAAAAAATTCTTTACAATCTTCATGCCCCTTAAAACGCAGTCTTCTTCGTGTGAGCTGATTAGTCTTATTGATAAAACAATGGATATGGGCATGGTCTTGATGAGCGTGTGGCACAAGGGCAAACTTGTATTCAGGCAATCTTATTTTTAAGCTCTCCCAAGTAGAATGTAAAAGCCCTTGCATTGTCTCTTTATCTGGCTTATCTTTGATAGAAAAAACTAAGTGCATAGCCTCATTATAATCTTTAGTCAAATCAAAGTCATTGAGCCAACTCTCTAAGATGAATTGCTTATCGCATTCTAAAAACATTTCATTGTAAGCTGTTTCGCTATTTTCTAAAGCATAATTTAGGGCATTTTCTAAGTGGGAGCGTTTCATTTGCCCTATGTTTTTAATAAGCACAGGACTAGCTGTTTTTGTGCCAACTAGATTAGATTTAATAAACTTTGAGTTAGGGTTAAATTGATTGAACTTAATGAGCAATCTTTTATCTACTTTATCGCTATCACTAAATCTAGGCTTTTGCATATGCTTTAAAATATCATCTAAGAAAGATAAGTCCATAGGGCGACTATCTAGCTTAGTATCTAATATAGCCCTATCTAGCATACAAACCCTTTAAGACTTAACAACATTGCTAAATTTTTATCTAATTCGCACACTTTCAAGCTAAACTTCTTTCCCTTACTAACAAGGCATTTAAAACGCCCAAATTTTATTCAAGCTAACGCTAATTTAAGAGCTAGACTTTTGATTTTAAATCTAGCGATTTTTCAATTCTTTGTAGCATAGCACAAAGAATTAATTAGAACTAAATCAAAAAGGTGCAGGATAACACCATGTGTGCGTACACATTAGGTTAAAACTTCGTATTCAAGGGACTTGGAGCTAGATTTTTAAAAAATAAGGGTTTTTGCTAACTTTTTTAGGCAAGGGCTTGTTAGAAACGCTATAAAAACTTAGAGATTTTTATTGAAAGAACTTGTAGTCAAAACATTAAGAACTAGATAGCCATATGGTAAGAACTTAGTAGCCTATAGAATGAAAACTTTATAGCACAAGCAAAAGAACTTACAGCCTACCAATAAGAACTTGCAAGCTAAATTCTATGAACTGACAAGCAAGTAGTAAGAACTTGTAAGCAACAATTAGGGAACTAAGGGCTACACGATAAAAACTAAAATGACACACCATTAGAACTTACTAGAAACTCGCATGATAACTTACAGCTAGAGCCAAAGAACTTCCAGCTCATTTCATAAGAACTTGTAGCTAATGCTAAAGGAATGAAATTATTTTTTAAGCTTTTGTTTAAAAAGTTTGTGTTATATTTCCAAATGATTTTTAATTGAATTTAACTTAAAACTTAGAGAACACTTAAAACTTACATTCTTGATGGGAAAGGAGTTTTCAAATCCAAACGCATTCAATCATAATCAACCAAAAACAAAACTCTAAAACCAAAACTTAAAACAAAAGAAAAAACAAGGAATAAGAAGCAAAACAAGCAAGGAATACAAGTATAAGATAAAAATAAGATTTAAGAAAAATAAAACAAACAAAAACACAAGAATCAAGAAAGCCCAACGCTAAAGCTAACACAACTAGTAAAAAATTTAAAACAAGCAATAAGAAACATTAAACATTAACAAACAATAAGCAATCAAAACACAAGAATGAAAAAACAAGATTTAAAAAACCAAAATCAAGCGGTTAAAATCAATCAAGCCAAAATCAACCAAAAAGAAAGAACTAAATAAAAATCAAGAATTAAATAAAATAAAGAATGAAAAAAGAAAGAATAGGTCCAATCCTTCAAAACTAAGCAACAAGAAGTTCTTTTGTCAGGTAATACTCTTGGCTTTTAATAAGCGAATATTAAAAGCTTTTCTCTAGAAAGGAGGTGATCCAACCGCAGGTTCACCTACGGTTACCTTGTTACGACTTCACCCCAGTCGCTGTGTGTGCCGTGGGCAGTAGCCAATTTAGCATCCTGACTTAAGGCAAACACAACTCCCATGGTGTGACGGGCGGTGAGTACAAGACCCGGGAACGTATTCACCGCAACATGGCTGATTTGCGATTACTAGCGATTCCAGCTTCATGCAGGCGAGTTGCAGCCTACAATCCGAACTGAGAGGTGTTTTGAAGATTGGCTCCACTTCGCAGTATTGCTTCTCTTTGTGCACCCCATTGTAGCACGTGTGTAGCCCTAGGCGTAAGGGCCATGATGACTTGACGTCGTCCCCACCTTCCTCCTCCTTACGGAGGCAGTATCCTTAGAGTTCTCAGCATAACCTGTTAGCAACTAAGAAAGGGGGTTGCGCTCGTTGCGGGACTTAACCCAACATCTCACGACACGAGCTGACGACAGCCGTGCAGCACCTGTTTTCAAGGTCTAGCAAGCTAGACACTCCACTATTTCTAGTGGATTCTCTCAATGTCAAGCCTAGGTAAGGTTCTTCGTGTATCTTCGAATTAAACCACATGCTCCACCGCTTGTGCGGGTCCCCGTCTATTCCTTTGAGTTTTAATCTTGCGACCGTACTCCCCAGGCGGGATGCTTAATGCGTTAGCTGCATTACTGGAAAGACTAAGCCCTCCAACAACTAGCATCCATCGTTTAGGGCGTGGACTACCAGGGTATCTAATCCTGTTTGCTCCCCACGCTTTCGCGCAATCAGCGTCAGTAATGTTCCAGCAGGTCGCCTTCGCAATGAGTATTCCTCTTGATCTCTACGGATTTTACCCCTACACCAAGAATTCCACCTACCTCTCCCACACTCTAGAATAGTAGTTTCAAATGCAGTTCTATGGTTAAGCCATAGGATTTCACACCTGACTGACTATCCCGCCTATGCGCTCTTTACGCCCAGTGATTCCGAGTAACGCTTGCACCCTCCGTATTACCGCGGCTGCTGGCACGGAGTTAGCCGGTGCTTATTCGTTAGATACCGTCATTATCTTCTCTAACAAAAGGAGTTTACAATCCTAAAACCTTCATCCTCCACGCGGCGTTGCTGCTTCAGGGTTTCCCCCATTGAGCAATATTCCCTACTGCTGCCTCCCGTAGGAGTCTGGACCGTGTCTCAGTTCCAGTGTGTCCGTTCACCCTCTCAGGCCGGATACCCGTCATAGCCTTGGTAAGCCATTACCTTACCAACAAGCTGATAGGACATAGGCTGATCTCTTAGCGATAAATCTTTCCCCCGTAGGGAGTATCTGGTATTAATCATCGTTTCCAATGGCTATCCCAAACTAAGAGGCACATAACCTATGCGTTACTCACCCGTGCGCCACTAATCAGCACTCTAGCAAGCTAGAAGCTTCATCGTTCGACTTGCATGTATTAGGCACGCCGCCAGCGTTCACTCTGAGCCAGGATCAAACTCTCCATAAAAGTGTTTGTCCTAAAGCTCTTTTGTTTTTTGATAAGCTGTTGTTATTTCTAACAACAGCTTTAGCGTATCACAAGAACTCGTTTTATACTTTATTGAATAAAACGGGTTGTGTTCTTAAGTATTACAACAACAAAACAGAAAGAAACTTTTTAAAAGGTTTAGCCAAACGCTAACCTAGTAAATACTCTCATGCCAATTAACCATCAATCATCATCATACAATCAATGATTATTGAATAGCACTCGTTGGATAAGAATTTCTCATAAAAGAATGAAAGCGATTGAAACCCTCACTCTTTATAATAAAGTCATCCTTAAACCATTTAGAATATCCCTTTAAAAAGAACTTCTATCAATTTGCTTAGTTTTCAAAGATCGTTTGCTTTAATCAGCTATCCTTGCAAGTTATCAAGCGGCTTTTTAAAAGCCCTTGCTGAAACAAGGAAATGAAAGTATAGTCATAGAAAGCTTAAGGTTTGCTTAAATTTAGGGAATGTTTGGGAAAATATTTTGTTTTTTTAGAGCGCTTAAAAATTGCACGATCTTTTCTTTAGGGATAATCACCAAACTTTCGTGGTTTTCTAAAGTGCTGCTAGCCATTCCCATAAACTCCCCCACTTCGCTAAAATAAGGCCTCCCTCCCCACAACACGCTCCCCTTTTTAAAAGAAGCATCAAGCGAAAGAAACTTTTTAGATTTCAAAAGTTCAGCCACAGAAATATCCGTTGTTTGTATAGAAAAAGAATTCCCCTCATTCAACGCTGGGTAGTAGAGATCAGAATTGGGTGTTTTTTGATTTGTGTAAGGATTTGAATGAAAAGTTTGAGCGTATTTTGTGTAAATCCTTGCATGATAATAGCTCTCTTCTCTTTTATGGCAATAATCGTCTCTAAAATCGGCGGTTTTTAAAAGCGAAAGCCCTTGATTCCTATCCATCGCTTCAAGGCGTAGGCTAGCTATACAAATCAGCTCTTTAGCGCTGCTGTCTTGCATTTTGGCTAAAATCGTTTTAGGGTATAAGCCGTTAGAATAAAGCGTTTCAGAAGAGGCGATATAACGCCCGTTTTTGAGCAAAGTCGCATAGCCTTCTTTATAAGTCCCGTCGCTAAAATACACTTTCAATAACGCAACAGAATAAACCCATGCAGGGAGCGTTGGATCAAGGGGCGGATCGTCTCTAACGATTTGAATGTTATTAGCGTTCATCATGCATGAAAATAAAACGATACAACAACCAACCGCTAATCTTTTATGCCAAAACGCCATTATCAAACTTACCGCTTAAATTTCAAAAGTATCCTACAACACTATCGGCTAAAATACCATTTGTTTTAATTTGTTGCTATAATTAGATCATTTGAATGATAAAAGCTTATCGCAAAGGTTTGTAATGGATCCAATTAAAACTTATGAAATTAAAGAAGAAGAGCTTGCAAAAACCGCTTACGCCACAATCAAAACCAATAAAGGCAATATCGCTCTAGAGCTTTTTTATAAAGATGCGCCCCAAGCGGTCAGTAACTTTGTAACTTTGGCTAAAGAGGGTTTTTATAATGGGCTTAACTTCCATCGTGTGATCGCAGGCTTTGTGGCTCAAGGAGGCTGCCCTTATGGCACAGGCACAGGCGGGCCAGGACACCGCATTAAATGCGAAGTGGCCCATAACCCCAACAAGCACAAAAGAGGCTCTATTTCTATGGCGCATGCTGGGAGAGACACAGGAGGGAGTCAATTTTTCTTGTGTTTTGTGGATTTGCCCCACTTAGATGGCGAGCACACCGTGTTTGGCAAAATCAAAAACGCAGAAGGCCTTAATGTCTTGGATAAAATCAAACAAGGCGATATTATAGAGAGCGTTGTGTTTAGCTCTTCTCTATAAGGAACAAGAGATTAGACATGCTCATACTCAGCCGCAAAGTTAATGAAGGGATTGTCATTGATGATAACATCCACATTAGAGTCATTTCCATAGATAGAGGGAGTGTGCGTTTGGGGTTTGAAGCACCTGAAAGCACCCTTATTTTGCGCGCTGAACTCAAAGAAGCCATTGTGAGCGAAAACCAAAAAGCTTCTGCGTCCGTAGATGAAAGCTTGTTAGAAAACATCAAAAAGGTCATTAAGCCTTGATGCATGCTTTTGAAGTTTATCCTAAAGTCAATATTTTTTTAAAAATCCTCCACAAAGAAGGGGCTTACCATAAGCTCATTTCTCGCATGTGTTTGGTCAAAGATAAGCTAAAGGATATTATCAGCGTCAAAAGCGCACTTTCCTTTTCACTCAAAGGGGATTTTGACTGCCCTTTAGAAGAAAACTCGCTCTTTAAAGCCCTTCAAATTTTAAAAAATTTTTTAAAATCAAAAAATTTCTCTCATTCTGTCATCAAATCCCTAGACACCCTAGCGATTGAAGTGGAAAAAAACATCCCCACTCAAGCCGGGTTAGGCGGTGGGAGCGCTGATGCTGGGGGGCTATTGTATCATCTAAATCACATTTTTGACTGGCGTTTGAGTTTAGAAGAGCTTTATAGCATGGGATCTTTAGTGGGCACAGACACCAATTTTTTCATCTCGCAATACAAAAGCGCTAACGCTACTTCTTATGGCGAAGTCATTGAAAATTTTGAAGAAGAGCCTTTAGAAAATCGCCTAGAAATCTATGCGCCAAATCATGTTTTTTGCAGCACTAAAGCCGTTTATCAAGCTTATAAACATGAAACTTGTTTTTCTCAAGCTAAAGAATGGCTTAAAAAGCCGAGTTTAGAATGCCTAAAAACTTACGACAGAAACGGATTAAACGATCTTTTAAAACCGGCTTTACTCACTAACCAAGCCTTAAGAGGTATAGAAAGCGAATTAGGCAAGGAGTGGTTTTTTAGCGGGAGCGGGAGCGCGTTTTTTAGGCTAAAGCCTGTGCTAAAAGGGGGCGAATGAAACTCATTGCCAGCAACAAAAAAGCCTATTTTGACTATGAAATTTTGGAAACTTTAGAAGCAGGATTAGCGCTTTTAGGCTCTGAAGTGAAGGCTTTAAGGCAAACTAGGGTGAATTTAAAAGATAATTTTGTTAAAATAATCAAAGGAGAAGCTTTTTTATTTGGTGTTCATATATCATATTTAGATACAATCCATGCGTATTACAAGCCCAATGAAAGGCGAGAGCGTAAGTTGCTTTTACACAAAAAGCAATTATTGAAATGGCAGATTGAAGCGTCTAAAGAACGCTTGAGTATCGTAGGATTGAAATTGTATTTTAACCAAAGAAATAGAGCTAAAATCCAAATTGCTTTAGTGAAAGGAAAAAGATTGCACGACAAAAGACAAAGTCTCAAAGAAAAAGCACTCAATAAAGAAATTCTTGCTGATTTAAAACACCACTTTAAAGGATAATAATGAAAGAAATGGTAGATTATGGGATTATAGGGTTTTTGATCTTTCTCTCTGTTATCGTTATAGCGATCGCAATAGAAAGGTTGTGGTTTTTTGCCACTCTTCGTGTAGATGACTACACAGACAGGCGTAAATTGGAATTAGCCTTACACAAACGACTGACTTTAGTGGCCACGATTGGCTCTAACGCCCCTTATATCGGTCTTTTAGGAACGGTTATGGGGATCATGCTCACTTTTATGGATTTAGGCTCCGCTTCTGGCATTGACACTAAAGCGATCATGACTAATTTAGCCCTTGCTTTAAAAGCGACTGGCATGGGGTTATTGGTAGCGATCCCTGCGATTGTGATTTATAACTTGCTAGTGAGAAAAAGCGAGATTTTAGTCACTAAATGGGATATTTTCCACCACCCGGTTGACACGAAATCCCATGAGATTTATAACAAAGCCTAAGGATTGAGCGGTGAAAAAAGTAGAATCCATGAATGTGGTGCCTTTCATTGACATCATGCTTGTGTTGTTGGTGATCGTGCTTACAACAGCGTCCTTTGTGCAAACTTCAAAGCTCCCTATTAGCATTCCCCAAGTGGATAAAGACAGCACTGATTCTAAAGATGTGTTGGACAAAAAACAAGTTACGATCTCCATTTCTAATAAAGGCTCTTTCTATTTAGACGATAAAGAAATCAGCTTTGAAAATTTAAAACACAAGGTTTCCACTTTGGCTAAAGACACCCCTATTGTCTTGCAGGGCGATAAGAAAAGCAATTTGGATAACTTTATCAAAGTCGTGGATTTGTTGCAAACGAACAATTTGAAGCAGCTTTACATTCTTGTTGAAGATAAAAAGAATCAAAAAAATTAGTTTTAGTCAATTTTTAGCATTCTTTAGCTAAAATCTGTGTTTATGTTTAATTTTTATAAGGGAGTTTTAAATGAAACGCACTTACCAACCACACAACACACCAAGAAAGCGAACCCATGGCTTTCTTGTGAGGATGAAAACCAAAAACGGGCGCAAGGTGATTAATGCCAGACGAGCTAAGGGCAGAAAAAAGCTTTCCGTCTAAACCCTATGACTCTTTAAAAAACAAGAGTGAGTTTGATAGGGTTTATCAAAAGGGTTTCAAAAAGCATAACCCTTTTTTTTCGCTCTTTGTTTTGGATTTGTCAAAAGAGCCACCAAAAGGAAAAGAGAGCTTTAAAGATCCGCTCTCTTGTAGGCTTAAAGACAAAAAAACGCTTTATTTATTAGGCTTAAGCGTGTCCAAAAAAGTCGGCAATGCCGTGAAACGAAACCTTATCAAACGCCGTTTGCGTTCGCTTACATTAAAGCATGCCGCTCTTTGTCAAGGGCTTGCTTTGGTGTTTGTGCCTAGAAGCGATTGTTACCATTTGGATTTTTGGGCTTTAGAAAAACATTTTTTAGAAATGCTAACTTCCATTAAAAACTATATGAACAAAGCCTTAAAAGACTTGAAAAAAGGAATAACTCATACCTATGCGAAACAATAAAACGCCTTTTTTGAGCGCGATTTTTACGGCATCAATTAGGGGTTACCAACGCTTTTTTTCGGCTTTCACCTTTTCAAGCTGTCGGTTTTACCCCACTTGCTCCAACTACGCTCTGTGGCTACTCTATTTTGAAAACCCTTTGAGCGCTATGGGTAAAACCGCTATAAGGATACTCTCATGCAACCCTTTTTGCTCTGGAGGCATTGCTTACCCCACTACTCGCTTGAAACGCCCGAGTTTGCTCCAATCTCATAAAGATTTTAACCGCAATTTTAAAACCATTGCTTTTTGGCTCGTTCCCGCAAAAAGCCACGCAACTTACTACATCATTAAGGTTTAATCACAATGGATAAAAACAACAACACCAATACTCGCTTGATTTTAGCGATCGCTCTGTCTTTCTTGTTTATCACTCTTTATAGCTATTTTTTCCAAAAACCAAACAAAACAACAACCCAAACCACAAAGCAAGAAACAGCCAACAACCACACAATAACAAGTCCCAACACGCCCAACGCTTTTAACGCTACTCAAACAATCCCCCAAGAGAATTTGCTAAGCACGATTTCTTTTGAGCATGCCAGAATTGAAATTGACTTTTTAGGACGTATCAAACAGGTTTATCTCAAGGATAAAAAGTATCTAACCCCCAAACAAAAGGGCTTTTTAGAGCATGTGGGCCATCTTTTTAGCCCCAAAGCTAACCCGCAAACCCCCCTAAAAGAGCTCCCCCTTTTAGCAGCTGATAAACTCAAGCCTTTAGAAGTGCGTTTTTTAGACCCCACGCTCAACAACAAAGCGTTCAACACCCCTTATAGCGCTTCAAAAACCACTCTTGGGCCTAATGAACAGCTTGTTTTAACCCAAGATTTAGGCGCTCTTACCATCATTAAAACCCTAACTTTTTATGATGATTTGCATTATGATTTGCAAATCGCTTTCAAATCGCCCAACAACATTATCCCTAGCTATGTGATCACCAATGGTTACAGGCCGGTGGCTGATTTGGACAGCTACACCTTTTCAGGCGTGCTTTTAGAAAACAACGACAAAAAAATTGAAAAAATTGAAGATAAAAACGCCAAAGAAATCAAACGCTTTTCTAACACCCTCTTTTTATCCAGCGTGGATAGGTATTTCACCACCTTGCTTTTCACTAAAGATTCTCAAGGTTTTGAAGCCTTAATTGATTCAGAAATCGGCACTAAAAACCCCTTAGGCTTCATTTCCCTTAAAAACGAAGCGAATTTGCATGGCTATATTGGCCCTAAAGATTACCGCTCTTTGAAAGCGATTTCACCCATGCTTACGGATGTGATAGAGTATGGCTTAATCACTTTCTTTGCTAAAGGCGTGTTTGTTTTACTGGATTATTTGTATCAATTCGTGGGCAATTGGGGTTGGGCTATCATTTTTTTAACAATTATCGTGCGTATCATCCTTTATCCTTTAAGCTATAAAGGCATGGTGAGCATGCAAAAGCTCAAAGAATTAGCCCCTAAAATGAAAGAGCTCCAAGAAAAATACAAGTGCGAACCCCAAAAATTGCAAGCCCACATGATGCAGCTTTACAAAAAGCATGGGGCCAACCCGCTAGGGGGTTGTCTGCCCTTAATCTTACAAATCCCGGTGTTTTTTGCGATTTATAGAGTGCTTTATAACGCTGTGGAATTGAAAAGCTCAGAGTGGATCTTATGGATTCATGACTTATCCATCATGGATCCGTATTTTATTTTGCCGCTTCTTATGGGAGCGTCTATGTATTGGCACCAAAGCGTTACGCCAAACACCATGACCGATCCCATGCAAGCAAAGATTTTTAAACTCTTACCCCTATTATTCACAATCTTTTTAATCACTTTCCCTGCAGGGTTAGTCTTGTATTGGACCACAAACAACATCCTTTCGGTGTTGCAACAACTCATTATTAATAAAGTTTTAGAGAATAAAAAACGCGCGCACGCGCCAAATAAAAAGGAAAGTTGATGCAAAATCCTATTGAAATCAAAGCCAAAACCTTAGAAGAAGCCCTCATTCAAGCTTCTATCGCCTTGAATTGCCCCATTATTAATTTGCAATACGAAGTCATTCAAACGCCCTCTAAAGGGTTTTTAAGCATTGGTAAAAAAGAAGCCATTATCTTAGCGGGCGTTAAAGAAAGCGTTAAAGAGGTTAAAGAAGAGAGCGTTAAAGAAACCAACACGAAAGAAATCCATCAAAACAATATAGAAGAAAAAAAACAAAATTTAGAAACAAAAACACCGCAAGAAGAAAAAATCACCCCTAAACCCTCTAAAAAAAACCCTAAAGAAGAATCTCATAGTGGGGACAAACTCCATGAAATTAAGCAAGAATTGAAAGACTTATTCTCCCATTTGCCCTATAAAATCAATAAAGTGGAAGTCAGCCTTTATGAGCCGGGGGTTTTATTGATTGATATTGATGGCGAAGACTCCGCTCTTTTAATTGGCGAGAAAGGCTATCGTTACAAAGCCCTTTCTTACTTGCTCTTTAATTGGATCCACCCTACTTATGGCTATAGTATCCGCTTAGAAATTTCCACTTTTTTACAAAACCAAGAAAAGGTTATGGAAACGCAACTCCAAAGCACGATCATGACCGTGCATGAAGTGGGTAAGGGGCAGATGAAAGCCCCTGATGGCGTTTTAACCTATATCGCTTTAAAGAAATTACGAAAAGCGTTCCCTAATAAATACGTTTCTATCAAAACCAACTTAAACGATGAAAAATACATCGTCATCAACGACTTTAATAATGAATGACACCATCGCCGCTATCGCTACCCCTTTAGGCAAGGGAGCGATTAGCATTATTAAAATCAGCGGTAATAACGCTCTAAATATTCTTAAACAACTCACCCAAAAACAAGACTTCACCCCCAGATACGCTTATGTGTGCGATATTTTTTCTGATGGTGTTTTATTAGACAAAGCGTTAGTGATTTATTTCAAAGCCCCTTATAGTTTCACCGGCGAAGATGTGTGCGAAATCCAATGCCATGGAAGCCCCCTTTTAGCGCAAAATATCTTACAAGCTTGCTTGAATTTGGGGGCTAGGCTTGCTCAAGCGGGGGAATTTAGCAAAAAAGCCTTTTTAAACCATAAAATGGATTTGAGCGAGATTGAAGCGAGCGTTCAGCTCATCCTTTGTGAAGATGAGAGCGTTTTAAACGCTCTAGCCAGGCAGCTTAAGGGCGAGTTAAAAATTTTTATTGAAGAGGCTAGGAACGATCTTTTAAAGCTTTTGGCCAGCTCAGAAGTTTTGATTGACTATAGCGAAGAATACATTCCTAGCGATTTTTTAAAGGAAGTGTCTCAAAATTTAGAAAAACAAATCGCCTCTTTTAAAGACTTATTGGATTTTTCTAATGCGCAAAAACAAAAAAACAAAGGGCATGCCTTAAGCATTGTTGGCAAACCCAATGCTGGCAAAAGTTCTTTATTAAACGCCATGCTTTTAGAAGAAAGGGCTTTAGTGAGCGATATTAAAGGCACAACAAGAGACACCATAGAAGAAGTCATTGAACTACAAGGGCATAAGGTGCGCTTGATTGACACCGCTGGCATTAGAGAGAGCACGGATAAAATAGAGCGCTTAGGGATTGAAAAAAGCCTTAAAAGTTTAGAAAATTGCGACATTATTTTAGGCGTGTTTGATCTTTCTAAACCCCTAGAAAAAGAAGATTTTAACCTTATTGACACCCTCAATCGCGCCAAAAAGCCTTGCATTGTTGTTTTGAATAAAAACGATTTAGCCCCTAAACTGGAGCTTGAAGTTTTAAAATCCCACCTTAAAATCCCTTATGCTTTACTAGAAACCAACACCCTAAATTCTAAGGCTTGTTTGAAAGATTTGAGCCAAAAAATCAGCGCCTTTTTCCCCAAATTAGACACTCAAAACAAGCTCTTACTCACTTCCCTAGCCCAAAAAACCG
The DNA here is from genome assembly GCF_030323545.1 of Helicobacter pylori. Taxonomy (NCBI): domain Bacteria; kingdom Pseudomonadati; phylum Campylobacterota; class Epsilonproteobacteria; order Campylobacterales; family Helicobacteraceae; genus Helicobacter; species Helicobacter pylori. The sequence goes on along the minus strand of NZ_CP122954.1, from coordinate 87,146 downwards.
CCCTAGAAAACGCCATTTTTGAATTGCAAAACGCTCAAAACCATTTAGAAACTTTAGAGCTTTTTTCTTATCATCTTTTAAGTGCGATAGAAAACTTGAACTTGCTCACCCGCCCTTATGAAACCAGCCAAATGTTAGACAGCATGTTCAGCGAATTTTGCTTAGGCAAATGAAACCGCTTAAAGAATGGATTAAAACCCCTTTTTAGCGCTGCTTTTTAAGACTTTTTACCCATTAGCGCCGTTTAATATCCATATTTATAAAAAACAATACTGCCATTTTTCAAAAAGGGGTAAAATAGGCTAGTTTAAGATATATACATACTATAAACTATTTTTGAGTAAAAAATTAAAAATATTAAAAAAGACCATTAAGGAGATTTTATGTTAAAACTCGCTAGCAAAACGATTTGTTTGTCCCTAATCAGCTCATTCACCGCTTTAGAAGCCTACCAAAAGCACCAAAAAGACGGCTTTTTTATAGAAGCCGGGTTTGAAACCGGGCTATTGCAAGGCACACAAACCCAAGAACAAACCATAGCCACAACCCAAGAAAAACCTAAACCTAAACCCAAACCAAAGCCCAAACCCATTACCCCTCAAAGCACCTATGGGAAATACTACATCTCCCAAAGCACCATTTTAAAGAACGCGACTGAGTTGTTTGCAGAGGACAATATCACCAACTTAACCTTTTATTCTTTAACCCCTGTGTATGTAACCGCTTATAACCAAGAAAGCGCTGAGGAAGCAGACTATGGCAATAACAGCTTGATTATGATACAAAATTTCTTGCCTTATAATTTAAACAACATTGAGCTGAGTTACACAGACAATCAAGGCAATGTAGTCAGTTTGGGCGTGATAGAGACTATCCCTAAACAATCTCAAATCATTCTGCCCGCAAGCTTGTTTAACGATCCGCAACTTAACGCTGATGGCTTCCAACAGCTCCAAACCACCACCACAAAATTTTCTGATGCCAGCACGCAGAATCTGTTTGATAAGCTCAGTAAGGTTACAACCAATCTTCAAATGACTTATATCAATTACAACCAATTTTCTAGCGGTAACGGCACTGGTTCTAAACCCCCATGCCCTCCATACGAAAACCAAGAAAACTGCACGGCTAAAGTGCCGCCTTTCACCTCTCAAGACGCTAAAAATTTGACCAATTTAATGCTGAATATGATGGCGGTGTTTGATTCTAAATCTTGGGAAGATGCCGTTAAAAACGCCCCCTTCCAGTTTAGCGACAACAACCTGTCAAAGCCATGTTATTCTGATTATTCTACATGCGTGAATCCTTACAACAATGGGCTTGTGGATCCTAAATTGATCGCTAAAAATGCTGGAGATGAATACAATATAGAAAACGGGCAAACAGGATCAGTGATATTAACGCCGCAAGATGTTATCTATAGCTATAGAGTTACGAATAATCTTTATGTGAATCTCTTACCCCCAAGAGGAGGGGATTTAGGGCTAGGGTCTCAATATGGCGGCCCGAATGGCCCAGGCGATGATGGCACCAATTTTGGCGCTTTAGGGATATTGTCTCCTTTCTTAGACCCTGAAATACTCTTTGGCAAAGAATTGAATAAAGTCGCCATCATGCAATTAAGAGACATTATCCATGAATACGGGCATACTTTAGGCTATACGCATAACGGGAACATGACTTATCAAAGGGTGCGCATGTGTGAAGAAAACAATGGGCCAGAAGAGCGCTGTAAAGGCGGGAAAATAGAGCAAGTGAATGGACAAGAAGTGCAAGTGTTTGACAACGGGCACGAAGTGCGAGACACCGATGGCTCTACCTATGATGTGTGTTCTCGTTTTAAAGACAAGCCCTATACAGCGGGCAATTATCCTAACTCCATCTATACTGATTGCTCTCAAGTCCCCGCTGGGCTTATAGGCGTTACCAGCGCAGTTTGGCAGCAACTCATTGATCAAAACGCCCTACCAGTGGATTACACTAATTTGAGCAGCCAAACCAACTATTTAAACGCTAGTTTGAACACGCAAGATTTTGCGACCACTATGCTTAGCGCAATCAGTCAAAGCCTTTCATCTACTAAATCTAGTGCCACTACCTATCGCGCTTCAAAAACCTCACGGCCCTTTGGAGCCCCCCTATTAGGCGTTAATCTTAAAATGGGCTATCAAAAATACTTTAATGATTACCTAGGGTTGTCTTCTTATGGCATCATCAAATACAACTACGCTCAAGCCAATAACGAAAAAATCCAACAATTAAGCTATGGTGTGGGAATGGATGTGTTGTTTGATTTTATCACCAATTACACCAATGAAAAGAACCCTAAAAACAATCTAACCAAGAAAGTTTTCACTTCATCTCTTGGGGTGTTTGGGGGGTTAAGGGGCTTATACAACAGCTATTATTTGTTGAACCAATACAAAGGGAGCGGCAATTTAAATGTGACCGGTGGGTTGAATTACCGCTACAAGCATTCTAAATATTCTGTAGGCATTAGCGTTCCTTTAGTCCAGTTGAAATCTAGGGTCGTTTCTAGCGATGGCTCAACCACCAATTCTATCACCCTGAATGAAGGGGGCAGCCATTTTAAAGTGTTTTTTAATTACGGGTGGATATTTTAAGGGTTAAAATATTCTTTAACTCTGGCTCTGAAACGCTCTTTTTAGGCTCTCTTGTGAGCGGTTTTAACCTTGTTTTATGTGTGGGTGTGGGAGTTCGCTCTTTTTGTTCTCGCATCGCTTGCGTGTTTTCTTTAAGCTTACTGAAGCTTTTTTCTGTCTCGTTATTTTGTCTCATGTTTTTTTCTCTTTTCGTATTCAACGCCCCTTTTTAAGCGGTCGTTTGGTTTAAAATTGCGTTAGTTTTTAAAAAAGTTTGTTAGTTTGTGGGGCAAAAAAATAGACCCTAGATTAGAGGGATTTGAAAGCCCAAAGCCATTTGGTTTTTTCAAATAATCTCGCTTGTGTAGGCTCTTAAAAAGATTTTAGTTTTTAGCGAGTGTGGTTTTAGAGGAGTTTGTGGGATAAAGAGTATTGAATGGTGTTTTAGTTTAATTTGGCAAGAACAAAAGCCACAAACTTTCAGAGGGTTATTTTAATGGGTGCCAAACGCCACACCAAACAAAATAATGACACTACAAAACTGAATGAATAAGCATAAAGCAAGATTAATACCTTGCTTATAGCCCCGTATTGCCCTGCCCTTCTTTATTGGCATAATCTTTCAGTTCTTTATAAAGCAAAGATTGCAAGCGCGTGATAGCAAAATTCTTATTCTTTTCATCCACTTCAAGGCTTCTGTTCAATACAGGCGTGCCTTGACAATCGCTCGCGCTAACAACCACTCTAATGCGTGTGGTGCCATTAGCACTGTCTGTGAAAACTTCATTTTTGATTTGATAGAGTTTTTCTTCATCGCTAGGGGTTAGCACTCTGGCATAAGCACTTATGAGAGCGGCTTTAATCTCTGCATCGCTGTTGTTATCAAAAGTGATTTGCACTTTAGGTTTGAAAGCGTTTTGATAATAGATTTTTTCATAATTTTCTAACGAACTCACCGGGACAGAATACGCTTTTAAAATCCTTTCTATAGGCATCGCTTTAGCCAATAAATCCCCCATGCTTTTAGATTGCTGTAAAAAAACCCCTTTACAAACCTTAGGCATTAAGGTGGAAAACTGCCCATAAAGAGCGTTATACTTATCCCTTAAACCCTGCAAAAACAAGTTTTGATTAATCCTTACTCTGGTGTAGTAGATCCCTTTTTGCGCTTCTTGATTGACAATTTCTACATTATTCAATTCCAAGTCATCGGTCTTTAAGTTAATCGTTTGCGAATCACTGGATTTTAACTTATTATCCACACGACTTTTTTGAATGTGGATTTGGGAATTAACCACCACGCTAATAGACGCCACTAAATCCGCTAACGCTTTTTGTTTAGAAGCTTCTTTAGAAGTGGCTGAACCACTCCCATAAAGATAGCCTTTTTTGGTGTTTGTTTTGTTGTAGGCCTTGCTATACCACTTAGGCTCTGCGCTTAAATTGGCACCCACAAAAGCCATAAGGCATGCAAGAATAATCTTTTTCATTATTAATCCTTACTCATTCGTTAAAGCGATGTGTTTCTTAGTGATTTTTAGAAGCACATAAACTTTATCCGTATCAATAAAAGTGGCCTTTAGCTCACTAGCCTTAATCTCTATTTTATCCCCCTTGAAAGCTTCCATCACTTTCTCTAAGGCGTTTTGTCTGGCTGAGGACAAGCTATAATCCATATCTGAAAGCAATATATCGCTCATCCCACACACCAAAATTTTTTCGTCTTTGGTTTGGGTCTTTTCAATCTGCACTTCTTTTGAGCAATCTTTTGCCCACTTAGGCAAGGACTTCCCCCACACAAACCCCAACACCAAAACAAGCGCAATAGTAAGGCGTTTCATCAAAACCCTACTTTTTAACCATGCCTAACTCTTCGCGCACTTTATCCACAATTTGCTTATCCAAGCCCACTAAAACAAAAACCCTATCTTTACCGACATAGCGGGCAAGCATTTTAGAAGCGATCAATTCCTTATCCACTAATTGAGAGATTTTTTCAGTATCAGTGCCGCTTATGGACCTTTTACCAGAAGCGTCTACAGTTCTAGTCTTTTCATTTTCCAAATCTTTTTGTAAAGTGGATTTTAAATTCGCCGCTAAATTAGCCCTAGCCTTCGCTGTAGCCTGGTTAGTAGAATAATCCACATCATTATTAGTGATCAAATCTTCAGCCCTTCCTAAAAAGACCCCTGAATATTTTTCATACTTCGCCACTTTTTCTAAATCCCCTACAACCCAATCAGGAGCGCCTTTAGTCGCTTCTTTGTATGCCTTATTGCTTTTACTGATACCTGATTTTGGAGCATGGCTGCAACCTACGATTACCATCGCTGCTATCACACTCATCCCTAAAATTTTTTTAACTTGATTTTTCATCGTTCATCCTTTCAAATATAAATTTAAAACATACGCTTATTGCTAGCGTTTTTCACAATAGGCTTAACATCGCTCCATACCTCTTCGCCCGTTTTCCTATTGGTAAGGCTTAGGGTGAAGTCATAGTCTAAGCGCTGCCTAGAACTACTAATAGAGGCTGCGATACTAGATACTTTACCACTTAAAGATAAATCAGCGGCTTTTAAAGTGCCTTTTTCTACAGTGGTGTCTTGATTATACTCTTCGCTCTCTCGTTCTTTTTCGCGCTGTTTCACCATTCTGCTATCGGCTGCAATGCCACTCCCTCCACTCGCCCTTGTGATATTGAACCTCCCATTAGATCGCAACCGCAACTGCCGTGCGATTTCAGTCGTGAGAAGATTCATATCCAAATTGGGCTGCGTGGTGTCGTTAATCACATCTGAGACTTCAATCAAATGCCTGCCCTTGAGTTGCTCAAAATTAGGGTCGCTAAACATGGAATCTAACATCGCGTTAGCGGTTAGCAATAAATCCGTGCTATTAATGCTTGCAGTCGTATTTTTAGTGGCATCATTCACATTTTGATAAGTTGCCATTTCACTTGAGCAACCCACCCACAATAAAGCGCTCAAAATCACCGAGCTTATAATTTTTAATTTTGTTTTCAATACCATAGTGATAGAAACTCCCTATTCAAAATTTAAAACAGATACTTCCGTTCCTAATTTTAAACTTCTAATATAAACACACAGTGTTTTTGCGGATTTTAGCATTTTATGCGTCTTTTTTTTCACATTTTACAAGTTCTAGCCCTACAAATTTTACACTGCGAGCATTAATGCCACAAATTCGCTCATTTTTAGCTTAATTAAAGAAACTTTTTTAACAAACATGCTCATTTAAAAACGATAAAAAACGATTTTTTGAGATAAAGAGAGATAAAAGCTATTTGAAGTTAGCCCCTTATCAAAAAAGGGGCTAAAAAAGATTCCTATGGGTTCTTTTTAACAACAAGGCTCTTTAACGCCCTTTATAAAAGCGTTTTAATCGCGTCTTCAATCGGCTTTGAAGATCCAGGCTCTACAAGCCTTTCACCCACTTCTTTCCCGTTTTTGTAAAAAATCAAAGTGGGGATCTTGCGAATGCCTAAGCTCTCTCTTAAATCCTGACTCTCATCAAAAGAAACCTTAAAAAATTCCACCTTGCCTTTGTAAGTTTTGGCTAAATTTTCCATAATCGGCTCAATCTTCCTGCAATCTGGGCACCAACTCGCCCCAACATTAACCACTACCGCTTGATGAGCGATTTTCTCTGCGTAATTCTTCGCGTTAATAATTTCTGACATGATAATCCTTATTTTTTATTTCCCCCCAACCCCAAAGTATAGCATAACTCATAAGCTAATCCCCTTTAAAATTAGCCGCATTAGCCATAAACGCATGCAACTCGTTGTATTCTTGGCGGTTTAGAAAACGCGTTTTCCCCACCGGCAAGGCATTCAAATTCACAAAACCATAACGAACACGCCTTAAATCCAACACTCCAGCGTTAAAAAACGCAAAAAAACGCCTCAATTCTCTGTTTTTCCCCTCATTGATAACGACTCTAAGTTTGGAGTATTTGGCATGGTTTTTGATGATTTCATAACCAATAAAGGGGGCAAATTCCATGCTTTTAATGGGGGTTTTTTGGTGCGCTCCATTAGTGGCGTTTTCTAATTTCAAGCCCTCTTGCATCGCATTCTCCATCTCTCTTGTAACAAAGCCTTGAATTTTAATGAGATATTCTTTTTCTAAATTTGCATGCATTAAAACGCTCACCACCGCCTTACTATCGCTCAATAATAACACCCCTTCACTCGCAAAATCCAAACGCCCCACCGGCGCAAAATGGGCGTATTTTTTCTCCAAGCTTTCATAAATCACGCGCCGTTTTAAGGGATCGTTTTTACTCACTAATTCGCCCTTTGGCTTGTGATAGACCAGCACGCTGAATTTTTTGTTTTTTAAGGGCTTGATGAGTCGTTTGTCTAAAAACACCTTGTCGTTTTCTTTAACCACGCTAGCGAGTTTGGCATGCTCATGATTGATTTTCACCCGCCCTTCTAAAACCAATTTTTCAGCCTCTCTTCTTGAGTGCTTGGTGTAATGGGCTAAAAACTGGTTGATCCTCAAGCTAAATCCCTCCACTCTAACCCTTTAAAATCGTCCTTAATCTTTTCATTTACCATTAAATCGCTTTGGATTTTGAATTGCTTATCCTTATCTTTAATGATCAAATACAAGGGGTGTTTGCCTTGGTGTTTTAAAGCACTCTCTTTGATTTGTCTTAAAAACTCTTTTTTCACATCGTTTTCTAACACGATCGCTAAAGAGCAAGAACTGGAAGCGAGTATTTCAATGGGGGGGATTTCGCGCACCTCTTCTTTTTGCTTTTCAGGGTCTTTATAACGGGCTTTAGGGATTTTAACCTCTCTAGCACTCTCTAAATCCAAGATTTCAAAAAGCCTTAATCGCGCCACTTCTTCTTGCTCTTCAATCTTGCATTTAAACACTAGAGGCTTATTGATATCCAACTCTTCTAAAGCATTCAATTGCTTTTCAAACAGCATGAGCTCAAACTTGCCGTATCTGTCCAAAATGTCCGCTGTGCCATAAGGCTTACCGCTTCGTTTGCCAATTTTCTTTTTAACTTCCATGATTTTACCCAGCAAATAAGCTTGCGAGCCGATTTCTAACTCTTCAATATCAATGCTTTTGACTAAATTTTTAAAGCCCTTAATTTCTTCTTTAAACTCATCTAGGGGATTGCCTGAAACATGAATTCCTAAAGTCTCATACTCGCATTCTAAAAGCGTTTTAGCGTCATGTTCGCCCAAATCAATCATGTCTAAAATAACCTGCTCTTTTGTCCCGCCTTCCATGGCTCCAAAAAGGGAGTTGCCTCCTTGCATCATTTCATTAGCCTTATCTTTAGCGCGCCCAGCATCACAGATCAAATCCAAATGAGCGAGCATGGTTTTTCGGGTGTAGCCTAAATTATCCAAACTCCCTGATTTCACTAATGGCTCTAAAGATTTTTTAGTGAGTTTAGAAAAATCCACCCGTGAAATAAAATCTTCTAAACTCTTATAATCCCCTTTGGCCCTTTCTTCAATGATGTTTTTAATCGGCTCACCCCCAACCCCTTTAATCGCTCCTAAACCAAACACGATTTTCTTTTCCAACTCGCCCTTTTGATTTTTAAACTCCGCCACGCTGAAATCTTGCATAGAAGAATTGATGTGTGGGGGCATCACTTCAATTTCTAAAGCCCTAACCTCATCAATATAGCGCGCCACGGATTCGATCTTATTGGATTCGCTAGTGAGCATCGCTGCCATGAACTCATGCTTGTAATAAGTCTTTAAATACGCCGTTTGGAAAGTGATCATCGCATAAGCGGCCGAATGCGATTTGTTGAAACCATAGCCGGCAAATTTAACGATCAAATCCCACAAATTAGCCGACTTTTGGCCGTCATGCCCCAAATTTTTAGCGCCTTCTACAAACTTAGCCTTATTATCTGCCATGATTTGAGCGTCTTTTTTCCCCATAGCACGGCGGATGAGATCCGCTTCACCCAAACTAAAACCACCGATAGTTTGCACGATTTGCATCACCTGCTCTTGATAGACGATCGTGCCGTAAGTGGGCTTTAAGATCGGCTCTAATTCTTTAAACGCATAAGCGATAGGCTCAACGCCATGCTTTCTATTCACAAAATCATCTACCATGCCTGATTCCATAGGCCCCGGTCTCCCTAGCGCGATAATGGCAATAATGTCTTCAAAGCTTGAAGGCCTTAAGCGCTTGTTAAGCCCTTGAAACATCCCGGATTCAATCTGGAATATCCCCACCGTATCCCCGCTTTGGATCGTTTTATACACTTTCGGATCGTCCATATCCAACGATAAAAAATCCACGCTAATTTTGTGCTGCGTTTTAATGATTTTAAGCGCATCATCAATCACGGTCAAGGTTTTAAGCCCCAAGAAGTCAAACTTAATCAAATCCACCGGCTCCAAATACTTCATGGAATATTGCGTAACGATACCGCCGGTCTTTTCAGAGGCAAACAAAGGGGTTTTGTGCCACAACTCTTTTTGGCTATCCACCACTAAAGCTGCCGCATGCACGCCTGCGTTGCGATTCAAATTCTCTAAATTGAGCGAATACTCCCACACTTGTTTGGCTAATTCATTGCTTTCTACTAATTCCTTGATTTTAGGCTCTAATTCCCACGCCCCCTCTATGAACTCGCCATTTTTTTCATAGCCCTTAAGCGTGATGCCTAAGCGGTTGGGTATGAGTTTGGCAAAATCATCGGCTTCTTTATAAGGCATGTCCAAAACCCTTGCGACATCTCTGATCACGCCTTTAGCCAGCATCTTATTAAAGGTGATGACTTGAGCCACATTGTATTTGCCGTATTTTTCAATCATGTATTCTATGATTTCCTTACGCCTGCGCTGGCAAAAATCCGTATCAATATCAGGCATGCTGACTCTTTCAGGGTTTAAAAACCTTTCAAAGAGCAAATCGTATTTCAAAGGGTCAATATCCGTGATTTTTAAAGCAAAAGCCACCAAACTCCCAGCCGCGCTCCCCCTACCAGGCCCTACAGGAATGCCCATTTCTTTAGCGTAACGGATAAAATCCCACACAATCAGCATATACCCCGGGAATTTCATGTTCGTAATGACTTCAATTTCTTTTTCTAAGCGTTCTTTGTATTGATCATGCTTTTCTTTAGGCACTAAAATTAAGCGCTCTTTCAAGCCCTCTCTGGCCTTATAGGCAAAATAAGAAGCGTCATCTTCAAAATCCAGTCCCTCATTTTGAGCGTAAGCTTTAGTGAATTTGAAGCTTGGGGGGGTTGGGGGGTTCTTTTTATCGTCTTTTAAATCAATCTCCAAAACGCATTTATCAGCGATTTCTTGGGTGTTTTCTAAAGCTTCTGGAATGTCTGCAAAGAGCTTTGCCATTTCTTCAGGGGACTTAATGTAAAACTCATGCACGGAGTGTTTCAAGCGCCCCTTATCGTTTAGGGTTTTACCCATCGCTACGCACATCGCTACTTCTTGAGCTTTAGCGTCATTAGGCATGGTGTAGTGGGTGTCGTTGGTGGCAATGATTTTTAACCCCGTTTCTAAAGACATTTTAATGACTTGCTCATCAATGAATCGCTGATCTAAAATGCCATGGCGCATGATTTCTAAATAAAAGTCGTCTTCAAAAATCTCCTGGTATTCGCAAGCGATTTTTTTGGCTTCATCATAGCCTTTAGCCCCATACTTGCGGTTTCTCTCATTATGAGTATTCAAATGGTAATTGACTTCCCCTTGCAAGCACGCGCTAGAAGCGATAATGCCTTTAGAATACTCTCTTAAAAGCTTTTTATTGATGCGCGGGAAATAATAAAACCCTTCTAAATACGCCATAGAGCTTAAGAACATCAAATTTTCATAGCCCTCTTGGTTTTTAGCGAACAGGCACAAATGGAAGCGTTGCTTGGTTTCTTTGCTAGAAAGGTTGTCGTCATTATGGATATACGCCTCCATGCCGATGATAGGCTTAATGCCTTCTTTTTTCATGCTCGTATAAAAATCAATCGCTCCAAACATGTTCCCATGGTCGGTTACGCTCACGCTTTTCATGCCCAATTCTTTAACGCGTTTGGCCAAAATTTTAATCTTGTTCGCCCCGTCTAAAAGCGAATATTCCGTGTGCAAGTGCAAATGCGTGAAGGCTTTATTCTCTTTCATTGTATAACCCCTATTTGGATTTAACGCCATTATACCTATCGCTCTTTAAAAAACTCTTTATCGGTTCATTTAGTGGTAAATTATTTTAAAATGGTGGTTATAATAAGAAAGTTTTTATTATTTTTAATGCTATTTTAGGAATTCATCATGAAAAAATCCATTTTATGGGGCGTTTGCTTGGCTTTTTCTTGCGCTCATGCCTTGAACGATTTAGAATTGATTAAAAAAGCGAGGGAAAGCCAGTTAGAACCCATGCCTATGGGCAAAGCGCTCAAAGAATACCAAATCAAAAAAACCAGAGATGTGGGTATTGGCACCAAAAACAGCGAGATCATGACCTCCGCTCAAGTGGAATTAGGCAAAATGCTCTATTTTGACCCTAGGATTTCCACTTCCTATCTCGTGTCTTGCAACACATGCCATAATTTGGGCTTAGGCGGGGTGGATTTAGTTCCAAGCGCAGTAGGCTCTCAATGGAAGAAAAACCCCCACCTTTTAAGCTCCCCAACGGTGTATAACTCTGTGTTTAACGATGTGCAGTTTTGGGATGGTAGGGTTACGCATTTAAATGAACAGGCGCAAGGGCCGATCCAGTCTTCTTTTGAAATGGGGGCTGATCCAAAGGTGGTGGTAGAAAAAATCAATTCCATGCCAGGCTATGTCAAACTCTTTAGAAAAGCTTACGGCTCTAAAGTCAAAATTGATTTTAAATTGATCGCCGATAGTATCGCTATGTTTGAAGCCACGCTCATCACCCCAAGCCGTTATGATGATTTTTTAAGAGGCAATCCTAAAGCGCTCAGTAAAGCCGAAAAAGAAGGGCTGGATTTATTCATTTCTAAAGGCTGTGTGGCTTGCCATAACGGCATTAATCTTGGGGGAACGATGCAGCCTTTTGGGGTGGTCAAACCTTATAAATTCGCTAATGTGGGCGATTTCAAAGGCGATAAAAACGGGCTTGTGAAAGTGCCTACTTTAAGGAATATCACTGAAACGATGCCTTATTTCCATAACGGGCAATTTTGGGATGTCAAGGATGCGATCAAAGAAATGGGCTCTATCCAGTTGGGCATTGAAATCAGCGATGAAGAAGCGAAAAAAATTGAAACTTTCTTTGGAGCTTTAAAGGGTAAAAAACCTAAAATACTCTATCCAGAACTCCCTATAATAACAGACAAAACCCCTAAACCCTCTTTTTGATTTCAAAAAGTCCTTTTAGGGGGCTTTGGTGCTAAATCTAAAAACGCTCAAAGCATCTTTTATAATCAACAATCAAAAAGCCAAAAGCGAGCGACAATCTCTTAAAACGCGCTTAAAAATTTTTTTTAATCCTAATTTAGTGGTTTTAGATTGTTGAAATCAAAAACCCATTCAAGGCGTTTTCAAATAAATTTTCATTTTTTGGTTGTCTAAAATGAGCGTGTCCTTGCCCTTAGTTACCGTGAAATTACCCTTAAAATTCTCCATAAATTCCAATTCAAACGCCATCAAATGCTCGTCTTTACACACTTTTCTTGAAATCCCGCTGTCTTCAATTCCAATGTGCCTATCGCCCTGCCATACATAGCTGGCAAAATACCGGTTGCAATAGCCTTTCCCATAAATACGATTTTCTTTTTGATCAAACACAAACTCTCCCATAGAGCTTTTAGGCTTTGGCTTCTTTTTAAAAAGCTCATACCAGTGTTTTCTTTTTTCTTTCTGCTCTTGCTCTTTGGCTTCAAGTGCTGCTTTATCTTCAGGTAAAGCGGTATTTAGAGAAGAATCTTGCTCTTCTTCATGCTCTCTAAAAGCGCTATCAGCGAGCATGGTTTCAATGTCATACACTTGATGGTTCATTTCTACTTTTTGGATATGCCAATCATTGCTAGAAAGTTTTTTATCAAACATTTTTAAAAAAAAACACCCAGAAAAGACACAAGCGGTTAAAACGCTTGCTCCAGCCAATCGTAAATTCAAACAATTTCTCCTTATGTTTTATTTTTTTAACAGGCTTACGCTTTGTGCTTCAACCGCTTTTTTAATCAAAGAAATCGCTTCTTGCATCGCTTGTTCGCTTACATGTTGGAGGGATTGTATCGCGCTTTCTTGAAAATCTTGATTGCCATTTTTAGTCGTTTTGGTCGTTTTATTTTCCAAACTAGAAATATTTTCATGCTTAATGATCACTCCAGAATGCGAATCGCCCTTCACGCTAATATCATAGCCTAGCGCAAATTCCGCCCTATAGGTAGAATTTTCTTTTTCTAAAAGAGAGAACGATAAAATCGTAAAACGAACCGCATAAGTTGGCGCGCCCGCACCATAAGGGGGCAAAGCCACGCCTAAGCATGCTTTTTGCACTTCTTGCATGAACATGGTTTTTAGCATGTTGCGAGGCAAGTCTATCCATTTTTGGTGTTTCCCATGCGTGATCTGCCCGTCTTTGGCTTTAAACACGATCTCTTTAGTGTTGAATAAATCCGCGCTCAAAATACTAATGAGTCTCACTTCAGTCAAAGGTTTAGGGCATTGCGTGATTTCAAAAGAACTCGCATTCAAATCATAAGTTCTGATCTCTGGTAGCATTTGTTTTAAATTGATGCTCAAGCAACCCTGAAGCAATAGGGCTAATGCTGATGAGAGTGAAAAGATTTTTATCGCCGTAGCTCTCATGATTATTTCCTTTCTCCAAAAATCGTTTTATAGGGGTTAGCGTCAAACTTGTCTATCAAAGCAGAGCCTTTTTCCACAAAATTATCAATGTTTCTTAAGCTCAACTGCGCTTGCATGATCAAGGGGGTAAACATCGCCTTAAAGTCGTATTGCCCCTGTTTGATGCGTTTATCCACATTTAAAGCCACATTATTGACATTAGAAACAAGATTGTTAGCGTTGCCAATCAAGGAATCAAATTGCGTCTTTCTTGAATCCAAGTTAGCGATGAGATCATCTACTGAAGCAAGAATGTGCTTGAATTTTTCCACATTTTCATCATCTAAAATCTTATTCACATTTTTAATCGCTTTCATCACTTCTTGCATTGCTTGATTAGCATCCACGCTCAAGCGATCTATAAGCCCTTCTTTAAAGATCAAAATCCGCTCCCCTTTATCGCCGCTGCCATAAAATTCTTCATTGTGGCTTTGTTCTAAGGCTAAAAATTTTAACCCCATAAGCCCCCTAGAAGAAACCGCCACTTTGGAGTCTTTACGGATCTTAACGCTGGATTTAATCATCAAATCCAAACGGACCACCCCCACTTTATCCTTTGCAAAACCCACCTTGATGACATTACCCACTTGAATCCCTTTGTAATTAACGGGCGAGTTGGTCGCAATGCCTCCCAAGTCTTTGTCCGTATAAACCACATATTCATAATATTTTCCGTCATCTAATCCCAAATGGCCTAGCCATAAAATAAAGCCTACCATGCAAACTAAGCATAAAAAGAAGAGCCCGCCGATTAAAGTGTAATTCACATGCCTTTCCAAAATTTCTCTCCTCGTGTTGAATTGAATAAATTGCCTTCTTCTAGCCCTTGAGTTTGAGCTTTTTTGATAAAATCTTTTAAATCCCCATTAAACTCTAATAGCCCGTCTTTGAGCATGATAAACCTGTCCACGCAATCATGCACGGAGTCCAAATCATGCGTGATCATCACCACCGTAAGCTGCAAGCTCTCTTTAAGCGTCATGATGAGTTCATCAAATTTGCCCGCGCTATAAGGATCTAGACCGCTTGTTGGCTCATCTAAAAATAAGATCTCTGGGTTAGTCGCCATAGCCCTAGCGATACCCACGCGCTTTTTCATCCCCCCGCTCAATTCATAGGGGTAAAGGTGGTAAGCCCTAGGGGGCAAACCCACTTTTTCAATCCACATTTTAGAAATTTCTTCAACGATTTTTTTAGAATAAGCGCCGTATTGTTCTAGCATGACGCCCACATTTTCTAAAACCGTTAAAGAGCTATACAACGCCCCAAACTGGAAGCAAATGCCGCAGCGGTTAAAAATCTTTTGCTGCTCTCTTTCTTTGAGTTTCCATATATCTTCCCCAAAAAGCAACACTTCCCCCTTTGTAGGGCGATTGAGTAAGATCATGCACCTTAAAAGCGTGCTTTTACCGCTCCCTGAACCCCCTAAAATCGCCATCACTTCGCCCTTATGCACGCTAAAACTCACGCCCCTATGAATAATGGTGCTTCCAAAAGCGCTATGGAGATCCTTCACTTCAATTAAGACTTGATTGTTAGTAGCGCTCATCATATATTCAACTTAGAAAAGATAATAGAAAAAACAGCGTCTAAGAAAATGATCCAAAACAAAGCGTTCACGACGCTAATAGTGGTCAAGCGCCCAATGCTCTCAGTATCCCCCTTGACTTCAAACCCGCGCATGCACCCCACCATCGCAATCGCAAACCCCCAAAAAGGGGCTTTGACAATCCCTACCAAAAAATGATTCCAACCCACTGTGTCATGCAGTCTGTCTATATAACTTGGAAAGCCTAAATCCAATTGGTATTTAATCGCAAACATGCCCCCAAGAATGGCGAACGCATCGGCAATAAACACCAATAAAGGCAAAACAATCACTAAGGCTAACACCCTAGGCAACACTAAAAATTCAAAAGGGTTAAAGCCCATGGTTTTCATCGCGTCTAATTCTTCAGTGATCTTCATCACCCCAATTTGCGCGGTAAAACTGCTCGCGCTCCTCCCAGCAACCACAAGGGTTAAAATAAAAGGGCCAATCTCTCTTAAAGCGAGTTTAGCCGTCATTTCCACCGACATTAAAGGCGCGCCCAAGTCTTGTAATTGTAAAGCCCCTTGTAAAGCAACGGCAAACCCCACAATAAACACCGTTAAAATGCTCACGGGCAAAACCTTAAACCCGGATTCATTGATATGATAGAGCAAAGGAGTGATGCAAAAGCGTTTGGGGTTAAAAACGCTTTTAATGAAGTAAAATAAAATCATGCCACAAAAATTGAACGCGTTTAAAAAGGTGTTGTAAGTTTCTACGATACTCTTACCCAATTTAGTGATCATGAGTTCGTATTTTTTGCCCGCTTTTTTAGACTCTAAATCCTCTTCTTTTTCAAGCCAGTCTTTAACCACTTTCAAAGCGCATGCGTTATTCTCGCTCACATTGCACAATTCAATGTTTAAAGAACGCTCCCTAACCAAATCAAATAAAAACATGCCAAAAACAAAATCTATTTTTTGGCACCCTGAAAAATCCACTTTTAAAGACCCTTGATGATCTAATAATTTTTTTTTCAACTCATCTAAACGAAACACGCTCGTTTTAAAATCCCAATCCCCTCTTAAAATCAGCACAGAGTTCGCCCCATCTTTACGCATTTCTAAAAATTTTTGTTTCTCTGTCTTCATTAAAATATATTCTCTCTCAGATTAGGTAAAATCTATTAACAAAATTTCGTTTGTTAAAACGACTATTTTAACACAATGATAAAACAAAAGGTTAAACAATACTCTGTTTAATAAAGGATTAATTATTTTTAAAATGTTTAAAAAAATTATTTTTTTTTGTGTTTTCTTAATGGGGGGTTTGGTTGTTTCGCCCCTTGATGCAATGCCTATTTTGCACGATAAAACCCCCAAAAAAAATTACCAAGAAGCCCATGAAAAGCTCTATAGAAGCATCATTAACCACCAAAAGCTCACTCGTAAAAAAAGCGGGTGGTATTTTTTAGGAGGGTTTGGCGCTGTAGAGGCCATTAAGGACTATCAAGGCCAGGAAATGAAAGATTGGATTGCAACGCTCAATTTAAAAACCGGCGTGCAAAGTTTTTTTAAAAAATATATCGGGATTAGGGGGGTTTTTGCATGGGATCTTGGGTCAGGAAAAGTGAATTACCAAAGCCATAAAGATCCTACAAACTCTTTTTTTACCATGCTTGCGGTGGGTTTGGATGTGATTATGGAATTCCCGTTAGGGAGTTATAAGCATTATTTGGGAGCGTTTGGAGGAGCTAGGGGGGCTTTAGTCGTTTATACAGACAAGCAAAATTTCAAGTTTTTTAAACATTCTGTGGTTTCAGGGGGATTAGCGATTAATGGGGGGGTTATGCTCACGCTTTTTTTAAGACACCGCATTGAATTAGGGTTTAAGATCTTACCCACCGCCAGATTGCTTTCTAGCTCCAAACGCTTTGAGACTTCGCCCTTATTTTATGCGGCATACAGCTATAAATTTTAACCTTTTAGCAAACTTCAAAAATCCAATCTTTGGGGGCTTCTTGTTCGCCTTGCTGGATGGATAAAAGCAAATCATAGAGTTGTTTAGTGGTATTGCCCGGTGCTTCAAAAAAATAAGACTTGTTGTTATGCGCGATTTCTTTAATGGGCGTAATGATCGCAGCTGTCCCGCACGCTCCAGCTTCTCTAAACATGCCCAACTCATCCATTAGGATTTCCCTCTCTTCTACTTTGAGATTCAAACATTCTTTAGCCAAAACCATCAAGCTTTTTCTTGTAATGCTTGGCAGAATGCTTGGCGAATGCGGGGTGATAAAGGCATCATCATGCGTGATGCCAAAAAAATTCGCCGCCCCCACTTCTTCAATTTTAGTGTGCGTGGTAGGGTCTAAATAAATGCAATCATCATAGCCTTGCTCTGTGGCTATTTTGTGGGCTAACAGGCTTGCAGCATAATTCCCCCCCACTTTCACCCCACCGGTGCCTTTAGGCGCGGCCCTATCAAACGCCGTAGTGATAAACCTAGCCCCTCCTTTTTCTATACCCCCCTTAAAATACACCCCCACAGGCGCGCAAAACACGATAAAAAGGTATTCGCTGGCCGGCTTCACCCCCAAATTATCCCCTACGCCTATGACAAAAGGGCGCAAATACAAACTCGCCCCGCTTTTATAAGGAGCGAGCCATTTTTGATTCGCTTTTATTACTTCAGCGCATGCCCTTAAAAACAGCTCTTCGCTCACTTTGGGCATGAGCAGTCTTTCGCATGAAGTTTGCAAGCGCTTGGCGTTTTCTAAAGGGCGAAAAAGTAAAGCTTTCCCCTTTTGAGAGCGGTAAGCCTTCAAACCTTCAAAACAAGCCTGCCCGTAGTGTAAGGCCGGCGAGCCTTCGCTGAGTTGCAACACATTTTCGCTCACCAATTTGCCTTGCGACCAAGAGCCGTTTTTATAAGTAGCGATGAAGCGAAAGTCCGTTTTAATGTAGCTAAAGCCTAAATTTTTCCAGTCTAAATTTTCTGAATTTGCCATTTTCACACCTTTAAATGGATAGTTTTAGGTGTGATTGTATCTAAAAAGGGGTTAAAAATCCCTCAAATAACTGATTTGAAACGCATAGACTCTACGCACATCAGCCTGCAAGGTGTATCCCTTTTCGTTGGTAATGGAGAAAAGCCGGTGTGTGATCGTAGGCACTTTAATCCCTAATTCCAAGCTGTTGTGTTTAGCGATATGGGTGCGCACCCCAAACTTCCATAAAAACTGGAAATTAGCCGGGCTATAACTGGAATTGCTGTGGTGTTTTGCATAATGAGCGATCTCTTTACTGATGCTCGTTGCCCAACTATCCCCGGCTAATTGGATCCCCACCACAAAACCAAAAACCATGTTTTCTTTATTCACAAAATTCCACAGCGTATCCAACCCTACACCATAAGTGAATAAATTGACATAGTATTGCCCTTGATAGGAATCCCTCTCCGTTAAGGTCGTCCCTCCAAAACTAAAGCTATTGTAAATAAACCCGCTCTCGCCCACCGGGATACCCTTTTTCATCACGCCAAAGCGGTTGTGCGCGTAGTCAAAAAACCCATAATAACGCGCACCAAACCATTTTTTCTTACCAAAAAATTGCTTATAGCCCACTTCAAAACCCGCTCCTGCATAAGGCGGGAACTTTATCAAAGGCTTTTGCAAGCCGTTGTCATTCACCATTTTAGTCTGATTTTGTATCATGCTCACCTGGTAATTGACTCCCACAAAAGCCGCACTCTCTTCAGCGCTCGCTCCAACACCCAAAGCCCCTAATAATATAATTCTTTTCAACATTCAGTCTTTTCCCTTTATTTTTGATAATCACTTTATATTATATTAGCTTAAAATGGCTAAGTATTACTTATAAAGAAATAATAATATATTTTTTCTTAAACTTAATTAAAAAACTAACCTTTTAGTTCATTCCAACGCTTAGCCATAAACGCGCTCGTTTCTAACGGCACCCTCAAAGGATAAACTTCATCATTGAGGATGCGTTGGATTTCTTGCTGCAACTCTGGGGCGTTTTTTTCTTCAATCTCAAAAATCAATTCGTCATGCACTTGCAAAAGCAGCCTAACTGAAGGGTTATTTTTGAAACGCTCGCTCACTTTGAGCATGCCTAATTTCAATAAATCGCTGGCACTCCCTTGAAAAATCGCATTCACGCCCTCTCGCAAATAATTGCCCTTAATATAATCATTCACGCCGGTAAAATCAAACACCCGATAACGCCCAAGCAAAGTGAAGGCTTTAGAAGTTTTTAAAATCTCTTCTTTCATGCGGTTCAAATAATCTTTGATGCTAGGGAATCGTTTGAAATACGCTTCTATGTAGCTTTTAGCCTCATTTAAAGGGATGTTTAAAGTTTCGCTCAATTTCTTGCTCCCCATGCCATACACCAGCCCAAAATTAATGCTTTTAGCGATGGATCGTTTTTCTTTGGCCAAATCTTCTCCAAACAACGCCTTAGAAGTTTCTAAATGGATGTCTCGCCCCTTTAAAAACGCATCTATTAAATCCTTATCCTGGCTAAAATGGGCTAACAAGCGCAATTCAATCTGCGAATAATCCACCCCTAGCAAACAATATTCTTTAGAGCTAGCGATAAAGCCCTTACGAATGAGTAAGCCTTTAGGCGATCGCACCGGGATATTTTGCAAATTAGGCGAATGCGAGCTTAAACGCCCGGTAGCTGTACCGGTTTGGATGAAAGTGGTATGGATTTTATCGTCTTTGTCTTTTAGGCGCAATAAGGGGGTGGTGTAAGTGTTAAAAAGCTTATTCAATTCTCTGTATTCTAAAATCAAAGGGATGCTTGGGTGCTTGTCTAGGATTTTTAACAAGCTTTTTTCATCGGTAGAATGGCTTTTATTTTTAGGAAGCCCTAATTTTTCATACAAAATCTCGCTGAGTTGTTTGGGGGAGTTGAGGTTAAAATCCACGCCAATTAGTTCTAAAATTTGGCGCTCTAAAACATGCAATTCATTCTTAAACTCCTGCTCTAATCGCTTGAAATAAGGCACATCAATCTTAAAGCCTTGAAATTCCATGCCTATTAAGACTTTCACAAACGGCGTTTCAACTCCTCTAGCCAAAGCAAGCAAGTTTTCTTCCAATCCCCCTTTTTCAAAATACTCGCACAAACGCTTTAAAGCGTTTAATTCCATATCCAATTGCTCTAATTTTTCCACCTTACTTTTAATCTTAAAATCTTTGATTGTTTCATGCGGAACTAATTCTTCTTTTAAATATTCCTTTAAAACTTCATCAAACCCCACTTTTTCCGGATTTTTTAAAAACGCTAAAATTTGAGTGTCTTGGATGCGGATGTTTTCTAAAGGCACCTGGTATTTGGCTTTTAAAAAGCTTAACAAGGGTTTTAAATCATGCCCAATGATTTGTGCATGCTGCAATATTTGAGAAAAAGCGTTTTGCAAAAATTCTACAGAAAAGGGCAAAAATAGCGCCTCTTCTAAAGGTAAAAAATAGCCTTGATCTTCTAATAAAAACGCTAGGGCCAGAACTTTTCTTTCTTTATTTAACACCAAGCGCATAAAAACTCTAGCGTTAGAATTTTTTAATTTTTCTAAAAACGCACTCAAAGGCGCGGTGTTTTCCAAAACGATCATGCGTGATTTTTTAGGGGCGTTTTCTAATAGGGGCACGCTGTCTAAAATTAAAGGCGTAGGGGAATTTTCTAGATCCCTTAAAGTAGAAATAAAACCATATTCTTTCAATTCGTCTTTAATTTTCAATAAGGGGTTTTCGCTAGGAAAAGTGCAACTTGAAAAATCAAATTCTTGAATACACCCTCTTTCTAAAGTGGCTAATTCTTTGCTTAAAAACGCGCTCTCTTTGTCTTGTATAAGGGCTTGATACATTTTAGGGCTGAGTAAATTTTTCGCCAAGTCTAAATTTTCATAGATTTTTTCCAAACTCCCTAACCGCTGTAACAATTCTTTAGCGTTCTTGCTCCCAATGCCTTTAACCCCCTTGTAATTATCGCTGCTATCCCCCACAATGCCCTGATAATCCGTGAATTGACTCGGCAAAATCCCGTATTTTTCCACGCAATCTTTCGCCAAAAACTCCGTTTTGCCATCAAAAAGCGCGATTTTATCGCTCAAAAGCTGGTTAAAATCCTTATCTTTAGAATAAATGCGGGTTTTATAAGGGCTTAGCGTGGCTAAGCTTGCGATAACATCATCAGCTTCAAACCCGCTCACCTCCACGCAAGTAAAACCCATTTTTTGCAACCATTCTAAGGCGATAGGGATTTGTAAAAGCATCTCTTTAGGGGCGTCTTTGCGATTTTGTTTGTATTCGCCCAATTTTTCAGCTCTTTTAGTTTTAGTCTGGCTTTCTAGAGCGAACACGATAAAAGGCATGTTTTTTTTATCCTTATAAAATTTTTTAACCATGCCCACAAGCCCCGTTAAAAGCCCCGTAGGAAAGCCCTTATCATTCGTTAAAGGCTTATTTTTAGCGCTCATGTAATAGCTTCTAAACAAATACGCAAAAGTATCAATTAAAGCTAAAGTCCCCTCTCTAATGACTGGCTGCTCCATCATTCAACCCTCTTCAATCAAGCGAATTTTAAGTTTATTGTAACACAAGCTGGACCTCATCTGTTTCAAAACAACGAGTCTTTTTGGGTTGGCGTTTCGTGGCTGATGACTTCTTTTGTAGCATGGATTTTAGCGTTGCAGTATTGAGCTGATAGTAAAAATATTGCTCCATATTTAACTTACCTATTTTAATAGTTATTTTATACATAAAAATATTTATAATATACATATTTAAATCTCTTTTAAGGATATTTTAGGTATAATAAAAGAATTTAATATGAAAGGTATAAATTTATGAAACTATCGCAAATATTAAAGAAAATACATGCTCTCATAGAGAGCAAAGAAATACAAAATATTTCACAACAAGAGATGGCAAATAGACTTGGAGTGTCTTTGCGAACATATACAGAGTGGCTAAGAGATGTTAATCAGCCATTAGCAATGAGAGCTATTTTAGATATGTTTTCGCAGCTCAATGATGACGATATTGTAAAAATTGTTAGGGCATGGCAGACAAGTAGGGTTAAATGAGATTTATTGGTTCAAAAATATCTTTATTAAAAGAGATAGAAAGCATATTGCCAACATATATAAAAGGGCAAACTTTTTGTGATATATTTTCAGGGACTGCTTGTGTAGCAAGATACTTTAAACAAAAATATAAAATTATTTCAAACGACTTACTATATTTTTCTTATGTTCTACAAAAAGCTTATTTGTGCAACAATGAAAGACCTACTTTCATGGGTCTAAAATTAAATCCTCTTGATTTTCTAAATAACAACATGGGAAATTTAAGTAGTGCTTTCTTTTATGAAAACTATTCTCCAAACAAGCATAACGAAAGAATGTTTTTTACAAATGAAAATGCCCTAAAAATAGATTTTATAAGACAAACCATTGAAGAATGGTATATTCAAAATAATATAAATCAGGATGAATATTTTTATCTTTTAGCTTGCCTAATAGAGGCCGTTCCTTTTGTTTCAAACACTACTGGAACTTATGGAGCTTATCTTAAAATTTGGGATAAAAGAGCACTTAAAACATTAACGCTAAATCCAATAGAATTAACCACTACAAATACATCAAAGCACTTTGTATTTAATAGAGATGCGAAAGAACTTATAAAGGAAATATCAGGAGATATTTTATATCTTGATCCCCCATATAATTCAAGGCAATATGGAGCAAACTATCACATACTTGAAACTATAGCCAAATATGATAATCCACAAATAAAAGGCAAAGTAGGAATTAGGGAATATAGAGAATTAAAATCTAAATTTTGCAACTCGAAAAAAGCTTTGAGCGAACTAGAACATATTGTAAAAGAAGCGAATTTTAAGCACATAGTCTTAAGTTACAATGATGAAGGCATAATGAGTATGTTGGAGATAGAAAATCTATTAAGACAATATGCTAAATTTGAAAGCTACAAGATGAAAAAGATACCATATAAAAGATACAAAAGGACAAGTGGAGAAGCTAAAAACCATATAAACGAATTGCTTTTCTATATAGAAAAAAGGTAAAACATGAATTTAATCAATAAATTAGAATTAGATAAAATTCTTCATAAGAAACACTTAGAAAAATATAGCGATGAAGTATTTAATGAGATTTTAAATATAATTAAGAATGGACTAGAAAATAAGATTAAAGAGCTAAAAAACAAAGAGCGAGTTAATAAAAATGACGATAGTAAGCCAAAAATTAAAGCGATCGAATGTCTGAATAAAAAGGAAATTGAAATTTTGCCCAAATGGGTAAAAAACGATATAGACAAGGCAGTTATTATCGGCAAATCAAAACAAGTTATACAATTAGAGAATGGCAAAAAATACCACTTAAAAAATAAGCTTAACGACTTAAGCGGAGCAGAATGGAACTATTTTTTAAATTCTGTTTTATGCACTAGATATAAAACTAGCGGAAAGGATAGCTATGCTCACGAAATAAGAAAAGAGCATCCTTCTCCAAAGCCTCCACAGCTTATGCGAGATATAATTTCTTTTTTTACAAAAGAGGATGAACTTGTGTTTGATTATTTTGCTGGAGTAGGAGGAACATTACTTGGCAGTTCACTGTGTAATAGAAAAGCTATAGGTTTTGATTTATCTGATCGCTATAAGGACATATATATGAAAGCGAATAAGAACTTGGATTTAAAGGAGCAAAAATTTATATGCGGAGATAGCTTAGAGCTTTTAAAGAACAATAATCTCATGCAAAATTTGTTTAAAAATGAACTTGCTAGTCTTATTTTAATAGATCCTCCTTATGGTGATATGCTGTCTCGTCCAAAAACAGGAGAGACCTTAAAACAAAAAAAAGATACTTCACCTACTCCCTTTACAAATTTAAAAAATGACTTGGGCAATATGAATTGGCAAGAGTTTTTGGAAAAATTTAAAGAAAGTGTTGGATATAGCATAAAATATTTAAAGAAAGGTGGGCATTTGATTGTTTTTATTAAAGACTTGCAACCAAAAGGGGACAAGGATAATCTGCTTCACGCTGACATAATTAAAACCTTAAACACAATCAATGAGTTAAACTATATAGGAAATAAAATTTGGGCCGATTTAAATGTTAATTTATATCCCTACGGTTACCCATTTTCATTTGTTGCAAATCAAATTCATCAATTTATTTTAGTGTTCAAAAAAAAGTAGGTTTTTCTTTTATGCAAGTTGCCTTTTGATAAAATACTTTGTAATTTTATTAAGGATGAAAAATGAGAGCTAGTAACTTATGGATACTTACAGAGGAGCGACCAAAAGATAATGTTTTAAGGACAATTATTGAAAAATTTGCACTTGATAACAGAATAGGTATTTTTATCTCAAACTTTCATATAATCCCTATTATAGATGGATGTAACGGAAATTTTACATTTTGCTATCAAGTTTTAGGTGCTTGTTCTCCTTTTATTTGCAACATTTACATTATCAATGTATCAGGTAGTTCGAGCTTTGTGGATTTTTTAATATTTTTTCAAGATTCTCATCCTAATCCATTGGCTGATATTCCACTTTATATTATTGAAGAAACAAAAACAGATGATAGTGAAAGTCGAAATACTGGCATTTATCAAAGAGCCTCAAAATTTGTTTATGCATCATCTATTTTCCCTAATGCAAGAAAAATTATGCTCTATTCGCTCCAAATTTCTCAAAAAGATACACTCACTCAAACGAATATTTTTGGCACAAGATGTTTAATGACGCTCGGAGTTGAAATTTTAGGAAAAAGGCTTGATGAAGATTTATGTCCCTTTTATTCTATGGAAGAACTTATTGCTTTTAAGGAAAATATGAGAAAAGCACCTAAAAATAACACTCCTATCAATATTGTTCAATATAACAATAAAATTACAATATCTGGTAGGCTATCAAAAAACAATTCTTTATCTCATGATCCAAATATAGGAGCATTAAGTTTAATATCTGCAACTATTAGGAAATTAGGATATTTAGGAGAGATAGAAATTATCTCGCACGACTTATCTCAAGAGTATATAAAAAATGACAATAAGTTTATACGAGTTGCAAATATTTTGAACATACAACTTGAAAATTTAACGATTCCTCAAGTACTACCAGATCGTAATGACTATTGGCATTATGAATCATCAGGAGAAAAATTAGCTACGATATTTTTGCATTTAGTTATCGAACATTTTACTACTGCTAAATCAATATATGAAAACCACGATGGATGTGAGCGTGGATACTTTTTTACTCCAACTGGGGAGGCAGTAGCTGTAAAAAAATATGAAGATAGGGATCGTTATAAGAGTGGCGATAAATCAGCTAAAATTGCCATCCCTGACTTAGTTATCAGTGATATAGACAGAAGTGAAATTATTAATATAGAGGGTAAGAAATTTATTAAAGTTGATGTTGGCATAAAAGAGTTAAGTGATTTTGATGCTTTTGAAAAAATATATATAAGTCATTACTATCCAAACGCTAGAATAATAAGAAGTCTTGTTTTATTTGGTAGTTCAGAGAATGAAATATCGGAAGTTAGTTTTCCAAAATTATCGCAATGTGATTTAGTTAAGATAGGATTTGTATTAAATGAGAATGGTAAAATGATTTTGCAAACCCATTCCCCTGAAATTTTTAAAGAAGCTTTGAAAAATTTGTATTCTTTTTATGGCTTAAATTTTTAGGCACATTTGCCACATAATATCAAAAACAAAATTATAACTCATTCGTCCGTGCTACAAAGCGCGATCGCAAAGTGCGCTTTAATGTTTAAAGCTTTAAGGTATTTTAGGGCTTCTTTTAGGGTGGTGCCGGTGGTGATAATATCATCTAGTAAGAAATAATCTAAATTTTCATCGCCTTTGAAGGTGAAATCCCGTGGGTTATTGGCGCGAAATTCCAGGCTTTTCCCGGCATACGAAATAGTATTAGTCGCCCTTAAGTGCCCGTAAGTGGGCTTTAAATTGCCTTGACAAAAGCCTTTTAAAAGTGCGGCTGAATGCGAGTAAAAGGATTTGATTTTATCATCAATGGCGATGCCATAAAGGGGGGTAGTCAGGCCTTGTTCTTGTAAGATTCTCACAAATTCCGCGCCGGCTTTTTGAGAAAGCAAGGGCAAAATGCGAGATCCAATCAGCGCGTATTTGCTTTTAATGAGTTCTTCTATTTCGCTATAAGCGTAAAAACTATACACGCTCACGCCCTCTAAAACCCTTACCTTTAAGCTTAAGGGCAAATCGTTCAAGCAATTTTTGCAAAGGGGCTTAAAAGAAAGCTTCAAACAGGTTAAACAACGCATTCAATAAAGGCGGCGATTTTTTCGTGCAAGTTTTTAGCGCTTTTTTGAGCGTCTAATTCCAAAACTTCACACCCGAATTTTTCTCTTAACGCATAAGCGTGGGTTTTGAGCTTTTGCTGGATTGTGAGCAATTTTTCTGTGCCTTGGTTTTCTATTTTGTCTAAACTTTTAAGGCTTAAGCGCTGTTTTAAGCCCTCTTCATCTATCACTAAAAGAACGATTTTTTCAGGCAAGATGTTTTGAGTGGCGAGCAGGTTTAATTCCAAGCTTGAAAACTCGCTATAAGCCATGCCAGAGATCAAACTCCTGTCGCTAATGATGAGCTTTTTTTCTTTCAATGCCGGTTTTATCACGCTTTCTACATGCTCAGCCCTATCGCTTAAAAATAAAAACGCTCTAGCCAATTCGCTGATATTTTCATTTAAAGCGATACGCCTTAAACTTTCGCCCATTCTCGTCCCCCCTGGCTCTTTGGTAAAAAGGGCGTTTTTAAACCTGTTTTTTAATAATTCTACTTGAGTGCTTTTGCCCGCGCCATCAACGCCTTCTAACACCACATACATTTTAAGCCTTTGAAATCAAAGGATAAATTTCTTTAGGCACTAAATGGCTCGCATCGCCCTTATGCGCGATAATGGATCGCACGATAGAAGAGCTAATAAACGCGTTTTGTAAAGTGGGCATGAAATACAAGGTTTCTAATTCGTGGTTTAAGGATTTGTTCGCATAGCCCATTTGCAATTCGTATTCAAAATCGCTCACCACCCTTAAGCCCCTAACTAACACCTTACAATGGTATTCTTTAGCCAGATTGGCTAATAGCCCTTCAAACGCCACGCATTCTACATTTTTAAAACTTTTAGTGGCCAGTTGCATCATTTTTAAGCGCTCATCTAAACTAAACATGGGGTTTTTAGCGCTTGAATGCGCCACAGCGACAATGAGCTTTTCAAACAATTCACTAGATCGGTGGATAATGTCTATATGCCCGTTAGTGACCGGATCAAAAGTGCCCGGATAAATGCCGATTTTTTGCATCAGTTCATTCCCCATCGCGGGTATAAGTCATTTTCTATCCCCAAGCTGTCAAACCACTTCCCCACTAAAAAATCCTGCATCGCTTCTAAAGTCTTGCTCTGGGTGTAATAAGTCATCATCGGCGGCGCAATGATTGCATTAGAATGGGCGAGTTTGAGCAAATTTTCCAACATGATAGCGCTTAAGGGCATTTCTCTAGGGGCAATGAGTAAGGGGCGCTTTTCTTTAAGCATCACAGACGCGCTCCTAGAAATCAAATCCCCCCCAAAGCCATGCGCGATTTTAGCCACCATGTCCATGCTCGCTGGAATGATCGCCATTTTATGGATGCCATAACTCCCTGAAGCAATGCTCGCATGGATGTCTTGCTCGTTAAAAAAAGTAGCGCCAGGTCGCAAGTCTTTCATAGCGTTTTTAAGGTTGATGTTAGATTCTTCTAACGCCACGACATGCGCGTTTTTAGACGCCACGACAAAAACTTCAATTTCTTTGGGTAATTTCTCTAAAAACCGCAAAGCTAGGGGTATCCCGCTCGCCCCACTGATGCCCAAAACCAATTTCATGAATGTCCTTTATAAGATTTGCGCTTTAGAGCTGCTCAACACTTTTGCTTTCAATATTTTATTGCTTTCTACATTTTTCGCTTGAATGATTTGATTGAGCGCGCCATTTTCTAGGGCTTTTAGGCTTATTTCTATGCTGATTTGCCCTTCTTCATACACCCCAGTGATAATGTCGTTTTTACGCACGATGATTAAAGCTTGGGTTTTATCCGCGCTTAAAAGCGTGTTAGGGGGGATAAAATTTTTCGCGCTCACTTTACCAATCGCGCCCTCTAATAGGGGGTTAGAAAGCGTGCCAAAAGGAATGCGCTCTTTTTGAGTGTTGTTAGCGGTGATGTTTTCATCTTTTTTAATCGCTCCTGTGTTTTTAAAAGCCTGCATGCTGCCGATCACGCTATAACGCACCGGTAGGCGTAAATTAGGCTCATTTTCCAACCTTAAAAACACGACCCCATCTTTTTTAAGCTTATTGGAAGCGTTTAATTCGTAGCTTAAAATGGAAGCGTTAGAAAAGCGCTCTGGGATTTCTAAGTGAATGGTTTCAATTTCTAATTTTAAGTCTTTGTATTCTTTAAGGTAAGCTTCTTTAATCTCTGTTTTAAGCGCGTTTGAATCCAGGGCGAATAGCGCGTTTAAACAGAACAAAAAAAGGATTAAAATTTTCAAAACCCGTTATCCACTTTTTCTACAAATTTTTCTGAGATTTTATCATAGACACTCCCTCCGCAATTGATTTTCAAACACAAACCGCTCAAGCCTTTTTCCACGCCTAAAACCCTCCCGGTGCCAAAAATCTTATGCCTAATCAAATCCCCCACTTTAATGGGCGTATCTTTTTGATAATCCTGTTTAGGTGGGTTGTCTTGTTGGAGTAACTTGGCTTCTTCTAAAAACACAGAAGGCGAGCAAGAAATTTTCCTCCCAAAATACGAACGCTCTTGAACATAAGAGAGCTGCAATCCTTCTTTAGCCCTAGTGATCGCCACGTAAGCCAAGCGCCTTTCTTCTTCTAAATCGCTTTCTTGATTGAACCCCCTATGCGGGAAAAACCCTTCTTCTAACCCGATCACAAACACATGCTTAAACTCTAACCCCTTACTCATATGCACGCTCATGCAACTCACTTTTTGCGCGTTTTCTGTATTATGGACATCCAGAACGCTTTCATTCAAAAAATCCAGTAAAGAATGCGTGGGGTTAGTTTTAAAATGCTCTTTCAATAAGGTTAAAAGCTCTTTAACAAAGCCCTCTCTTTCTTCATAATTGTCTTCTTTTTCATAGCTTTTTAAAAGGTTGGTTTCTTCTAAAAACCGAGCGCAAAACTCCTCTACTGACATTTCAAAAGCCTCCCTCAAACGCCCTATCATAGCGATAAATTGTTTCAAAGCGTGTTCATTTTTGGGGTTCAGTTTGCCTTTAAACACCCCAAGTTTTAGCGCTTCTTCTAAATTCAAATTTTCATCATCCAAAAGAGAAAAAATCCATTCTTGAGTGATCTTGCCAAGGCCTCTTGGAGGCTTGTTTAAAACGCGCTTAATAAAAAAGCGATCGTCTTTTTTCGCCACTAAATGCATGAACGCCAAAGCGTCTTTAACCTCGGCTCTTTCATAAAAACTCAGCGCCCCAATAAGCCTATAGGGGATATTCAAAGCGTTCAAGCTCTCTTCAATGCTGCGGCTAAGCCCGTTTAAGCGGTACAAAATAGCGATATTTTCTAAATTTTCGCCCTTCTTTAAAAGGGCTTTGATTTGATAAGCCACATCCAGGCTCTCTTCTTTTTGCGTCAAATATTCTTTACAAACCACGCTTTTATGCGATCCTTTGAAACTTTGAAGCGTTTTTTTGTGGCGGTGTTGGTTATGGCTAATAAGGGAGTTAGCGCACGCTAAAATTTCAGCACTAGAGCGGTAGTTGGTCTCTAATTTCACCACCTTAGCCCCTTTAAAATGCTTGGAAAAATTTAAAATGTTAGAAATATCAGCCCCCCTAAACCCATAAATGCTCTGATCGTCATCGCCCACCACGCACAAATTATGGTGCGTGAAACTCAATTTTTTTAAAAACTCCAATTGCAGGGCGTTCGTGTCTTGATACTCATCTACCATAATGTAATAATAGCGTTCGCTAATCTCTTTGGCGAGTTTTTCATTATCTTGTAAAATCTTAAGGCTTAACAAAAGCAAATCGTCAAAATCCACTAAATTGTCTTTTTGAAGCGCGTTTTGATAAAGTTCATACGCTTTATAACATTCGCTATCTTGCATGCTCAAATCAATCATGCCGTTTTTGATTTGAGAAATACTGGCTCTAAAGCTTGAAATTTTGAGCTGTTTGCACAGCGTTTTCACCTCATCGCTATCTAGCACCGAAAAATCGCACGCTCGTTTTAAAAGGCTCATGTGTTGCCTTAAAAACAGCAAACCAAAACGATGGAAAGTGCAAAGCAAGGGGGGGATAAGGGCTTGGTTTTTTAATAATTTCAAAGCCCTTTCTTGCATTTCTTTGCTCGCTTTATTGGTGAAAGTGAGCGTTAGAGTGTTCTCGCTAGGCACGCCACAAGCACCAATCAAATACGCCAAACGGCTCGTTAAAGTCTTAGTCTTGCCGCTCCCAGCTCCCGCTAAAATCAATAAAGGCCCTTGAATGTGGCTTGCAGCGATTTTTTGCACTCCGTTCAAATTGTCTAAAATGCTTTTTTCAAAATCCATTATTCTAAAAACTCGCCCTTTTTTTCTTGGTTTAAACGCTCTTTTAAAAGGTTGGTATCGATTTCAAAATCAAAATAAGGCGACAAAAAATCAGAGGTTTTAATGGCTAAAAAATGATTTAGCGCTGATTTCAAGTCCCCTTTTCTTTGATATAACAACCCTAAAGCGTAACGGATATTTTCATTATTCGGATCGTCTAATTTCCCAAGCTCTAGCCATAAAGCGGCGTTATTGTAATTACTTTGCGCGATGTAGGTTAAACCCGCTAGGATTTTTAAACGCACCTCATTATCCTTAAGCCCGCTAATTAAGTTTTGATACAACGCGCTTGCTTTTTCATACTGGCCTTGAAACAAACTCACTAGCGCCAAATTTTCTAACCAATCGTTAGGGGCTTCGCCTTCTTCTAAACTGGCGATTTTTTGCTCTAATAATCTTTCTTGATGATCCAAATCATTGACCATAAATCCCATGTAGGTGTAGAAATGACGCCCTAAAATGGGCCCTTGCATGGTTTGATCCCAACTGATTTTATGCGAATCTAAAAGGGTGTAAATGCTTAAAGTGTGCCGGATGCTCGCATCGTAATACGAGACGATTTCATAAAAAATATTAGAGATGAGATCTTTAGGGAGCATTTTTTTTAAATTCCCAAAAGATTGCACCATCAATTTTTTATCCTTGCTCTCTTTAGCGAACACCGCTTCTAGCGCGTAATAAAAGGGGAGCTTTTTAGGGGCGTTTTTAAGCCAGTCCATATCCCAATTGGTGCGGTAATTCAAATAAGCGATGAGCGAAGAGAGTAAAGCTTTTTGCGTGGGGCTAGAAAAATCATGACTATAAAAATTCTCGGTGATTTCTCTTAAAAACTCCGTGGTGTCTTCATGGGTGAAATGCGAGGCTAAAATCGCAAAAACTGCGCTCAAATAATCCGCAGAGTTCAAATGAAAAGCCCTTAAAAAATGGAAATAGGCTTTGTGGTAATTTTCTAATTGCGCATAAATCAAGCCCGTATTATAATGGAGGAGCGCGTTATTGGGGCTATTTTTTAAAGACAAATCAAAAAAAGAAAGGGCTTTTTTTAACTGCTTGTTTTCTAACGCTTTCAACCCTTTAAGCACGTTTTTATCCGCTATCGCCATCAAACGCCCCCTTTTAAAAGCAAGGCTTGCCCCCTCTAAATCCTTTTGCGCTTCAGAATCCAAAAGAAACAGCCCCTCTTCAATCACGCCTAAGGTTTCTTTAGAGTCTAAAACCTTAAAAGGAGCGTAATAAAATAGCAAGCGGTAAATAAAATCCCTTTTGCCTTCAAAATATCGCGTGTTCCAAAAACGCTCTTTGGCTCTTTCTTTGTCCAAAAAAACAGGGTTGATAGTGGGCTTGATGGGGTAAAAAGAGTTGGCTAGCGCACTATCTTCTTTTGTGTGGCTGGCTAATTTTAAGGCTTCGCTCGCTTTAAGGGTGTCGCCTTTTTTCAAACTCACCAATTCCAAAGCCATCAAAGCGTTTAAATCTTTAGGGTAGTTGTGCAAATAATGCTGCAAATGCTCCAAAGCCTGCTTGTAATGGCCTAAACGGGCTTGCAAAAGCCCTAAAGCAAGCTCATCTTGGGCGTTCGCGCTTTTTTGTAATTGCTTGTAAGCGTTCGTTTCATCTTTAAACATCAAAAACAATTTAGACGCTAAGCGTGCGTTAGGCTTTAAAAAGGCGTTGGAATTAGGGTGCATTAAAGGCGAAAGGGCTTCAAAATACTCTCCAGCGTAATAGGATTTGAGCGCGTAAGCGTAGGAATAAAAAGACTTTTTATAGTCTTTATACAAAGTGTCTCTCACAATTTTTAGATAATGATAATACAAATCCTCATCTTGCAAATGATAAGCGCTCACTAACGCATCAATCGCGCTCACGCTCGCGTTTTCTTTAGAAGCGATGCTAGAATCAAACAAATCCAACGCCCCGTTAAAATCCTTTTCCTTAAACTTAATCACCCCTAAATTATGGCTCGCAATCCCTTGCGAAAAAGAAGCGGCTTTGTCAAACAGGTGTAAGGCTTCATCTTTTTGCCCTTGCTCATACAAAAGGCTCGCTTTTTTCATCATCGCATCCACTTGATTCTCACCGCTTCGTTTGAGGGAGTCCTTGCCGATTAAATCAGGCAAATCTAAATTCTCTATTTGCCCCTCGGCTTCTGTGCTGTTAGCGTTGTTGGTGTTATTAGGCGTTTCGTTATTAGTGGTAGCGCTATTAGTTTGTAAAGAAGTTTGTTTATTTTCTTTTTTATGCCCTAGTAACAAACTCAAAGCCACAATGAGCGCGATGAGAAAAAGCAATATTCCAAGCGCAATATAAAGCTTTTTTTTATTGTGTAAGAATTGCTTAAAAAACTCTTTAGAGCTTTTGATTTTATTGAGCGTCTGCTCTAAAGCCTGCTTAAAAGAGGGGATTTTAGAATGAATGCCCTTTAAAGGGGCTTCTTTTTCATTTCTGTTTTCGCCCCCTTTTTCTTCTAACCCTTTAGAATTTTGCTCTTCATTCAGCACAAACTAGCCTTAAAGGTATTTTTCTAACGCCTTAGGAATATGAATGCTCCCATCCGCTTGCTGGTGGTTTTCCATTAAAGCGACCATCGTCCTGCCTACCGCTAAAGAAGAGCCGTTTAAGGTGTGCACTAATTGGTTTTTTTGATTTTCTTTGAAGCGGATTTTCGCGCGCCTAGCTTGAAAGTCCCTCGTGTTAGACACGGAGCTGATTTCTCTGTAGCAATTTTGCCCAGGCAGCCACACTTCAATATCTATTGTGTTGCTCGCGCTAAAGCCTAAATCCGCGCTGCACAATTGCACAAACCGGTGCGGTAATTCCAAAGCCTTTAAAATCGTGCTCGCACTCTCTAGCATATGCTCTTGCATGGCATCGCTTTCTTTAGGGTGCGTGATAGCCACTAGCTCCACTTTATCAAACTGGTGCTGTCTTATCATCCCCCTTGTGTCCTTGCCTGCGCTCCCTGCTTCGCTCCTAAAACAAGGCGTGTGCGCGGTCATTTTAATAGGGAGTTTTTCAACGCTAATAATGGTGTCGTTGTATAGATTAGTGAGCGTTACTTCAGCGGTGGGGATCAGATACAGATTTTCATCTTCTATTTTGAAAACATCTTCTTTGAATTTGGGTAATTGCCCGGTCCCAAAAAGCATTTTTTCATTCACTAACGCCGGCGTGTAGATGATTTCAAAGCCATTCTTTTCATTAAAATCCAACATCAAATGAATGAGCGCGCGATAAATTTTAGCCCCAAAACCCCTGATGACAGAAAAACGGCTTTTGGCGAGTTTCACGCCGCTTTCAAAATCAATCCAGCCATTTTGTTGAGCGAGTTCAAAATGCTCTTTGGGTTTGAAAGTGAAATTCCTGGGGGTTAAGATTTTTTTAATCTCTATGTTGTCTTCTTCGCTTACGCCTAAAGGGGTTTTTTCATCCACTAAATTAGGGATTATGGAAAGCTTTAAATCTATTTGTTGCTCCAATTCGCCCACGCTTTTGGAAAGCTCATTCAATTTGATTTTATTGTTTTCTAGCTCTTTTTTGAGATCGCTTGTGTCCACTTTTTGAGCCATTTTGATACCAAATTCTTTAGAAACCTTGTTTTGAAAGGCTTGCAAGCCTTCTAATTCAATGAGCCGCTTTTTATAACGCGTGATGACTTTGCGCAAACACTCCAATCCATCATCCATCGCATGGTTACGCTTTTTTAAAGAAAGAGCCACCATCTCAAAATCTTGCAATAAAAGTTTTTTATCAATCATTCAACCCTCTTTAATCGTTCTAAAATGCCACAATTTAGCCCATTCATCTATATCGCTTTTATCCACTTGAGCGCTCAAAGCCCCCATTTTACCCTCTAAAGAATCTTCAATAGTGCCATTAGGCAAAGCCACAAAACTATCCCCATAAAATTTCCACAAAAATTCGTTTTTTTGATTTTCTTCTACAATGATTTGGCGGTACGCTCCAATTCTATTGGTCCTAACCACCACGCAAGAAGCGCAAAAAGCGCGCATCTGGCACAAAAGCCGCCACCTTTCATTGGATTCAAAGGTGGCCACGCTGCTTAAAAGCACCACATCCACGCCCTGATTTTTAGCCTGAACCCATATTTCATCAAAATGTGCCTCAAAGCCAAACAAAGGGGCGATTCTTAAGCCGTCTCTTTCAAAGACGAGTAACTCTTTAAAAGCGCTTTTTTCATTGTCAAAAAAGCTCTCTTCGTCCCAGTGAGGATAGGGGATTAAGCGTTGTTGCGTGTAATACTTCACGCTTTCTTTAGAAATGATGGCGATTTTTTTATAGATTTTAGAACGCTCTTCTAAAAGCACTGGGGCTGAGACGATCAAGTCTAGTTCTTCGCATTTTTGAGACAAAAACTCAACCGCTCGCGCAGACTGCGCGCTGATTTCATTCACATCCAATCCCATGTTATGGTGGAAAAAGGGGTTGATCACGTATTCAGGCAGCACGATTACGCTCCGCTCGGGTATGGAGTTGAATAAGGATTGCATGAGGGTTTCTTTAAAAGACTCTAGCTGTAAAGCAAACACTCGCATCCTTTAAGCCTTTTTGTCTGGCGTTTGGAGTTTTTCATACTCCAAATAAGCGTTTTCTAAAAGCTTTTGAGCCAAAACCAACTCTTGCATGGCCGTTTTATACAAATCCATCCCGTCTTTTAAGGACAAGTTAGGATCATTCAAGCGATCTATGGCTCGCTCTAGGGAATGAACATGCTCTTCAAAGCTTTTTTTAGGGGCGTTTTTAGCGTTTTTAGTGTTTTTAGTGTTTTTAGTGTTTTTTTGGGGGGCTTTTTCGGTTTCAAATAATTCATCTTGCATAACATTCCTTTAGCTTTTTTTAACAAGCATGGTCGTTGAAATTTGAGCGATAGAATCTTCAGTCCTTAAAATCTCAAACCCTGCGTTTTTTAATTCATGCTTCAAACCCTCTAAACTCAAAAACCCCTCAATGGATTGCGGTAAATAAGAATAAGCGCCATAATTCTTACTGATAGCCCCTCCCACTAAAGGCAAAACCTTATTCGTGTAAAACCCTGAGATTTTATCCAGCCATGTGGGGTTGTCTTTTTTTAAAAATTCTAAAATCACTAAAACGCCCCTAGGCTTTAACACCCTAAAAAACTCTTTTAAAGCCTCTTGTCTTTCCACGACATTACGCAAGCCATACGCAATGGAAAGGATATCCACGCTGTTGTTTTCAACGCCTTTTAAATCTTTGGCTTGAGCCTGAATGAAAGAAGCTTTGTTTTCAAGCTCTTCACATTTTTTGATAGCCAATTCAAGCATGTTATTAGAGGGGTCAATCCCCAAGCATTCCTTAAACTCTATGCCGCAATTGAGAGCGCTTTTTTGCCAAGCCACAAGCATATCCCCCGTCCCGCATGCCACATCCACAAGCCTTAACGCTTTCTTGTTTTCCAAAAACAAAAACGCATGCTCGCAAGCCCTTTCTCGCCATTTAACATCTAAGCCAAAACTCATCAAGCGGTTGGCTTGATCGTAAGAGCTGGCTATACCATCAAACATGTTGATGATTTTTTCTTGCTTGAGGTGCTTTTCTTTCTTCATGACTTTTCTTTCTTTATGACTTGTCTTTCTTCGTGGCTTGTCTTTAAAAAGGCTTGACAACCACTAAAATCACAATGAGAATCATTAAAATCGTTGGCGCCTCATTAAACACACGATAAAACCTTGCGTTTCTTCTTGTAGGGTCTTTTTCTAGCTCGCGCATGCATTTTTTGCAATAAAAATGATAGGCTAAAAGCAAAGCCACTAAAACCAATTTAGCATGCAACCAACCCCCGCTTTTAAAGAGTGTAGGCTCTATCAACAGCATTAAAATCCCTGTAATCAGCGTAAAACCCATAGCCGGTGAAGCGATAAAGGAATAAAGCTTTTTTTCTTGGATTTGAACCACGCCTACAAACTCTTTTTTATACGCGTTTTCTGCATGATAGACAAAAAGGCGCGGCAAATAAAATAACGCTGCCATCCACGAAATGACCGCTATCACATGGAAAGCCTTAACCCATAAAAAATACCCACTCAAAAATTCCATTCACTCTCCCTAATCAAATATTGTTTTGCTTTAAAAACGCTTGCAAATTTTCTCTTGCACCGCTGATTTCCACTTCCACGCTTTGGTTTGAAAAATTCTTTTTGCTTAATTGTAAGCTAAATTTCTTAATTTCACGCTGAAGAGCGTCTAATTCTTTGTAAGAATAATGAGCGCTTAAAGTTTCCAACTCCACAAAATCCTTCAAAGCGTTTTCTTTTTGAGCGTTTTCTACGCACAATAACGCGCTAGTGGCATAAGCTTTCATCAAGCCCCCCACCCCTAAAAGCGTGCCTCCAAAATAACGCACGCTCACTAATCCTATATTGATCAAATCCTTTCGCCTCAAAACGCTAAGCACAGGCATTCCTGAACTCCCTTTAGGCTCGCCATCATCGCTAAAACCCTCCGTGATTTTGCCCTCTAAAGAATAGCGGAACGCCGTTACAAAATGCGCGGCTTTAAAATGCTCTTTTTTTAATTGTAAAAGGGTTTTTTCAAAATCGCTAAAAGGCATAAGATACCCTAAAAAGCGAGACGCTTTAATCTGGTGCTTGGAAGCGATGAGGTTTTTAAGCGTTTTCACAAGCTTTCTTTAAAGAGCTGAGTTTGAACACACTCCCTATAAAACTCACGATAAAAATCGCAATAAGCGCGTAAAAATGCACAGAAACATCTATAAATTCCGCATGCATTTGATTCAATCGCCCTAGCAAACTGATCCCATGATAAGCTGGCACTATTTGAACAAAAACTTGTAAATAAGAGGGCAAGGATTCAAAAGGCCACACAAAACCCATCATAAAAATCAAGGGCAAAGAAGAAATTAAAACGATTTGAGTGGTGTGGGCTTCATTTTTGATCCATGCGCCTAAAAACGACCCCAAACTCAAGGTTGCAAGCATGAAGATGGAGCTATTCAAAAACACCATTAAAGCGCTTCCATGCCGTTCGATCCCATAAAAAGAAAACAGCGCCCCAAAATACAACAAAACAAAAACACTAAACGCTCCCATAAACACCAAGAGTCTTGCGCACAGCCTTAAAGCGATTTGTTTCTTGTCTAAAAAGGCTAATTCCAAACGCCTGGAGCTGACAAACATGCTGCTTGCAATGAGCATCACCTGGTGCAAAATGAAAATAAACACGCTAGAGAGTGCGTAATTCAAATACCCCTCACTAGGGTTATACAAAGCGATAGGCCTGATTTTGATCCCGTCTGTCCCTAATTCAGCTTCTTCTATTTGGGCGTTGCGTTTGAATCTTATCTCATCATTTAAAGCGTTGATGCTCTCCACCACCGCATTCGCTAACGCGCCATAAATCAAAAAGTAATTGGAATTCGCATAAAAATCTATCGTTACAGGCACTTGCTTATGGATATTGGCTTCAAAATGCGAAGGGATATGCAAGATCCCATAAATTTTTTCTTCTTTTAAAAGCTTTTTGGCTTCCAGCATAGAAGGGCTAAAAAAAGCGATTTCTAACTCG
Organism: Helicobacter pylori; assembly: GCF_030323545.1. Lineage (NCBI taxonomy): Bacteria > Pseudomonadati > Campylobacterota > Epsilonproteobacteria > Campylobacterales > Helicobacteraceae > Helicobacter > Helicobacter pylori. The sequence continues at coordinate 48,858 of NZ_CP122954.1, read as the reverse complement.
TTGGAGCTTTGCGCCATGAAGGCTAGTTGCCTGGAAAGAAAGGAATTGTCTTCATCTACAAGGGCGATTTTTTGCTGCGTTACGATGTCTCTTAAATAGGGCAAAGGGTATAATAAGCCATAGATTAAAGGAGCGCCTATAAGAATTAGCAAAACGCCCTTATGAGAAACAATAGCCCTTAACTCCATTAAAAGGATTTTAAAAAAATTCATGCACTAGCCTTGCCTTTTTTAAAGGAAAAATAAAAAATCAAAAGCCCTAAAGCCAGAAAGATTAAAAAGAACACAAGCGGCATCAGAGAATGTAAAGACTCTGTAAAATCCGTCTTATAATAGGCCTCTTGCAAAAAGAACTTCATAAAATGGCTAATAGGCAAGCAATGACTCCAAAAACTCCCAAAAATTTCCATGTTGTTTTGCGGGTAAGTAACCCCAGCAAACGCAAAGCTTGGAGCGGTATAGACCCCAATCGCGCCCGCAGTTTCAATAACGCTTTTTGAAACGCCATAAACTAGCACCACAAACCCGCTCATAATGAGCGCCATTAAAACTACAGCCAAAAAGACCAACAACAAATGTGCATAATTCCCCTGCATGCCAATGAAATTAAAATAAAACGCCATGCCCATCCCCCAAAAGCTAAACACACACACATTCGCTACAATACTGATTAAAAGCTCGTGCATGTTAGAGGCTTTTTGAATGAAATTGAGCATGCCAATCGCAATAAGAATAAGCCACATGCAAGGCAGCATCACGCTTAAAAGGTATTGCGTGTAATTGTTTTCTTCATTGTATAGCGCATGCAATTGCAAAACAATAGGCACCGCTTGGGCTTTAGCAGAAATCAAATTGGAATCGCGCACTAAAGCTTTGGTGGCTAAAGTTTTAGCGTCTAAAGTCAAAGCGGTTTGCAAAAAAGCGTTTTTGAGCGTTTTCCCCACTAAAACATATTCCGCATTATAATAAAAGGGCAAATCCACTTTCCGCCCCATTTTGATTTTTTTCTCTAAATCTCTAGGCAAAACTAACGCCCCATACGCTTCAGCGGAATTTAAAAAGCGTTTGGCTTCTAAAAGGCTAGCCACTTGGTGTTTGATTTGAAGCGCGCTCGTTGCGCCTAATTCAAACGCTACCTGATGGCTTGTCGTGGTTTTATCCAAATCCACCACCACAATAGGGAGCTGTCTTGGGATTTCTTGTTTAAAGATTTGCGTGCCTAAAACCCCTAAACAAAAAGGCAATATAAAACACACGATAAACAAGAACTTGTCTTGCAAAACCCATGCGCTTATCAATCTGAACAAAACAATCCTTTCTAAGGTTTAATGGTAACTAACACGCTCATCCCTACCCTAAAATTTTCCAGCTTTTCTAAGGGTATGGCCTCCACTTCATAGCTTTTCATGTCGTAAGTGTTGGAATTATTCGTCGCTTTCCAGGTCGCAAAATCCCCCATCACGCTCAAATATTTGACCCTGAATTTCGCGCTTTTTTTCAACGCCGGGATATAACCTTCAAATTCCTTGCCCACCTTAAACTCGTTCAAATACTTTTCAGGCACGCTGATTTTTAACCAACTATCCTTTAAATCTATCATTAAAACCACAGGAAAGCCCTTAGGGCTAAGCTCGCCACCGCTTAAAAGCACATTACTCACTTCCCCATCAATTGGGGCTGTCGCTTTGACGTCTTTTAAATAAGACTCCACTTCATTCACTTGCCCTAAAGCCGCGCTCTCTTTAGCCTTAGCGGCAATCTTGCTTTCAGAGCTCGCCCCCCCTAAAGCCATTTTATACTTTTGGTAAGCCGCGCTCTCGTTGTATTTAGTGCTTTCATAAGCCGCATAGGCTTCATCGCGCTTTTGCAAACTCGCCACGCCGTTATCATACAAATCTTGAACGCGCTTATAAGTCTCTTTGGCTAAAGTCGCTTGAGATTTTGCCGCTTGCCAAATGTCTCTTGCAGAATTGATCGTTTCATCTCTTGAGCCTCTTTTGACTTCATCGCTAAGCGCTTTAGCGGCTTTATGCCCGGCTTCAGCTTGAGCGAGCTTGGCTTCTAATTCAGGGCTAGAAATGCTAAAAACCAAATCGCCCTTTTTAATGTGATCGCCTTTTTTGACAAACACCTTTTCAATGCGGCCAGGGACTTTGGAGCTCACGCTGTATTCTCTGGCCTCCAAAAACCCTTGCAGCACTTCAGCCTTAGGGCGATAGGCTAAATAAAAAAGCACGATTAGCCCCAATAATAAAGCCCCACCCCCTGTAAGAATCGCTTTATTTTTATCCAACATGCTATTTGACATGATTTTTCCTTTAATAAACAAATTCATAAAATAAATCAATATGATCGCTTAACGCCATTAAATTCGCTAATGAAACAATGTATTTATAAGCCACGCTTTTTTGCTCCACGATGATAGAAGAAAGCGTGTTTCTCGCATCAATGACTTGAGCGTTCGTGCTTAAGCCTTGTAAAAAAGCCTGCTCTTGGAGTTTTAGATTTTCCTTGGCTAATTCCACGCTAGAAAGCAAACTTTTGTATTCTTTCAAATAAGAAAGCGTCTCTTTATAAGTCTTATTCACTAACAATTCCATGTTTTTTTTAGCCTGGATTTGTTCGCTACTAGCTTGCAACTCCGCTAATTTGCTCGCTTGGTATTTTTGGATACGCCCTGTGGGGGAGAGTATGGGCATGCGTCCGGCCACACCCACAAACCAACTAGGGATCATGTCTTCAAACACCGAATTGTTTTGTTTCATGAGGTAAGAGCCAAAAAAACTCACTTGGGGCAAGAATTTAGCGATCTGCAGTTTTGTGTTTTCTTTAGAAATTTGAATCTGATTTTCTAAAGTCTTTAAAGCCGGGTAAGAATTGAGCGTGGAAGCAACAAAAAAGCTCAAATCGGGCAGATTTTTCTCTGTGTGGATCTCTAATTTGCTTGAAGGTGCTAGATCGTCTTTGCTAGACAAAATAGAATTGAACGAGAGCTGCGAAACTTCTAACACATCTTTAGCCTTAACGCTAGCGATATGGGCCTTATCATAAGCCACTTGAGCGCCTAAGGTTTCTACCCTAGCGATTTGCCCTACTTTTTGCATTTTCAAAGCGTTTTGGAAATGCTTATAATGGCCTTTTTCCACTTCTTCTAAAGTTTCAGCCACTTCTGTGTTTAACACCATGCCATAATACACGCTCACAAGCTCTTGAAAAGTGGAAAGCTTTTTCAAACGATACACTTCATTAGCGTCTTTTTGCATCAAATCCGCAATGCGCACCATCGTGAATCTTGCCCCGCCCATATAAAGAGGATAAATAATGCTCAAAGCCCCAAGCACGACATTTTGCTTAGAAAACAATAAGGGGGATTCTAAAGTACTGCTCAAAGCCCCAAAACCTTGCATCACCCCTTGTATGCCTGCCTGGATTTGAGGGGTTAATACTTGAGGGGGGATATTTTGTTGAATGTTTTGCAAGCCTTGATGGATCTGGTTGGTGGCTTTTTGCACGCCCGGTTGTTTTTGGCTGGCAAAATCCATTTTAATAGGGTTAGAGAGATACACGTAAAAAGCACTCAAATCAATTTGAGGCAAAAAAGAAAGCTTAGCCGCTAATTTCATTTTACTCGCTCGCTTAATGGCGTATTCTTGTGCATGCAAGCCTTCATGGCTAGACAATACCCTAGTCCATGCGTTTTTTAAAGAGAGTTTTTGAGCGTTAGAATGGTTCAAAGGCGCGCTGTCTTCAACCATGCTCAAAGAAGAAAGATCGGTTTTAGAAACTCCATCGACAGCGTTTAAAGAGCTATTGAATAACAAGCTCAATACAAAGAGGGTTGTTTTTTTCATGCTTTGCTTTCTCCCTGATCTTTTTTACTCGCTTTTAAGCGTTTTATCCTAGCCCCATCCACGCTCAAGACCTCAAACAAATACCCATGCGAAATGATGGTATCCCCCTCCATAGGCATGCGTTCTAACAAGCTAAAAACATAGCCCCCAAGCGTTACCTGCTCGCATTCTTTATCAAATTCAATGTGAAGCACTTCTTCTACGCTCTCTAAATCTAGCATGCCCTCTAATTCAAACACGCCCTCTTCGAGCTTGTTCACGCCCTCTTGTTTCAAGTCGTATTCATCGCTAATCTCACCCATGATCTCTTCAATAATGTCTTCCATAGTGAGCAACCCGGCTGTGCCGCCGTATTCATCAATCACCAAAGCGGTATGGATTTGCTCTTTTTTCATTTTAATAAGGATTTGAGAAATGGAAGCGCTTTCGGGGACGATGATCATTTTCCTAACGATTTGCTTGAAATCATGCATTTTAGGGGTGAAAATAGAGCGAGAAAGCAAGTCTCTAATATGCACCATACCGATAATGTTATCCTTAGAACCCTTACAATAAGGGTAGCGCGTGAAGCGGCTTTTCAAAACAATGTCTATATTTTCTTCATAGCTGTTTTCTTCGTCCAAACACACCATGTCTTTTCGTGGGGTCATGATTTCTTTAGCGCTCGTGTCAGAAAAATCCACCGCATTTTTAATGATTTCGCCCTCCACCGAATCAATAATGCCCTCTCTCAAACTCTCGCCCACAATGATTTTTAACTCTTCTTCAGAATGCGTGCCATCATGCTCTTTAGGATTGATGCCCACTTTTTTTAAAAAGAAATGAGCGATCACATCAAACAAGCGCACCACTGGGTAAAACACGACCCAAAACACATGCAAAGGGCGCGCGGCAAAAAGAGCGGCTTTTTCAGATTTAGCGATCGCTAAAGATTTAGGCACGATCTCGCCTAACACAACATGCAAAAAAGTGATGCTTAAAAACGCTATAACCACGCTCATTGAATGGATAAAAATAGGATTTTCTCTCAAATTCATAGACTCAAACAGCGCGGCTAACAATTTTGCGATAGCGGGCTCACCCACCCAGCCTAAAGCTAATGAAGAAAGGGTGATGCCTAACTGCGTGGCACTCAAATAAGTGTCTAGTTTTTGACTCATCTTTAAAGCGAGTTTAGCGTTGGAATTACCGATTTTAACCAGCTCTTCTAAGCGGGTTTTACGCACTTTCACAAGAGCAAACTCTGAAAGTACGAAAAAAGCGTTCAACAGCACCAATAAAAAAGCAACCATCAACATCAAAATTGATTCAGACGGATCCAAATAAGCTCCTTGATTCCTCCCCATGACTTTAAACCTAACGATAAATATAAAATAAATATAAAATCTTGGAATTTTAACATAAAAGATTAAGCCTAACTTTAAAAAATCAAGCCTTTAAAAACCCTAGAAATACTTTTCTATAAAACCAAGAGCCACAAAAAGAAGCGCCCCCAAAAGCACAGAAACCGGCACGGTTACCAACCAAGCGGTAACAATCTTTTTTAAAATGGAGCGTTTGATCACCTCTTCTTTATACACTTTTTTGAGCGACTTTTTTTCTTTCTTTTTCAATTCCAAAGCGATGGCGGTGTTCTTGCTTTTTTTCAAGCTCTCTAGCATGAGCGATTTTTCTTTCAAGTTGGCTTTATCAAAGCGCTCTAAAAAGCCTTCAATTTCTTCTAAATCTTCCCCAAAGTGCGCTGCTACAATGTTATCTCTGATTCTAGCAAAACGCCTTCTTGATTGCTCCCTTAAGCGCTCCCTTAAAAAGCCCACCCCAAACACCGCGCCCACCACAATATGCGTAGAGCTTACGGGCAAGCCTAATTGAGAGGCTAAAAGCACGGTAATGACTGCAGAAAGCGCGATGCAAAAGGCTTGCATTTTGTCTAATTCTGTGATTTCAGACCCCACCGTTTTAATGAGCTTTGGCCCATACAAACTCAAACCTAAAGCGATCCCAGCTGCCCCTACTACCATAATCCACAACGGCACAGAGCTTAAAGTATTCCCCATAGGACTGCTCGCATCTTCTAAAGTTTGACTGATTGCCGCTAGTGGGCCTATAGCGTTAGCCACATCATTAGCCCCATGCGCAAAGCTTAAAAGCGCGGCGGCAAAAATCAAAGGGACATTAAAAAGCTCATTAATGCTTTCATGGCTGTTTTCTAATTGCGGGGCTTTTTTTAACACAAATCTTTTAAAAAGGATAAAGATTAAAAGCGCAAGGATACAGCCGCAAGCCAGTTGGATTTCAAAATTCAGCGCATAGAGGCGTTTTAAAACCTTAATAATCAAATACCAACTAAACGTTAAGCTCATCAACGCTACCAAGTAAGGCACGACCTTTAAAGCCGCGCTCTTTTTATCTTCTTTATAAGCGATAGTCTTTTTAATGAGCATTAAAAAAAACATGGCTATCAAAGCCCCCATTAAAGGCGAAACCACCCAACTGGCCACAATACCTGATAAAAAATGCCAATTGACAGCAGACATTCCAGCTGCCGCCATTCCAGCCCCCATAATCCCCCCCACCACAGAGTGTGAAGTGGAAACGGGAGCGCCAATTAAAGTCGCTACATGCAACCACAACGCCCCACTCAAAAGGCTAGCCAACATGACATTAATGAAAACATGCGCATCATTAATAGATTCAGGCGAAACGATACGGCCCTTAATCGTAGAAACCACTTCCCCCCCAGCAATGATCGCTCCAAGCATTTCACAAATCCCAGCAATCAAAATCGCCCCACCCATGCTAATGGCTTTAGAGCCCACGGCAGGACCGACATTATTAGACACATCATTCGCGCCAATATTCATCGCCATATACCCCCCAATCACCGCCGCAAAGATGAGTAACAATCCCTTAGAATTAGCCTGCCCAAAAATAAGAGCGAGCAAAGCAGCACCAATGAGAAACAAAAGAGCGAGAGCGATCTTTAAAGTGTCTTTTTGGAGTTTTTTAGAAGCTTTTTCAAACTCCTTGATGTTTTTGATTTCCATATCGTCATAAATACCTTATCCTAATAGTGGTTTTATCCTATCCAATTAGCCCTTGAGCCACTCTTAAAAAGCGTTGTTTGATAAAAATGGCTCATTATATGGTATCTTAAAGTAAAATTTTAAAAATAAGGTTTTTAAAAATGATAGAATTTAGCGATGAAGATTTACAAAAACCGGTGCGTATTGTGATAGAAAAAATCCGCCCTTACTTGCTCAAAGATGGCGGTAATATTGAAGTGCTAGGGGTGAAGAGCATGAAAATTTATGTGGCTTTAGAGGGAGCGTGCAAGACTTGCTCTAGCAGTAAAATCACTTTAAAAAATGTCATTGAAAGGCAGCTTAAAATGGATATCCACCCCAATTTAGAAGTGGTGTGCTTAGAAAACGCCAAGGAGTTTGATAAGCTTTAAGGATTATAGGCATGCAAAAGTTTGATTATGAATTTAAAAAGCGCGCGTTGATTAAAGAGGGGTTTTTAGCGTTCAAGCAAGCCCATTACGCTGAAGCGTTACGCCTTTTTTCTGAAGTGTTGTTTTTGGATAAAGACAACCAAAAAGCCAAAGTGGGGGCGTTATTAAGCGACATCGCTAAGGATTTCCCTAAAGAAGCCCATAGCTTTTATGAATTGTATCAAAGCTTGATCGCTATGCAAAAACGAAGCTTAAAAAACCAAGCTGAAGAGCAAATCATCAATTTGATCGCTTCTTTTGATGAGGGATTGAACCAAATGACTGAAAAGATTGATGCGCAAATTTCTCAAAAAGGCGAGGAGTTGAACGGCATTTTGTATGCGGATTTCAAACGCTTGAGCATGGAGCGCGGCTTTAAGGAAGCGTTTGAAGATTTGATGTTCAGCTCTAGGGTGATTTTTGACAATAAAGAGGATTTTTATGAATTCTTGAAAGAATTGAACCACTATGGCTATTATGAATTAGCGATAAATTACATTGAAAACATGCATGAAGATTCTTTTATTTACGATAAATTTTTGCGTTCTCTTTTAGAAGACGCTCTCAAATCCAATAAGGCTTAAAGAATGAAGCTTAAAAAAACCCTGACTTATCGCAACCGCGCCTATTCTTTTTTAAGCGATAACACGCATGAAGTTTTAGAAAACCCCAAAGAAATCCTTTTTGTCAAAACGCCTTTAAATGAAAAATACTCTCCTTTAATTGCAGAAAAAAACCTGGCTATTTTAGATTCTAACGAGCTTAAAAACTACTTTGATTTTAAGATTAAAATTGTAGGGATTACTGGCACTAATGGTAAAACGACCACAGCGAGCCTGATGTATTCCTTGCTCTTAGATTTGAATAAAAAGACCGCTCTTTTAGGCACAAGAGGGTTTTTTATCAACGACACACAAATCAAAGAAAAGGGCTTGACCACGCCCACTCTTTTAGAGCTTTATAGCGATTTAGAAGAAGCGGTGCGTTTGGGGTGTGAATACTTTATCATGGAAGTGAGCTCCCATGCGATTGTCCAAAAGCGCATTGCCGGGCTTGATTTTGCCCTTAAAATTCTCACTAATATCACAAGCGATCATTTAGATTTCCACAAAAGCATAGAAAATTACAGAGACGCCAAAAACAGCTTTTTTAAAGATGAGGGCTTGAAAGCGATTAACAGAGATGAAACAAACGCCCTTTTTAACCCCATTAACGCACACACTTACGCGCTGGATAAAAAAGCGCATTTAAACATTCAAGCCTTTTCGCTCAACCCCTCCATTAGTGCGTCTTTATGCTACCAACAAGATTTAAGAGATCCTAACAATAAAGAGACAGCTCTAATCCATTCCCCCCTTTTAGGGCGTTACAACCTTTATAATATCTTAGCGGGCGTTTTAGGGGTCAAACTGCTCACTCAATTACCGCTAGAAGCAATCGTGCCGTTATTAGAAAACTTTTATGGGGTTAAGGGGCGTTTGGAAGTGGTGCATGCCAAACCTTTAGTGATCGTGGATTTTGCCCACACCACAGACGGCATGCAACAAGTCTTTGAAAGCTTTAAAAACCAAAAAATCACCGCTCTTTTTGGAGCAGGGGGCGATAGGGATAAAACCAAGCGCCCTAAAATGGGAGAGGTAGCGAGTTATTACGCTCATAAAATCATCTTAACTTCAGACAACCCCAGAAGCGAGAATGAAGAAGACATTATTAAAGATATTTTAAAGGGCATCAATAATTCTTCTAAAGTGGTTATAGAAAAAGACCGAAAGAAAGCCATTTTAAACGCTTTAGAAAATTTAAAAGACGATGAGGTGTTATTGATTTTAGGCAAGGGCGATGAAAACACTCAAATCTTTAAAGACAAAACGATTTTTTTTAGCGACCAAGAGATCGTTAAAAGCTATTACCAACATTTAAAACAAGGATAAAACATGCAAGAATTCAGTTTGTGGTGCGATTTTATAGAAAGGGATTTTTTAGAAAACGACTTTTTAAAGCTCATTAATAAGGGGGTTATTTGCGGGGCGACGAGTAACCCTAGTTTGTTTTGTGAAGCGATCACCAAAAGCGTGTTTTATAAAGATGAAATCGCTAAACTCAAAGGCAAAAAAGCTAAAGAAATTTATGAAACTTTGGCGTTAAAGGATATTTTACAAGCCTCTAGCGCGTTGATGCCTTTATATGAAAAAGACCCTAACAATGGCTACATTAGCCTAGAAATTGACCCTTTTTTAGAAGATGATGCTATTAAAAGCATTGATGAAGCCAAGCGGTTATTCAAAACATTAAACCGCCCTAATGTGATGATTAAAGTCCCGGCGAGCGAAAGCGCTCTTGAAGTCATTAGCGCTTTAGCTAAAGCCTCTATTCCCGTTAATGCCACTTTAGTCTTTTCGCCTAAAATCGCCGGTGAAACCGCTCAAATCTTAGCCAAAGAAGCGCAAAAAAGAGCGGTCATTAGCGTGTTTGTCTCACGATTTGACAAAGAAATAGACCATTTAGTGCCAAAAAATTTGCAAGCTAAAAGCGGGATCATTAACGCTACCGAGTGCTATTACCAAATTAATCAGCATGCTAACAAGCTAATAAGCACCCTTTTTGCATCCACGGGCGTTAAATCCAATTCTTTAGCTAAAGATTATTACATTAAAGCGCTGTGTTTTAAAAACTCTATCAATACAGCCCCCCTAGAGGCTTTAAACGCTTATTTGCTTGACCCCAACACCGAGTATCAAACCCCTTTAAAGATTACAGAAATTGAAGCGTTTAAAAAAGAATTAAAAGCACACAACATTGATTTAGAAAACACCGCTCAAAAACTCCTTAAAGAAGGCTTGATAGCGTTCAAACAATCCTTTGAAAAGCTTTTAAGCAGTTTTTGATTTTTAAGGGTTTTTTGGATAGAATAAGCCCCTATTTTATTTTAAAGGATTGACATGTTAGAAGGCGTTATTAGAGAGAGTATTACTAAAGCTAACGCTAAAGCTTTAAAAAAAGATGGCTATCTAATCGCAAATGTTTATGGAAAGGGCATTGAAAATGTGAATGGTGCGTTCAAATTAAACCCTTTCATTAAATACCTTAAGGAAAAAAAGCATTTGATTTTTCCGGTGAAATTAGGGGATAAGACTTTTGAAGTCGTGGTTCAAGAATACCAAAAAAACCCTGTTACTAACGAGCTTATCCATGTGGATTTACTCGCTGTTACTAAGGGCGTGAAGTCTAAGTTTAAAGTCCCGGTTAAACACCAAGGCACTCCAGTGGGCTTGAAAAACAAAGGGATTTTAATGCTCTCTAAAAAGCGTATCAGCGTGGAATGCGCTCCAGAGCATTTGCCCGATCACTATTTAGTGGATGTGGCCCCTTTAGACGTGAATGAGTCTATTTTGGTGCGCGATTTAGAAAAACACGAGAATGTTAAGATTTTAGATCATGATTCTATCGCTGTGATCGGTGTGATTAAAGCGAAGTGATTTCAGGCTATGACGCTTTTAGTGGGTTTAGGTAACCCTACTTTGCGTTACGCTCACACCAGACACAACGCTGGTTTTGATATTTTAGATTCGCTCGTTAGCGAATTGGATCTTTCTTTCGCTTTTTCTTCCAAACACAACGCTTGTTTGTGCGTTTATAAGGATTTTATCTTACTCAAGCCCCAAACTTACATGAATTTAAGCGGCGAGAGTGTTTTAAGCGCTAAAAATTTTTACAAAACTGAAGAGCTTTTAATTGTCCATGACGACTTGGATTTACCTTTAGGCGTTGTGAGGTTTAAAAAGGGTGGGGGGAATGGAGGGCATAACGGCCTAAAATCCATTGATTTATTGTGTTCTAATTCTTATTACCGCTTGAGGGTGGGGATTTCTAAAGGAATTGGCGTAATTGAGCATGTGCTTTCAAAATTCCACAAAAACGAAGAGCCTTTAAAAAACGCTGTGTTTGAACATGCCAAAAACGCCTTAAAATTTTTTATAGAAAGCCATGATTTTAACGCTACGCAAAATCGTTTCACGCTTAAAAAACCTTTAAAAATAGAAAGTTAAATGCGCTCTATCAAAAATTTTAAGTTTTTATCGTGGTTTGAATAAGGGTTTAAAGTGCGTTTGTTTAGATTTGTGGGGTGGTATTATTTCAAATACTTTTTAATCGTGCTTTTAGCTTTAGAATTGTTTTTTGTAGGCATTGACAGCCTAAAATACGCCGATAAAATGCCTGATTCTGCGAACATGATTATTTTATTTTTCACCTATGACATCTTATTCGCTCTCAATTACACCTTGCCCATTTCCTTGCTTTTGGCGATGGTTTTATTTTATATCGCATTCATTAAATCCAACCAATACACCGCCCTGCTCTCCATTGGCTTTTCCAAATGCCAGATTTTAAGCCCTATTTTTTTGATTAGCTTGTTTTTCACAGCCGTTTATGTGGGGTTGAACGCGACTCCTTTTGTGTATATGGAGGAAAAAACGCAAAATTTGATTTATAAAGACAATTCTTTGAGCGTCTCAGAGCATTTGTTAGTGAAATATAACGATGATTACGTGTATTTTGATAAGATTAACCCCTTGTTACAAAAAGCCCAAAATATCAAGGTTTTTCGCCTAAAAGACAAGACTTTAGAATCTTACGCTGAAGCTAAAGAAGCTTTTTTTGAAGACAAGTATTGGATCTTGCATGACACCACTATCTATGAGATGCCCTTAAGTTTTGAACTGGGCAACAACGCTTTAAACACCACTCGTTTAGAAACCTTTAAAACGCTCAAAAATTTCCGCCCTAAAGTTTTAGACACCATTTATCAAAACAAGCCCTCGGTTTCTATCACAGACGCTCTTTTATCCTTGCATGCTTTAGTGCGCCAAAACGCAGACACGAAAAAAGTGCGCTCGTTTTTGTATGTGTTTGCGATTTTGCCCTTTTTTGTGCCGTTTTTAAGCGTTTTAATCGCTTATTTTTCGCCCAGTCTCGCCCGCTATGAAAACCTGGCTCTTTTAGGGCTAAAATTTATCATTATCACGCTCGTTGTTTGGGGGCTATTCTTTGCTTTAGGGAAGTTCAGCATTTCAGGGATACTCATTCCTGAAATAGGCGTGCTATCGCCCTTTTTTGTATTCTTATCTCTTAGTCTTTGGTATTTTAAAAAGCTTAATAAGAGATTGTGATTTTTAAATCTTATATGTTACTAAGTGGTTTTATTCTCTTAGTTTAAAGGTGGCTAGTGGAAAAATTTAATCTAAAAAACCGCCGGTATATCGGCTCAAAAACCAAGCTTATAGAGTGGGTATTTGGGAATTTAAAATTAAATAATATCAAAAGCGTGTGCGATATTTTTGCCGGAAGTGGGGTAGTGTCTGGTCAATTTGCCACTATTCCTAACATTAAAAACATTATTATAAATGATATTTTATTTTCTAATGAAATCATTTATCATGCTTTTTTTATGGGGCAAAACGCTGATTTTAAGGCGCTTGAAGAGCTGAGAGAATATTATACTCAAGCTTTAAAGCCAGAAGAAAATTATTTTAGCCAACATTTTAGCGGCAAATTTTTCAGCTATAAAGATTGTGTCAAAATCGGTAGCATTAGAGAGCATATAGAAAGCTTGAATTTAGATAAATTAAACAAAGATATTTTATTAACAAGCCTGATTTATTCAATGGATAAGATAGCTAACACGGTGGGGCATTATGAAGCTTATAGGAAAAAAGAGATTTTGCAAGATAGATTTATTTTTGAGCTTATTAACCCTATAAAGCATGATAAAAATATCATGATAGAGAGAAAAAACGCTAACGAATTGGCTAAAACCTTAAAAATGGACTTAGTCTTTATTGACCCTCCATACAATTCAAGGCAATACAGCCGGTTTTATCATCTCTATGAAAACCTAGTGCAGTGGAAAAAACCCAAACTCTATGGAACAGCTTTAAAACCATTATGCGAGAACATGAGCGAATATTGTCGCTCTAATGCCAAGAAAGAATTAAGCGATTTGATTGAAAAACTAGATTGTAAAAGGATTGCTTTAACCTATAATAATACCTATAATTCTAAGTCTAGCTCTTCGCAAAATAAAATAGGCTTTAAAGATTTAGTGGAAATTTTGAGTCAAAAAGGAAAATTAAGCGTTAAAGAAAAGGCTCATGGTTTTTTTAATTCAGGAAAAACTGATTTTAAAGAGCATAAAGAATTTTTATTTATAGTGGAAGTGAAACCTTGAAAAAAGGTATTCGTTCTCCCTTTTTCTATGTGGGGGATAAATATAAACTTATGCCACAACTCAATAAGCTATTCCCAAATAACATTAATCAATTTATTGAGCCTTTTGTGGGTGGGGGTAGCGTGTTTTTAAACACTAAGGCTAAAAGATACTTAGCTAACGACATAGATACTAATATTATCAATTTACATAAAACTTTAAGCAAGTTCAATACTTGTGAGCTTTTTGATGAATTGTCTAAAATCATCATTCATTATGGCTTGTCTTTCTCTTTTAAGGGGATTACAGCCCCTGATGAATTAAAAAAACAATATATAAAAACTTACTACGCCAAATACAATAAAATAGCTTATGAAAAACTAAGGGCTGATTTTAACTCCAATCAAAGCAACATGCTCTATTTGTATTTACTTTTAATTTATGGGTTTAATCACATGATTAGATTTAATTCTAAAGGGCTTTTTAATTTACCTGTAGGTAATGTAGATTTTAATGAAAATGTTTATAATGCCCTAAAAAACTACATAGATTTTATACAGCAAAACACCATTATTTTTCATAATGATGATTATATTGATTTCCTTAACCACACCACTTATTTAAAAGATGATTATGTTTATTTTGACCCCCCTTATTTAATCTCAAATAGTGAATACAACAAGTTATGGGATAGCAATAATGAGATAGCCTTATATGGTGTTTTAGATAGCCTAGATAAAAAGGGAGTTTTATTTGGTATAACTAATCTTGTTTATCACAAGGGAGAGACTAATTTTATTTTAAAAGAATGGGCTAAAAAATATTATATTTTTAATATCAAAAGTAATTATATTAGTTATAATGATAATACTATTAAGGAATATAGTCAAGAAATCTTTGTAACTAATTATAGGTGATTAATTATGACTAAAAAACCGGCACGAAAAATTTTAAGCTTTTCAACCACCATGCGAAACCCTAAAAGAATAGGACAATTTTTAGCTGTTTTAGGAAAGTTTGAAAATCAAATTCTTCAATCTTCAACGATCATGCAAATTGTCAAATCCGTTTTGGCTCATAGGCTTTATAGACCTACTTCTCTAAATCAAAATAAAGAATTGAAAGAAAAATTTGACTCCAATGAATATATCTTTAGCGATAAAGAATTAGAACGCATTATAGAAATATCCCCACAACAACATAAAGAAATGGGCTTTGAGCATGGATGGGAAAGTCGGTTTGACACTTGGTATAAGCTTATGTGTGAGTTTGGTTTTTGCTACTATGCAAAATATGAGAAAATACTCATCAGCGATAGCGCTAAGATGCTTATTCTTGCTTATTATGATAAAGAAAACGATGCTTTTAAAGAAAGCGTTGATGAAAGCGTAGTTGGGGCTATATTTTTAAACGCTCTGTCTAAATATGAAGTAGGAAACCCTTATAAAAAGAACTTAAACCATAACAACCCCTTCAAACTATTACTCTCGCTTTTAAAACAACTCTGCCAATCTAACTCCCCTATCTGTCAAAGAAATCCCTATTTTACTTTGTTGGAAAGACGATAACGCCAATGGGCTTTATGACTACATTATTCGTTTAAGAGAAGAAATTGTTACTATCAATCAGACAGAATTCAGTTACTCAGATGAATTTATCTATGAAAAATGCCTAAAACTTTTAGAAAGTGTTAATAAAATACGATTTAAAATGAGCCAAATCATTAACGAAGCCGTTGATGAATACATTAGAAAAATGCGTATTACAGGACTTATTTCATTGCGTGGTAATGGTAGGTTTATTGATATTAATACTAATGAAAATAATAAAATAGATTACATTTTACAAACTCATAAGGCTTTTAAAGGGGATTGTTTAAACGACACTCAAGCTAACAAACTCGCCTTTTTTAACTACATGGCGATCGTGGATAGCTTTCTTGTTAGCGCTGCTCCAATCAGCGCTGATGAGAGCGTTAAATCAAGCAAATTGAATGAACTAGCAAACGCTTATACTAAAGATTTTATCAAGCAAGAATTGCTCATTACTTGCAACAAGCAAGAATCAAAAGATAGTTTTTTAAGACTCATTGATAGACCTTTACGCTTGGAATTTTTAAGCGCTATTTTCTTGAAACAACATTTTAAAAATTTAAGCGTGATACCCAATTATAAAAGCGATGATGAAGGCTTGCCCGTATACACAGCAAGCGGTAATAAACCTGATATTGTAGCTATGGACACAAAAGCCCAAAGTTATATAGAAGTGAGCTTGATTAGAGATAGAAGTCAAAGCGCCTTGGAAATGATACCTATTGCCAGACATTTAAAAGAATTGATTAAAAATAGCACTGATATTAGAGAAAAATTTAGTGTTTTTGTAGCTCCAAATATCCATGATGATGCCAAAGAATATGCAAAATTTGCTCAATTCAAAGACAATATTAATATATGCTGTTATACTATTAATGATTTTATCAAAAAAGTAGAAAATAGCACAGAATGGCTGCAGATCAATGACCATTTGAAAGCTTAAAGCATCAAGCTTTCAAATCTAAGCCTTGCCTAAAAACCCTACCAAACTTAAAAAGTATAAACATAACGCAAATACATAGAATACTGACGGCGTAAGGTTTGGGTTAAACTGAAATTGGTTTCTGCTCCGGTGATAGTGGTTGGTTGGCCATTCTCTAGCGGGCCTTGTTTTTTCGCTCTTATGGTAGTAGAGCCTTTAAAAAAGTGGTTAGGGAGCGTGGGGATTTTGATACCAAATTCAATGCCATGGTGTTCAAAAATATTAGTCCTAATGCCCACATTCACTAAAAATTGGAAAATCGTGTGATTCACCTTAGCGTTCAATTTTCCTGTGGTATAGACGCTATTAGGGTTAATCCCCACATTACAACTCGCCGGCGTCGTGTCCCCGCATGTGATCGTGCCATCAGCGTTAGTCATGTAAGCGTTAGCGTCCGTATTGACGCCATAAACATACCCGTCCTTAAAATACCCCACACGATTATTAGTCCAAGTGTTACCCGCAAAATTCACGCCCACAAAAAACCCGGCCGTGGCTTTAGGCTTATCTATAATGTTAAAAAGCATGTCTGTGCCAAAACCATAAGTATACATGTCTGCTTTTTGATCGCTCAAATAGAAAGGCGATATAGCGTTAGCGGCCCTGGAGTTAGAGAAATTGGTATGCCCATAATCAAAAAAGCCGTAATAACGCAACCCAAACCACCTCTTTTTGCCGATAAAATGCTTATAGCCTGTCATCACGCCTAGCCCATACATCGGCTGGTTACGGCCAGGAATGTTTTTATTGGTGCTTAGCATGGTGCGCGAAGTCCAATTGACCACGCAGTTAGCTTTAGTGTAGCCTGGCGTTCCTGGCGTCCCTGAAGCTGGCTGACAGCCACCGGTCTGCCCGTCAGGAACTTTGCCATCATCATTAGCCGAAACGTCTCCAAAAGGCACTTGAAACAACTCGCCGTTTTTATAAGCGTTTGTCTTTTGATCAGCCCTACCCACTTCCAAGCTAATCCCCACAAACGCGCCATTCTTTTCATGGGCATTTAAGGGGTTTGTCAGCCATAACGAACTCAAAAGAGCGCCTAAAATTACCGAACCTTTTTTAGAAATATCTAAAGATTGAGCTATCAAAACAGATTCCTTACGATTAAAATTTTTACAAACCATTTTGCAATCTTGCATTCTATTTTTCTTCTTTGTCATAAAATTGAACACCACCCTCTAGGGTCTCCACTTAAGTGTTACTTTTTTAATTATTTTATTATAGCTAATTGTAATCTTAAAAGTCAAACAAAAACCACCCCTAAAATTCCCATAATAGTGGGATACTTGACAATAAAATCCTTTTATAGTAGATTAAAAACTCTTTAATTTTCCCATGAATAAAGGATTTTAAATGGATGCGATTTATCCTTATGTGTTGGTTGTTCATTTATTGTGCGCCATTATTTTTATTGGCTACTTGTTTTTTGATGGGGTCATTTTCCCTAATGTGAAGAAAATGTTTGGCGAAGAGTTTGCCAATAAAGCGAATACAGGAATCGCTCAAAGAGCGATCAAAATCATGCCCTTATGCGTTTTAGGGCTTGTTTTAACAGGGGGCATGATGCTTAGTCAATACATGGGGGGCGATAAAGGCTGGTGTGAAACCCCTTTTCAAAAGATACTCATGCTTAAAGTGATCTTAGCGTTAAGCATTTTTCTTTTGGTGCTTTTTTCTTTATCGTGTAAGTTTTTGGGTAAGAAAAACCCTATTGGTAAATATATCCACCCTATCGCTCTCACTTTTGGTTTTTTAATTGCCATTTTAGCCAAAACGATGTGGTTTGTTTAAGAGCGTTTCAACCTCAAAGAATTTAAGACCACTAAGAGCGAACTCGCGCTCATACTCAAACTCGCTATTAAAGGGTTAATGTATCCTAGCATAGCGACTGGGATTAAAATAGCGTTATAAATCAAGCTCAAAACAATGTTTTGCAACACCACTTGATAGACTTTTTGAGCGTTACAAAACGCTTTTTTCAGCAAGCTCAAATCCTCTTCTAAAAGTAAAATATCGCATGCGCTTTTACTCAAAGCGCTTTTTTCAAACCCTAAAGAAACGCTCGCTTGTTTTAAGGCTAGCGCGTCATTATTGCCATCGCCTACCATCGCGCAAACGCCCTTATAAGAGCTGATGGTTTGAGCCTTATCTTCAGGGGTTAAATGGGCATGATATTTAGAAATCCCTAATTTTTTCGCACACTCCTTAACCGAGCTTTCATTATCCCCGCTTAAAATCTCTAATTCTAAGCCTTGATTTTGTAAAGCCTGAATAACTTCTTTAGCGTTATTTTTCAAACGCTCTTCTAAAATGAATAACGCGCATAAAGTCTTATTTTTCGCAAAGCCTACCATGATATTAGCGCTCTCTTTAGCCCTTATATTAACCCCCATAGCGTTTAAAAATTTCAAACTCCCCACTAGCAAAGTTTCATTGCAATAGCTCGCTTTCAGGCCATGAGCGAAAAACTCTATCTTTTCTAAATTAACCTCATCGCTATTTAGAGATTTAAGGATTGCGCTATGGGCTAAATGCTCTCTGGTTTTTAAAAGGCTCTTTAAAAGCCTTTCATCAAATTCTTCATAAATGATTTTTTCTTTTAAAAGGACTTCTTTTTGCGTGAGCGTGCCGGTTTTGTCTATAAAGATTTTTTTCACTTTAGCCAGAGTTTCTAAAAACAACGCTTCTTTAAACACGATCAAAGGGTTTTTAAACACCCCTATCACTAACGCAATGGGCGTAGCCAAGGCGAACGCGCAAGGGCAGCTGATGACTAACACGCTAATACACACCATTAAGGCTTTTTCAAAATCACCCCCCAAACCAAATTGCCATAACAAAAAGCTTATAAAGGCTAAAAACAACACCGCTTTAGAAAAAATATCCGCAATTTTATTCGCGCTACTCTCAATTAAGGGCTTTTCTAAAAAACTCTTTTTTAAAGTTTCTAACAAACCAGAAAGGCGTGAGTTTTGGAAATTAGCGCTCACTTGATAGCTAAAAGGCACGCCCGCATTCACATAACCCCCTAAAATTGGATCATTAACCCCCAATTCCAAAGGCTTAAACTCCCCACTGATCAAAGACGCATCCACGCTCGCATGATTTAAAAGCGTGCCATCTAAAGCGATTTTAGCCCCGCTTGGCACCCAAACAACAGAGCCTATCGCCACATCTTTAGGGTGTTTTTCTATCTGCTTGCCATTTTCTACAACGATCACGCTATGGATTTCATGCGATTCTAGAGACAGACATTTTTCATTCGCAAACAGCCTAGCCTTTAATTCCAAAAACTTAGAGCCAAAAACAAGCGTTAAAATCGTGCTGCTCGCTTCAAAATAAGTCTCTTGGGACACCAACATGGCATAAATAGAATAAACAAACGCCGATAACGCGCCAAAAGACACGCTCAAATCCATGCCCAAAACGCCATTTTTTAGCCCATAAAACGCCCCTTTAATGAAAAAACGCCCCACAACCACTAGCACCAACAAGCTTAAAAAAAGCGATACGAGATCCAAATTCCTTTGCATAAGCCTATCCATGCCAATGCCATAACTCGCGCTACCATAACTCGCGTATTTGGCAATTGCAATAAACATCAAATTCATGGTGGCAAAAAACCCCACGCTTAAAGTGAGTAAATAGGAGCGCTGCTCTTTTTGGGCTTTTAGAGCGTAATTTTTTGCGTTATAAATTTTAGCCCCATAGCCCAAACTCTCAATTTTTTGAACGATCTCTTTAGGGTTTAAAGACTTGTCAAACACGATTTGTAAATGGTGGGTAGTGAAATTCACGCTCACTTTTTTAACCCCCTTTAAGCGCTCTAAAACCTTTTGATTGAGCCACAAGCAAGCGTTACAATGCGTTTTTTCTAACAAAAGATTAAGAATTAATTCGCCCTTATTATTTTCTTCAAGGGCCTGTTCTAATTCCAAAGCGCTCATTGAATCTTGGGGCGTTACAGGGGCTAAAGTGGAATCATTTAATTTGTCATAAAAGCTCTCTAAATTCAAATCCAACAATAACGCATACACCCTAGCGCACCCTGCACAGCAAAAATGCAATTCTTTATGATGGATCACCTCTTTAAAAAGCTCACTTTCTTTAAATTCCAACTGGCAATGCGAACATTTCATTTTTAATCCTTAATTGATGAGGCGCTAATTCAAAAGCGCTTTGATAGAATAAGTGTTACAAATTTGATAGATGGTTAGAACTTCTTTGGTGTTGTCGCTTTGGTTTTTGGAATGGTGCGTGATTAAAGGGGGCAAAACTTTTAGAGCGCTTTTGGAATTATTCCTAGCCGCTCCAAGCATCAAATGGGCGTTTTTGTCTTTAAAACTTTGGACAAACCTTAAAGTTTCTAGCGTGAGTTTAACGCTTTTTAAACTCTCTATGACCAAGCAAAGCGACAAGGCTTCATAGCAAAAAATAAAATACCCTTTAGGTTTTAGGCATTTTTTCACTTTAGCCGCTAAAGAAGCGAAATCTAATTCGCTCTGGTGCCTCGCATGCCCTTTAATTTTAGATTTGATAGAGCCTAAGGCGTAAAAAGGAGGGTTGCACACAATTATATCATACAAAATCGGAGGGTTGAAATCTAAAAAATCGCCCTCAAACACTTGAGCGTTAGGGAATTTAAGGGCGTTTTTTTGGGAACAAAACGCCATTTTACTATCCTTTTCCACTAAATGAACGCTCGCTAGTGGGTTGTCTCTGGCACAGAGTAAGCCTAAGATTCCACACCCTGATCCTATGTCTAAAATCGCGCCGCTATTTTTAATAAAAGGGCGTGAAAAATCGTATAAAAAAAGCGAATCGCTATTGTAAGAATAAGCGTTTAAAGGCTGGTATAATCTTAAGAGTTTTCTATCCATAAAAGGGCTTCATTTTCTAAGATTTGCGCATGCAACAACCGCCCTTTAAAAGGGGTTTTTAGAGCGAGCGTGCTAAACGCTTCGCCAATCATAGACGCATGCGAATGCAAAAGCAACGCGTCTATTTTATCCCTCAAGCTCTCAAACAATTCCCACCCCCCTTCAATGAAATTAAACCCCTTCTCTAGGGGTAAATCTTTGGGGTCATGGAAAGTGTTAACCAAACGATTAGGCGCAGAAAAAACTTTTGAATGGGGGTTGATTGGACGCTTGGATAAAATAGCGATATTGGGGTTTTTATTTTGATAAAAGCTGTCGCAAAAGCGAGAGTCTAATAAGGGGTTGTCCGTTCTTATGGTTTTCCCAGAAATGATGAGCGTGTCGCATATTGCTCGCTGGTTGTGCGTGAAAATAACGCTTTTTTGCCCGGTGATCTTGCCATGATAATAATCTCCATTCATCCTTAAAGCGAGTTTGAACAAATTAAAACGCCCCTTTTGTTCCATTACCCTAAAAGGCAAGAGCAAGTCCTTAGCCTTGTTTTCTAAATTGCGACAAATTATTGTTTCAATACGAGCCTTTTGTAGCCTTGCTAAACCCCCTTTTTTAGCTTCGTTTTCTTCTGCGGCAATGACCACTCTTTTAGGTTTTAAAATTTCTAACAATCCGCTGCATGCCGGGGTTTTGCCATAAGAATTGCATGGCTCTAGGGTGATTAAAAAAACGCAGTCTGTAAAAGCGTTATCGTGGTGCGTTTTTAAAAAATCGCTTAAAGTTTTAGGGTCTTCTAATTTTTCTAAATCGTTTTTTAAACTGGGGCGTAAAATCTTTAACGCTGATTGGGCGGCTAAGACTTCTGCATGCGGGGTTTTGGCTTTTTTGTGGGTTTCTAAACTCAAGATCTCATGGTTTTTATCTAACACCATGCAAGCCACGCTTGGGTTTTCTAGGGCTAGGGTTTGACACTCCCACGCCTTATTCAAGCAAATTTCTAATAAACTCTCATAAAGTCTCATGACGGGAAAAAAGGCAAGAGCAAAAAGCCTTTAATCGCTAAAGCGTTAATAATATCAACAAAAAACGCTCCCACTAAAGGCACGACGATAAACGCTACATGCGATGGCCCATAGTGGTTGGTGATGGTTTGCATATTCACCATAGCCGTTGGGGTCGCTCCAAGCCCAAAACCGCAATGCCCCGCGCACAACACCGCCGCATCGTAATCCTTCCCGCATACCCTAAAGGTTACAAGCACCACATAAAGGATCATAACCGCTACTTGAACGCTCAAAATAACCGCTAGAGGCACAGCGAGTTTTAACAATTCCAATAAATTCACGCTCATTAAAGCGTAGGCTAAAAACAGACTCAAACTCACATTCCCTATGACTGAAACCTCTCTGTCAAACACGCTATGGATTTTAAAAAACGACAGAGCGTTTCTTAAAATAACCCCTACAAACAAGCACCACACAAAAGTCGGCAAGGTGAAGCTTTTAGGCATCAAATGCGATAAAAAAGTCCCCACCAATAAAGCGATCGCAATTAAAGCTAAAGTTTCTACAAAACTGGATGCAGTGATTAGGCGCTGCTCTTTAGGGGTTTCAAAGCCTTTAGACACCACGCCCTCTAAAGTGTCTTTTTCTTTAGTGTCTTTAGGTTCTAGTTTGTATTTTGAGATCAAATATTTAGCGACAGGCCCTCCAATAATCCCCCCACTCACCAAGCCAAAAGTCGCGCACACCATGCCCACTTCTAAGCTGGAGCTAAAATTATAAGGTGGTTGGGTGAAAAAATTAGCCCATGCCGCGCTAGTGCCATGCCCTCCCACTAAAGCGATAGACCCCCCTAAAAGCCCCATTAAAGGATTGACCCCTAAAAGGCTAGCGATAGAAATCCCCACGACATTTTGACACACCACAAACCCCGCCACAGCCAGCAAAAAGACCGCAAGCATTCTCCCGCCTTTTTGTAAAGATTTGAAATCCGCACTCAAACCAATGGTGATAAAAAAAGTCAGCATTAAAGGATCTTTTAAAGAAGAATCAAATTGCAAGCCAAAATTGTAAAACTGACGCGCTAACATGATAAAAAAAGCGACTAAAACCCCGCCCACAACAGGCTCTGGAATATCATAATCTCGTAAAAACTTGACTTTAGAAATCACATAACGCCCCAAAAGCAGCACTAAAACCATGCACACCAAAGTGGCATAAATATCCAACTTAATTTCTTGCAAGCTTGCATCCTTATTAATCAAATTTATCTTATTATAATATAATACCCCCCTAAAAGAACGAGATCAGTTAGAAAGTAGGTGTTCCTTGCATACAGTATTACAAATTGGAGCTGGTGGCGTAGGCAGTGTGGTAGCACACAAAATGGGCATGAACAGAGATGTGTTTAAAAATATCATTTTAGCGAGCAGAAGCTTAGACAAGTGCTATGCGATTAAAGAAAGCATGCTTAAAAAGGGTTTGGGGGAAATTGGCGTTGAGCAAGTGGATGCAGATGATACGCAAGCCTTAGTCGCTTTAATCCAAAAATACAAGCCTAAAGTCGTTGTTAATGTGGCTTTACCCTATCAGGATTTAACGATCATGCAAGCATGTTTAGAAACCAAAACGCATTACATTGATACCGCCAATTACGAACACCCGGATTTAGCGAAGTTTGAATACAAAGAGCAGTGGGCGTTTGATAAGGCCTATAAAGAAGCAAGGATTTTAGGGGTTTTAGGGGCTGGGTTTGATCCGGGCGTGACAAACGCTTATGTCGCTCACGCTCAAAAACACCATTTTGACACTATCCACACTTTAGATATTTTAGATTGCAACGCTGGGGATCACAAACGCCCTTTTGCGACAAATTTTAACCCTGAAATCAATTTGAGGGAAGTCAGCTCTAAAGGGCGTTATTATGAAAATGGCAAATGGATTGAAACAAAGCCTTTAGAAATCAAGCAAGTGTGGGCTTACCCGCAGATTGGCGAAATGGATTCGTATCTTTTATACCATGAGGAATTGGAATCGTTAGTCAAAAACATTAAAGGCTTAAGGAGGGCGAGGTTTTTTATGACTTTCTCTCAAGATTATTTAACCCACATGAAATGCTTAGAAAATGTCGGCATGCTAGGCATTAAAGAAATAGAGCATCAAGGCGTAAAAATCGTGCCGATACAATTTTTAAAAACCTTGCTTCCTGATCCAGCGACTCTGGCTAAAGACACCACCGGTAAAACCAACATCGGGTGCTATATGACCGGCATTAAAAACAACCAAGACAAAACGCTCTACATTTACAACGTGTGCGATCACAAGAAGTGCTATGAAGAAGTGGGTTCGCAAGCCATAAGCTACACCACCGGCGTGCCAGCGATGTGCGCGGCTAAAATGATTTGCAACGACACTTGGAGTGCGGATCATTTTAGAGCCGGGGTGTTTAACATAGAAGAATTAAACACCGATCCCTTTATGGAAGAATTGGTTAGGCAAGACTTGCCTTATGAAGTGATTGAGCGCTAGTTTTAGGCTTCAATCTTCACTTGGCGCGATAAACACCGATTCCCTTTCTATCGTAATGTTCTTATCGTCTGCACTATAAGCTTGTATTGTAATAGGGATTAGAGCGTCTTTAGCGTTCTTGTATGCTGTGGCGTTATTTTTTAGGGGTTTTCTTAAAATCACTACCGCTTTAATCTTTTGTCCGGCTTTAATGGCGATAGGGTTTAAAGGCTTTTTGATTTGAATGTCTTTTTGCCCTAAAATTTTGAAATAAAACTCATGGTCTTTATTGTCCGTGTTGTGGAATAAAAACACATAATCGTTATCCACATACCCACTAGAGCGCAATTCATACAGATCGCTGTTGCGGTTAATGTCTAAGAGCATGCGTTCTTTTTTAAACGAAGTGATGGCTAAAAGAGCGATCACAATAGCGATAACCCCCAAATAAGCGATCGTTTTTAAACGCACCAGGCGCACTTTTTGGCGCGTATTAATAGCGTTAGTTGAAGACCATTGGATGAGTGAAGGGCGACTGAATTTAGCCATGATAATCGTGCATGCGTCCACGCATTCTAAGCAATTGATGCATTCTAATTGCAAGCCCTTCCTGATGTCAATATGCGTGGGGCAAACCTGAACGCAATGCAAACAATTCACGCATTCGTTTTCTGGGCTGCGTTTTTTGGGGGGTAAGGGGAATAGGCGGCCCTGATTATTATAAAGCGCTCCGCCGCGTTTTTCATCATAAATGGGGTTTAAGGTGTCATTGTCATACAACACCGATTGCACCCTAGCGTAAGGGCATAAATAAATGCAAAAACGCTCCGCAACCACCACTATATCAAACAGCACCACAGCCGTGCTAAAAAGCCAAAAACCCATAGCAATAGGGTGATCGCTAGGGTTTTTAAGATACATAAAAAAATCTTCTGGGGCGATGAAATAAAAGAAAAATAACATCATTAGCCCTGCCACAACAGGAGCGAACAATAAAACGCTCAACACTTTACGCATCTTATAGCTTGGGGTGTTTTTAGGGCTTTCTTGCTTGTTAGTGATCTTTTTATGGAGTTTGAAAATCTTGGTTTCAATCACATCTCTATAAAGCACCCTTAAAAAGGTTTGTGGGCAAGCCCACCCGCACCACACACGCCCAAGGCTGGTGGTGATGAAAAAAATCCCTATAAAAAGCAAAATAACCATAAAAGGCATGACTTGCAATTCTTCAGCGCTAAAGATCTTGCCTAAAAAATGCAGTTGCTTATGCTCAAAAGAGATCAAAAACAAATGCGCCCCATCAATGCGAATGAATGGTGTGATTAACAGCGCTAAAGAAATCAATAAAAACCCTATATAACGCTTCAAGCGGAACGATTTTAAAAAATGGCTAGAAGATTCAAGCATTCCCAATATCCTAAAATTTTTAAGCCACTATACCCTAACAACTTAACGCTTTCACTTAAAAAGCAACATGTTATAATGATCGCTATTTTATTTGAAAGGGTATTTATGGAAAGCGTTTTAAATTTCCTGACCAATATCAATGTGATTTTCACCCTTTTGGGCTATCTTATCGGGGGGATTCCTTTTGGCTATGCGTTAATGAAAATCTTTTACGGCATGGATATTACTAAAATCGGATCAGGTGGCATTGGCGCAACGAATGTCTTACGCACTTTACAAAGTAAGGGCGTGAGTAACGCTAAACAAATGGCCTTATTAGTCTTAATCTTAGATCTATTCAAAGGCATGTTTGCGGTGTTTTTAAGCAAATTGTTTGGGTTGGATTATAGTTTGCAATGGATGGTCGCTATCGCTAGCATTTTAGGGCATTGCTATTCGCCTTTTTTGAATTTCAATGGAGGTAAGGGCGTTTCTACGATCATGGGCTCTGTGGTGTTGCTCATCCCTATTGAAAGCCTGATCGGTTTAGTGGTGTGGTTTTTTGTGGGTAAGGTGCTTAAAATCTCTTCACTCGCTAGCATTCTAGGGGTAGGCACAGCGACTGTTCTTATCTTTTTTGTGCCTTATATGCCTATCCCAGACAGCGTCAATATCCTTAAAGAAGTCGGCACGCAAACGCCTATGGTGCTTATTTTTATTTTTACCCTTATCAAGCATTTGGGCAATATTTTCAATTTATTAGCCGGCAAGGAAAAGAAAGTCTTATGAAAACTAAACAAGGCGTTCATGTCCATAACTTTGTGTTTGAAACGATTTTGGGGATTTTAGAATTTGAACGCTTAAAACCCCAAAAAATAAGCGTGGATTTGGATCTTTTCTACACGGAATTACCCCATAGGGCTTATTTAGACTATATGGAAATCCAAGAGCTTATTCAAAAGATGATGCAAGAAAAACAATATCTTCTCATTGAAGACGCCCTGAAAGATTTGAGCCATGTTTTAAAAACGCGCTACAAGGAGATCACTGAGCTTTATTTAAAAATCAGCAAGTTAGAAATTTCTCCAAATTCTCAAGTGGGAGCGAGCGTGAAAATCCGCTATGAAAACGATCTTTAGCCTCTTTTTCCTCCTTATTATTTTAAAAGCACACCCCATAAACCCTTTATTAGAGCCGTTATATTTCCCGAGTTACGCGCAATTTTTAAATTTAGAACCTCATTTTATCGTTAAAAAAAAGCGCGCTTATAGACCCTTTCAATGGGGGAATACCATTATCATTAAACGCCATGACTTAGAAGAACGCCAAAGCAACCAGCCAAGCGATATTTTCCGCCAAAACGCTGAAATCAATGTGTCTTCTCAAACTTTTTTAAGAGGCATGAGCAGTAATTTTTCACGGATAGTGATCGATTCAGCCGTTCAGTAATCAGCCGTTCAGTAAAATGCTAAAACTTTTAATCATATTTTTCTTGATATTTTCTTAATCCTAAAACAAATTTAAGGTATTATTAAATAGAATAATGTAATAATAACCTTAGGTTTAAAACTTGACTAAATTTTTAGAAAAAAGTAAATAGAAAGGCTAAAAGAAATGCTTAGAAATAAATTTCGTATTGTGTTTGTCTCTTGTGTTGTCGCTAGCAGTTTGCAAGCTCAAGAAAAAACCCACACTTTGGGTAAGGTAACCACTAAGGGTGAAAGGACTTTTGAATACAACAACAAAATGTATATTGAAAGGAAAGAGCTCCAACAACGCCAAAGCAACCAGATCCGTGATATTTTTAGGACTAGAGCGGATGTGAATGTGGCCAGTGGGGGCTTAATGGCGCAAAAGATCTATGTTAGGGGGATTGAAAGTCGCCTCTTAAGGGTAACGATAGATGGCGTCGCTCAAAATGGTAACATTTTCCACCATGACGCTAACACCGTGATCGATCCTAACATGATTAAGGAAGTGGAAGTGATCAAAGGGGCAGCGAACGCTTCAGCGGGTCCGGGCGCGGTGGCGGGTAAATTGTCTTTCACCACGATTGACGCTAACGACTTCTTAAGAAAGAATCAAACTTATGGCGCTAAAGCGGAAGCAGCCTTTTATACCAACTTCGGGTATCGCATGAACGCTACTGCAGCCTATCGTGGTAAAAACTGGGACATACTCGCTTATTACAACCATCAAAATATTTTTTACTATAGAGACGGGAACAACGCTTTTAGGGATCTCTTCCACCCTAACTACGATGTACAAGATCCAAGCAATAGCGAAATGAGCGTAGGGACTCCCAGTGAAGTCAATAGCGTTTTAGCTAAAATTAATGGCTATATCAACGAAACCGATAGCATTAGCGTGAGCTACAACCTCACACGAGATAATTCTACAAGGCTTTTACGCCCTAACACCACTTCAGCCCTCTCCAAAGCCAATGACCCAGGAAGCCAGCCAGCCCCCTTTGTGATTGACTTTGGGAAAGAATTAGCCCATACGATCAACTTCAACCACAATTTGAGCTTGAAATACAAGCATGAAGGCGGCCCTAATTTTAACCAGCCGCGCGTTGAATCCACCGCCTTTTTAGGGGTAAGGGGGGGCAATTATAACCCTGTGGTGAATCCTTTCGCTTACAATTCTAACGAGCCAGCCAACCCGGATTATATCCCTGAAGTGAGAGAGTGGTGTAATAACCCGGACAATATCAGCCAGTGCACGCAAGGGGCTATCAGACCTTCTAATGGAGGCTATCAAATAGGCTATGGCGCGCCCAACTCTATTAATTGGCAAGGGACTAGCGATTCTAGTGGGGGGGCGCAAGCAGGGTATGGGCAGCTTAACGCTATTTCTACAAGCGCGAATGTTTATCATGGGCTTGTCCCTAAAAACCCTGATTATGACATGACCCCCCCTAACGCTCAAAACCCTAGCGCAAACGATTGGACTTTGGGGAATGCGGACGCTGAGGGGACTTTAGCCAGAAGGATTTTCTTAATCAACTCGGGCGTTAATTTTAAAGTAACCCACCCCATTAGCGAAGATTATGGGAATGTGTTTGAATACGGCATGATTTATCAAAACCTGAGCGTTTTCTCTGGATTGGATAAAGGCAAAAACGGCTATTATAAAAACAATATTGACCCTAATGACCCTAATGGGCCGGGCTTGCCTTACCGCCATTACTACACCGATCAAAGCTCTCAATACCCTCAAAACCTGAACGCGCCTAACCCGCTCTATCGTAACATGCCCCAAAATTCGCATGCGATCGGGAATATCATCGGAGGGTTTATGCAAGCGAACTACAATATTTTAAGCAATGTGATCGTGGGTGCGGGGACTCGTTATGATATTTACACCTTGCTAGACAAAAACGGCCGCACGCATGTAACTTCTGGTTTCTCGCCTTCTGCGACCGTGCTTTATAACCCCATTGAAAGCATTGGCTTGAAAGTGAGTTATGCGTATGTAACTAAAGGGGCTTTGCCTGGCGATGGCGTTTTGATGCGCGATCCTACGGTGATTTATCAAAGGAACTTGCGCCCTGCGATCGGTCAAAATGTGGAATTCAATGTGGATTACAACAGCAAGTATTTCAATGTGCGCGGGGCAGCGTTCTATCAAGTCATCAATAACTTCATCAACAGCTACGGGCAAGACACTTCTAAAAATGGAGGGGGTAATGCGACCGCAAAAAACATGTCAGGGAATTTACCCGAAACCATTAATATCTATGGTTATGAAGTTTCAGGGAATGTGCAATATAAAAATTTCGTAGGGACTTTCTCAGTGGCTCGCTCTTGGCCAACGGCTAGAGGGCATTTATTAGCGGACACTTACGCTTTAGCTGCAACGACTGGGAATGTGTTTATCCTAAAAGCCGATTACAATATCCACAGATGGGGGCTTACTTTAACCTGGCTCTCACGCTTTGTAACCAACATGTTCTATGAGGGCTATTCTATCTATTACCCGCAATACGGCTTGATGAGAATCCATAAACCCGGGTATGGCGTGCATAATGTCTTTATCAACTGGACTCCGCCTTCTAAAAGGTGGCAGGGTTTAAGGATTTCAGCCGTGTTTAACAACATCTTAAACAAGCAATATATCAGCCAAGCTTCGGTGTGGCAAGCGAGTGCGGACGCTCCAGCGAGCGATATGATCCCTAAAGATAAACGCATGGCGCTCCCTGCTCCTGGATTTAACGCGCGTTTTGAGGTATCCTATCAGTTCTAAAATGAAAGAAATCCTAGGGTTTCTTTTTGAATTTAAAACATGGAAACAAACATGAAAAAGCCCTATAGAAACCGCCAAACTCTATGGAAAAAGTTCCGCTCGCTCAATAAACTCGTTAAGACGCTCTTAAGGATTTTAAAAAAGTAGTTTTATCCAAAATTTAGCGAGTTTAGTTTAAGATAACGCTTTATTTTAACTTAAAAAAGGAATCAAACGCGCTCATTATGGCTGAAGAAACGCTCCCAATAACCCCGGATCTTTTGAAAAATCCTTATCAAAAAATCATCAATGCGAGTGCGAGCGTTTTTGATGAAAACCATGGGCGATCATTTTTTAGTGCGCCATTTTATGAAAGAATTGAACCTTATTTAAAAGAAGTTTTAACCCATCCCATTGATTTAGAATGCGATTTAAACACCGCTAAAAAAAAGAACCGCTTAACCCCTTTAAAAAAGCTTTTTAAAGCGTGTTTTAACACTGAAGAAATTTTGATTGTGAATAACAACACCAGCGCGATATTCCTCATCGCCAACACTTTAGCGCAAGAAAAAGAAATCATTGTTTCGTATGGCGAATTAGTGGGGGGGAATTTTAACCTTAAAGATATTTTATTAAGTAGTGGGGCTAGGTTGCATTTAGTGGGGAATATTAATCGCGCTTATTTAAGGGATTACCGCTTAGCCTTGAATGAAAACAGCAAAATGCTCTTTAAAACCCACAACCCCGCTTTTCAAAAAGACACGCCTTTTAAAGATTTGCAAGCCCTGGCTAAAGAGCATGGTTTGATTGATTATTACAATTTAGGGGATGTGGATTTATTAAATAGAACGGCTTTAGAAGAAATTTTAGCTCTAAAACCATCGCTTTTAAGCTTTAGCACGGATAAATGCTTTAACAGCGTTCAAGCCGGCATTATTATGGGGCAAAAAGAACGGGTTGAAATGTTAAAAAACCACCCCCTTTATAGAGCCTTGAGAGCGGATAAGATCACGCTCACCTTGCTTTTTTGCAGCCTAAAAGCATGGGTGAATCATCAAGAAGAAATCACAATTTGCGCGTTATTAAACCAAACTAAAGACGCATTATTACAAAAAGCCTTGAAACTCTACGCCCTTTTAAAGCCTTTAGAATTGAACGTGAGCATAGCCTCTAGCTTTTCTAAAATAGGGAATTTGTTTGGTAGGGAATTAGAATCCTTTTGCGTGAAAATCCAGCCTAAAAACACCCACGCTTTAAATGGTGAGAAACTTTATTTAAAGCTTTTCCAAAAAGGCGTTATTACAAGAATTTCATGCGAATTTGTGTGCTTTGAAGTCTTTAGCTTGAATGAGAAAGATTTTGAAAAAATCGCTCTGGTTTTAGAAGAAATCCTTAATAAAGCTTAAAAATTCGCTATAATAAAATTTCTTTTAAACGCACCATATCCCCCACAAAACGATAGAGAATGATAGAGAACGATAGAACATCAATTTAAAGGAACTTAAGAATGGAAAAAATCAGCGATCTTATAGAATGCATTGCGTATGAAAAAAATTTGCCTAAAGAGATGATTTCAAAAGTGATTCAAGGCTGTTTGTTAAAAATGGCGCAAAACGAGTTAGACCCCCTAGCACGCTACTTGGTGGTTGAAGAGAACAAGCAGTTCCAGCTTATCCAGTTGGTAGAAGTTTTAGAAGATGATGATGAAAGATTGATTAACGACCCTTCTAAATACATCAGCTTGTCTAAAGCCAAAGAAATGGATCCAAGCGTTAAGATTAAAGACGAATTGTCTTACAGCTTGAGTTTGGAGAGCATGAAGCAAGGAGCGATCAACCGCCTTTTTAAAGATTTGCAATACCAGTTAGAAAAAGCGTTAGAAGACAGCCACTTTGAAGCGTTTCAAAAGCGTCTTAACAGCGTTTTAATGGGGCAAGTGATTTTAGTGGATCACAATCAAAACACCTTTATTGAGATTGAGCAGCAATTTCAGGGCGTTCTTTCCATGCGCCATCGCATCAAGGGCGAGAGTTTTAAAGTGGGCGATAGCATTAAAGCGGTTTTAACGCAAGTCAAACGCACGAAAAAAGGCTTACTATTAGAGCTGAGCCGCACCACCCCTAAAATGCTTGAAGCCTTGTTGGAATTAGAAGTCCCTGAAATTAAAGATAAAGAAATTGAAATCATCCATTGCGTGCGAATCCCAGGCAACAGAGCGAAAGTGAGCTTTTTTTCCCATAACGCTAGGATTGACCCCATAGGCGCGGCTGTGGGGGTTAAGGGCGTGCGCATCAATGCGATCAGTAACGAATTGAATAAAGAAAACATTGATTGCATAGAGTATTCTAATGTGCCTGAAATTTACATCACCCTCGCGCTCGCTCCAGCCAAAATTTTAAGCGTTGAAATTAAAAAAATCCCTATAGAAGAATTGAGCACTGAAGAAAAAGAGTCCATTCAAGAGCGTTTTATTGTCAATAACCATTTGCAAAAGGCTAAAGTGCGCTTGTTAGACATTGAAAAATCTAAGGCTATCGGTAAAGGCGGGGTGAATGTGTGTTTAGCGTCCATGCTTACAGGCTATCACATAGAGTTTGAAACCATTCCTAGCGTCAAAGAAAACGCAGAAAATGAAAGCGAAAAAGAAACGCCAAAAGTGGGGGTAGAAGCTTTAGAGTCTTTGTTTAAGAGTTAAGGGTGTCTAAAATCCAATCTCTAAAAAGCTTTTAACTAAATTTCAAAAATTTGGAAGAAAGTTTTTTGATGCAATTTTAAATCAGCGGTTTGTAGCTTTTATCAAAATCGTTTTTGTAAGATTAGGATAAAATCATGCTCACCCCCTAGTTTTTTTGCTAGAGATTAGGGGGTAAATTACCTTCAAAGGATTACTATGTCCAAAAAACATGGTAAAAAGCCTTTGGTTGTATTATACTTAAAAATACCTTTTTTTAAGTATAGGGTTAAAATCGTTGTTAAAAAAACCCATTAAGCCAAAGGTTTCCCCTATTTAAGGGGTTTCCTTTAAGGTAAAGCGCTTTTTATTCACTGCCCGTCTTCAATGATCTTAATTTCTTCATCGGTGAGATTATAGAGCTGATAGACTAAGGCGTCAATTTCTTTTTCTGATTCTAAGGTGTTGGCTTTAGGGTCTTTTTCTTTTAGCGCTAGGATTTGCTCTGCGCCATCGGTGATTTTACGGGCTAATTCTTGGTTTTGCGGCGTGATTTTAGGAATGGGTATTTTTTCTAAAGCATGCTTATTGTATTGATAACCACTTTTGCCTAAAATACAACCTCCGCAAAAATTTTTAAAATAGAATGTAATCAGTTTAGAATTGAGTAAAGCAGTCAAAAGCTTAAGATTATGAGCATCACTAACAATCATAAATGCAGTTTTTTCTAAAAATATTCCACTGTTTTCATATTTAAAATACGCCCCCTGTGAAGTCTCTGGATACACAATTTTCTCTTTTTCAAAATCCTCTAAATACGCGCAATTCCTTAAGTGATAGGGGGTGTCTCCTTGATCGCATCGTGTGGCAATAATATCATAATAAGAGTCTAAATGCGCTTTTGTTGCGGGGGTTTTTTCTATATCAATGGGAGGGATTTTAGATTTGAGGGCAGAAGTGTAGCCGTTATGGGTGTTGATAACCCACAAATCCGCCCACTCATAAGAATACCTTTTAATGTCTTTCCCTCTCAAAATGGGCTTAATAAGCACTTCTGTGCGCTCCCTTTCTTCTTGCGTCTTGCAAGCGTTCAAAATGGCGTCTCTTTTTTCAGTGGGAATGATAAAGGCTTCGTTACAACCGGTTAAAATGCCACGATAGATTTGAATGTCCCAGTCTTTAAGCGGGGTGCCGATACTCTCTATTTTGTCCCTCAAATCTAAAAGCGTGGGGTTGGCAAAAATAAAGCTTTCTGTTGAAAGCGCGTTTTGTCTCATGGGTAGAGAATGGGCGCTTTTCAAATCGTTTCCATCGTTTGGGGTGGGTTCGTAATATTTAAAAACGCTCTCTTTGGGGGGTGGCTGTTTGATGAAACTCACAATACTGGTATCCACGGTGGCACTCTCAAAGACTTTTAAGGCGTTCAATTCCATGTAACTGACAATAGTGGTTTTTTTTGAGTAGCAATTCTCTTAATTTAGCGCCGTATTTGGCGCGCGCGTATTTGTTGGAAGTGATGAAAGCGTTAAACCCCTTTTCTTTTAAAAGATTGTAAGATAGGGCAAAAAAGTAGGTGTAAAGGTCAGCGGTGCTGTTGTAGAAATCTTGGTATTGCTTTTCTAATAAAGGCTTTATGTCTTTGATGTGTTCTTGGCGGATATAAGGCGGGTTGCCAATGATGCAATCAAAGCCTAAAAAATCCCCCTCATCATTTAAAACTTCAGGGAATTCAAAGCGCCATTCAAACGCATTTTGATACTCTCCACCACTTAAGGCATCATCAAGCTTTTTTCTTAAAGCTCTAATACGCCCATAAGAAGCAAAAGCCTCTTCCTCTTCTTTGTGGCTTAGTTTAAGCGTGCCAAAAAGGCTTAGGATAAAGTAATTTAACCCATCTAGCAAACTCTTATCGTCTAGGGCAAAGAAATTGTATTTTTTGATGTGTTTTTCAATAGCCTTTTCAAGCTCTGCTTTGGTTTTAGGGTCTTTGAGTGTGAGGGAAAAAGTGTTTTTTAAGTCTTGGATTTTGTTGATAAGATCTTGCTTATTTAAGGGATAGAAAGGGTTTGGGTCTTTGTATTGGGCGACTAGATCTTTATATTCTTGGATTTTTTTCTTGATATTGGGGATCTTTTTGAGATCATCATTCAAATTAAAGCGTGAGATCAAGCTGTTAGCGCACTTGATGTTAATATCAATGTTGGGGAGGGTTTCAAGCGCATTAGTGTTCTTACCCTCTTTAAAAATGTAATAGCTGTATTTTAAAAGCTCTATCCATAGCCTGAGCTTGGTGATTTCGCAAGAATTGGGGTTAATATCCACGCCAAAAAGGCAGTTTTCAATGATGTCTTTTTTAAGCTCAAAAAGTTCTTTTTGGATTTGGTGGTGGGGGTCGTTTTCGCTATGCGGTTTGGTGTAGTTAAAGATTTCACCCGTTGGCGTGTAGTGAATGATGATTTCATCGTTTTCTAATTTAAGATCGTAGCGATGCAAGGAAGCAATAAGCCCTAGCTTGTAAGCAATCCACACCATTTCATTGAGCGCAGAAACCAAGAAATGCCCGCTCCCCACCGCCGGATCGCAAATGCGTAAAGTGAGAAGGAATTGCAGATATTCTTTGCGTTTATCCTCTTTATAGCTATCATTTTTGAGATAATTTTTTAATTCTTCTAATTTTTCACACTCTATATTGTATTTTTGATTGAATTTATCCAACACAATTTGGCTGATACTCTCTTTGCACATGTAGCTTGTAATGAAGCTTGGGGTATAAAAAGCTCCCTCTTTATAGCCGTTGAGTTTTTCAAAAACAAGCCCTAAAACGGCAGGGTTGATCAAACGGCTTTCGCTGGTATTTGTATTATCTTTAATGTCTTTAGGGGTGGTGGTGAAATCATAAACGCGCAAAAATGCAAAAAGGTATTCCAGCAAGGGCAAATCTTTTTCTTTTTGATAATCTTCATGTTTTTTGAGAACGGAATTTTTATAGATTTCTAGCTTTTTATTGTCTAAAAGTTTGATTTCATACACCTTTAATTCCAAAGGCGTTTCATCAAACAAACTGGAATTCAAATAAGGGATTTTTTCTAAAATCTTGTCTTCTTTAATTTCTTTGAAACGCTCGTTATTTTTCTTGGCTAGGACTTCAAAAAAGAGGGTGTTTAGGTCGTTGAAATCGTTAAAGTGTTCTGTGGTTAAGAAAGGTTTTTCAAAATGCTTGAAAGAAATTAAAAGGCTTTCTAAAAGCCGTAAAAACAAGATGCGGTTATTCCAAGCGATGAGTAACGCCATGACTTCTTCATCGTCTAAATTTTTGTATTTCTCTCTTAAAGCATCGCTTAGGGAATTTTTGGTGCGGCTAGGCTTGATTAAAATTTTCCCTTTGTCATTTTGCTCTTCTAACCCTAAAATGTAAAGCAATTCTTCATAAAAATCTTTGTTAAGCGTGTTAGCGTCAGAATATTTTGGAATTTTGAGCAAAAAATTAGGGCTTAGGACTTGATAGATTAGGGCTAAATTTTCTTTTTTGAGAGGGATATAGTGGTATTTCAAAGAATGATCAAGTTCATTAAGGCGCTTTTGGCAAACATCATAAAACGCTTTTGTGCTTGTATCATTACCCTTTCTATCGTAGCAATCTTTAAAGGCGTTTTCAATTTCTTTATCTCTATTAAAAACCTCAAATTCGTTCGCATCAATGATATAAAGCTCTTTAATAGTGGCTAAGATAAGATGCTTAAGGTTATTATTACCATTTTTTCTTTCTATGAGATAATAGAAAAGGCTTTCATGCAAGGCTTTAACATTCAAATCACCCTTTTTAATAAATTCGTTGGGGTTTTTAAGGGCTTTAAATTCAATGATCACTTCCACTTCGTTATTTTCATTAAGAATAGCGCTGTCTATTCTTTTGGTGGGCTTAACCTTGTATTTAAAAACACCTTTCAATAAATCATTAAAAGCGTCGTTTTGGTGATTTTCATTTTCTTGTGGGTTGGTTTCTAAAAAGGCGTCAAAAGCGGTTTCAAAAGCTTTCAGTTGCTCTTTATTTGGGTAGTTTGTGTTGGGTAAATCTAATTTTTTATAATCCATGTTAATTCCTTACATCGCTTAAAAACACATGCTTTAAAAGTTTATCGTTGTTTATAAAAGCGTTTTTAAATGCCACGCTTTTATAAGTGTAATGCTTTTCAATGCTTTGAAATGGGATAAAGACGATTATAACAAAAGCGGCATGAATTTTAAATAAAACGCTTTTCTTTAAAATTGTTCCATGTGAAACATTAAAATAACTCTAATCTTTACGATTTAAAACCTCATTGATCAACGTGCTTAATTGATCTTTATTCAACTTGGTTTTGTATTCAATGTTCACGCCTTGCTTTTTTAAAGCTTCAAAAAATTTCTTAGCGGTTGAAATTTTCCGCCACTCTTCTTCGCGCAATTCGCTTTCATTTTCAACCCCCTTAGTTTCTACCACTAACAACACTTTTTTATCGTTGTTTTCAACCACATACCCAAAATCAGGGCTATAAGTTTGATTGAACCCTATCGGGATCTTAACCCTAGGGAGCTTGCCAAAAACAATGATTTTAGTGTCGTTAGATTCTTCAATCGTGTCTTTTTCAATCTCGCTTTCCACTTGCATGAAATTTTCATACAGGCATTTTTCTTGAGCGCTTGAATTTTTAATCTCGTATTTATCCCCCACCAATCCCCCGTCTAAAAACTCTCTGATTTCTCCTTTTTCATCATAAAACGCATCGTTTTTTCTGTTTTTAATCGTCGTTTCGCGCATTTGATAGGAAATTTTATCTTTAATATTTTGATAAATAATTTCCAAAAACAGCTCTTCTAATCGCTTTAAGCTCTCTTGTTCGTTTTTTTTGATGAGCTCAAACTTGTTTTCATCAATTTTTTCTAACACTTTAGCCACGCTTTTAAAACTCAATTTCACCTTATTGGACAAGGCGCTGATAAATTCATGCAGACTCCACACGCATGCGCTTTTTTGCTCAAAAATCTCTGTTTTAGCGTTATTTCCCATAGTTTCTACTTTTTTATGAGTCGTAACCGAAACGATTTTTGACTTGACATTAAAAGAAGAATCGATTTTTTTGACAATCTCATCAATCAAGCTCTCGCTATCAATGGCATAAGCGATCCGGGCTTGATGATTCAAACCCTCCCATAAGGTTTCAAATTTCTTAAAATTTTCTTTATTGATTTTGATTTTTTCACTCTTTCGCTCGTTTTTGCTCCTCACTCTAAAATGGCCCACTAAACGATTTTTTAAAAAATCTTTTAATTTTTCAAGATCCAGGTATTTTTCATCTTTTAATTTTTCCAGTTCTGGCTCTTTTTCTAAAAATTCGTTTTGATTGAGAGTGAGTTTAAAGTTTTCATCATCTGTTTTTTCTCCAAAACCAAAACCCTCTAATGTTTCCAATAAAGCCCCGTAATACCCTTTTTTAACAATGCCGCTTTTTTCTAACTCTTCACCGCTAAATACTTGTTTAATCAAGCTATGTTCGCTTATCTCTTGCTGGA
This sequence comes from Helicobacter pylori, assembly GCF_030323545.1. Taxonomy (NCBI): domain Bacteria; kingdom Pseudomonadati; phylum Campylobacterota; class Epsilonproteobacteria; order Campylobacterales; family Helicobacteraceae; genus Helicobacter; species Helicobacter pylori. The sequence continues at coordinate 10,516 of NZ_CP122954.1, read as the reverse complement.
TCGCTCCCACAAAATCCCCCTCAACTTGCGGCACGATCACCACCAATTCATTGACAAAATCAAAATCGGCATGCTCTTTAGTGATGCGTTCGCCCTTATCATTCACAGCGAGCCTTAACCCCCTACCGATTTGTTGCAATTTAGTGATATTGGAATGGCTAGGGGCTAATTTGCAAATCGTCATCACATTAGGGTTATCCCACCCCTCTTGCAACGCCCATTGCGAAAAAATAAACCTGAGATCGGATTCAAAACTCAGCAATTTTTCTTTTTCTTTTAAAATGAGCGCGATCACTTGGGCTTCATCGCTCTCTTTCTTGCTTTTAGCAAAATACCCTCCATGCACTTTGTAAATAGCGTCTTTGGTGCGCTCTAAATACGCTCTGTAATTGTCGTCTAAATTTTCTTTTTTTAAGACTTCTTCAAGCTTTTGCTGGTAGAGTTTTTCAAATAAAAGGGCTAATTTGGCCGGCTTTTCATTCTCGCTTAAATAGCTATTCACCCCGCTAATAAACACCATGAACAAGGCTTTAATCCCCTTTTTAAAAAGCCCTTCTTCTCTTTCAAAATGGCTTTTTATCGCTTCTTTCAGCATCATTTCTTGCTCGCCCTCTAAAAGATGAGAAAAAGGCTCTTTTTGATCCAGTAACAAATTAAAGCCATTGAGAAAACGAACCTCAGTTTTAGTGATATTTTCTACAATATAATCTTCTAAAGCGCCAATTTGAGTTAGTGCACCTAAATTATCGTGCTTTTTGACTTTGACGCTTTTAGTTTTATTTTCTAAATTCGTGTAGCTAATCGTAGCCTCATATTCATTTTGTTTTTTGCTAACCTCTTTAAGCTCTAAAAAATACTCTTGACTCTCCCCCACAGACGCCACGCTAATGCTTTTCACTAGGGCGCAATCAAACGCTTTTTTGCTGTCTAGCGCGTAAATCAAATTATTATAATCGTCTTTAAAAGTCGCTCCAAACCTGAGCGTGATTAAAGCGTTTAATTGTTCCAAATATTTTTTTGTTTTATCGCCTAAAAATCGGTGCGGTTCGTCCATGATCACTACCGGGCGCATACTCGCTAAAGCTTGCATGTAACTTTTTGCGCCATTGAACAGATTCGTGTTCTCTAAGCATGATTGATTGATAGTGTTTTTCTCTTTATTAAAGGCAGAAAAAGTCATCACCAACACGCAGCATTTATGGTTGCTCGCTAGAATGAATCTTTCTACATCTTCATAGCTTTCTAAATGCGTGTTAGAATACTCGCTTTTAAAAAATTCTCTGGTGATTTCAATACTCTTTAAAACCCCTAATTTAATAGCGTTGCTTGGCACTAAAACGATGAATTTTGACAAATGGTAGTTTTTGTGCAAGGCATAAACGCATTCCAAAAAGCAAAAGGTCTTCCCTGTGCCTGTTTCCATTAAAATATCGCAGTTTAACGACTTGTCAATCCCCACGCTTCCCTGGGTTATTTTTTGTTTCGATCGCAAGTTTTGGATATTTTCTAATAAAAGATCTTTGAGTTCCCCTATTTCAAAAACAGGGTTAAAAATCCTTTGAGCGTCATTTTCTGGCTCTCTCAAATAAATCCCTTTAAACACCCCTAAAATTTGATTCAAGCATTTTTCTTGATAATCCAATCGTTTGAATTTGATTTTCACCTCTACCCCCTAATCTTTAAATCGCCGCTCTCTAATTTCAAATCAAACAAATTACTGCCCAATTCCAAACACAGCCTATCGTTACTGATAGCTGGCATATACATGCTAATTTTTTCCACCCCTTTATCTTTCAAGTTTTCTAAAATTCCGCTCATTTCTATATCCCCCACAATGAAAGCCGTATTTAAAGCCAGATACAAGGCGTTTTCAACCAAGCAAGTTATAGGGGTAGTGAGTTCCAAACCCTCGCAGCCTAAAAGCTTGATTAAAATCGTTTGAGTTTCTTTTTTTTTGGGGTTAGAATAAGCGAATAAATCCTTTTGAGTGGCTCCACCAAGATTTTTATCGCTCGTTTCATCATCAATGATTTCAAACGCTCTAAACCCCACATCTAAATACGGACAAGCTTCTTTGATTTTAGCCCCCGCTCTTTTAATCCTTTCTTCGGTAATGTCAAAAATGCTTGGAGAGGGTGATTTTAAGGTGTTTAAACAAAAATCATGCGCGCTTTTGTTTTTCTTGGGGTCAATTTTTTCATCTAACTGGACGAGAATGAAGCGCCTTTCTTTAAATGTGGCGTTCAAGCCATTAAATAACCCCCCCCCCCTCACTTAATTTTTGATAATCGCTCTTATTACTCTCTAGCACGGCATGCGCGGTTGTCCCGCTCCCGGCAAAAAAATCTAAGATGATGTCGCCTTTTTCGGTAGCATGTTCTACAATCTTAACCATAAAATCCACACCCTTTGGATAAGTGAAATATTCTCCCATCCCCAAACTTAAAAGCTCTTTCGTTGCGGTTTGGTTCATGTAACAATTATCGCTAAAAATTAAACTATCAAAAGTCTTTTTTGTGGTTTTTAAATCCTTTAAATAGCGTTTGTAAATGAAGCCTCTTTCATTTTCCTTATATTCTTTTTTAAAACAAATCCGCCCTTCGTTAATGTGTTTTTGTAAAGTATTTTGAGAAAAACGCCAAAACATTCCTTTAGGCGGATAATCCACTTTATTTGTATAAGGGTTAGTAACCCCAAAATATCCTGTTTTTACATTCCCGCTTTTTGCACTAGGATCAGCACCAACCCACGCTCCATTAGGGTCGTTATCAGGGTTTTTGTAATTTTCTAAATTCTTTTCTCCGCCCAAGAGATTGACAAATTCTTTATCTTTAGCATAGCAAAGTAAAAACTCATGCTGGTAATTTAATCCGATTTTTGCATCATTGGTTGTGGATTTTGTTTTACGGATAAAATCTCCAACAAAATTATCCTCCCCAAAAATTTCATCGCACAAGATTTTTAAATTCGCGCATTCGTTATCGTCAATGCTGATAAAAATCACGCCGTCTTGTTTGAGCAAATCTTTAGCGAGTAGCAATCTAGGATACATGAAACTAAGCCACCCGCTATGGCATTTTGACCCAAAAAGATTCTTGATATAATCCAGCTTTTCTTTAGAATAATCCAATTGTTTTAAAGTCTCTTCATTGGATTGCGAGAAATCATCGCTATAGATAAAGTTATCGTTTTTCGTGTTGTAAGGCGGATCAATGTAAATCATTTTGATTTTTTCGCTATAACTTTGTTTTAAGATTTTGAGAGCGTCTAAATTATCGCCCTTGATGAGAATGTGCTTGCTAGTGGATTCGTTTAAGGGCTTTAAAATCTTATTGTTTTTCTTAAAAGCTTGATTTAAGGCGATTTTCTTACCCACAAAATCCAACCCATAGCCCTCTTCTTTTATCTCGCTAAAATCCCCTAGTAACGCTTTCAATCTTCCCACATCCAGCGTGAGCTTGTTATCATTTTCCACACTCAAGCAACCGGGAAAATAACGATTAAAAATTTCTAAATTTTTTTCATTAACGCTTTTTTCTTCACAAACTTCTTTATTTTGCATTGCTATCCTTTATTTTAAATGATTTAAATTACCCAATTCCACCTTAATTTTCAATTTTCAAATGTTCCATGTGAAACGCTAGCGGCCTTTAAAAAATCCTGTTTCACTTCAGCGATAATGCTTTCATCTTTGGCTAAATCAATGTATTCAAAACTATTCCCGCTCTGCTCCCCACCCTGAAGTAAATCCCCGCTTTTTCTGTATTCTAAATCCAATTCAGCGATTTTAAAGCCGTCCAATTCATCAGCAAATTTTTCCAATCGTTCGTTTTCTTCTTGGATCGTGCATAAAAAACAATAGCCTTTCAAGCCGTTACGAGACACGCGCCCCCTTAACTGGTGTAAAGTCGCTAAGCCTAACCTTTCGGGCGCTAAGATCACCATCACGCTCAATCGTGGTAAAGAAATGCCCACCTCAATGAGCGTAGTCGCTAAAAGAATGCTCCCGGACTCTCTGAATTCTTCAATCACTTCCTCTTTATTTTTATCTTGCCCTGAAGTGGTATAAACCTTTTTAAAGCGTTTTTGCCAAAAACTCGCCCCCTCACTGAGCGATAAATACGGGATTTTTTCGCTTTCATTCACTAGCGGATAAACGACAATGACTTGATGGTTTTTAGCGATTTCTTCGCTGATTTTTTCCATCACTATTTTAAAATCTCTTTTATGCAAGACTAGAGTTTCAATTTCTTTAGGGTAAGGGATTTCTCTAATCATGGTCGTTTTCACAAACGTGCTTTTGGCTAAAGCCAGAGTGCGAGGAATGGGGGTAGCGGAAAATTGCAAGGAATGGGGTTTATTACCCTTACTGCTTGCCATTTTTTCTAATTGGTAGCGCTGCTTGGTGCCAAATCTATGCTGTTCATCAGTGATTACTAGTGCGAATTCATCTAAATCGCGCTTATCAAACAACAACGCTTGCGTGCCGATGATAACATGCGTGATTGTTTCAAACAAATGATTGGATCGCTTCTTGTGGCTTCCGCCGAGCAGCAATTCCACTTCAAAATAAGGGGGTAAAAATTTTAAGGCTTCGTTATAAAGCTGTTTAGCGAGAATGGAAGTGGGTGCCATTAAAAGGGTTTTATTAGGGTAAGCTAATACCATGCTCGCTAAAATCACCATTGTTTTCCCGCACCCCACATCGCCTATAATCAAACGCTTGCACGCTATGGGGCTAGTGAGATCGTTTTGGATTTCTTTAATGGCGTTTTGTTGATCGCGCGTGAGTTTAAAGGGTAAAGAAGCGATAAACGCTTTCAAGCGTTCGCTGTTATTGGGGCATGCGATTTTAGCGCCAAATTGCAATTTCTTGCGATCTAAATTTTTCATATAAAAAAGCATTTCAATGTATTTTAATGCATTTAAATGTTGCGAAGGGAAATTTTTATTCGTTTCAAAATCCTTGACAAAATGCGGCGTGGGGAAAAAGATTTCTAACAATAAATGCGCGATATTCTCTTTAACGCCTTCCTTTTTTAAATTTTCTAGTGAAATGAGTTTTTGTAAATTTTCTTGTATTTTTTTATGATTTTTAACTTTTTTAAAAATTAAAGAAATCTTGCCAAATTCGGTAAGGATTTTAGGCGTGTTAATGATATAAGCTTGATTAAAAGAACTTTGCTCTAATTTACCATAAATGAACAAACTCTCGCCGGTTTTAAACTGGCTGTGATGGAACGCGCTGTAATTGAAAAAAACAAGCTCTAAATTTTTGTAAAATCGTTTGGAATAGGCAAAAATCTTTAAAACTTTGGCGTAGTTTCTTTTATCTAAAATACCCACTTCTAAAACGCCGCTCAAGCCCAGTTCAAAATGTTCTAATAAATTCAAATCTTTATAGCCTTTGGGCGTATAAACAAGCAAGGCTTCTAAAAGCGATTTCACATCCAATGTTTTTAATAAGTTCTCTGTTTCTTGCAATTTGTTCTTACCCTAGCCAATCCTTAATCATTTTTATGATAAGATAGTCAAATTATACATTGACTTAAGGAAATTTAATTGATGAAATCTAAAATCACTCATTTTATCGCTATCTCTTTTGTTTTAAGCCTGTTTAGCGCATGCAAGGACGAGCCTAAAAAATCGTCTCAATCGCACCAAAACAACACCAAAACCACTAAAAACAATCCAATCAATCAAGCGAATAATGATATAAGAAAAATTGAGCATGAAGAAGAAGATGAAAAAGCCACCAAAGAAGTGAATGATTTGATCAATAACGAAAATAAAATTGATGAAATCAATAATGAAGAAAACGCTGATCCTTCGCAAAAAAGAACGAACAATGTTTTGCAACGAGCCACTAACCACCAAGACAATCTCAGCTCCCCACTCAACAGGAAGTATTAAAGTGTGAAATTTTTTTCAAAGGATTTATTTAAAAAAGTAATCCCCTTATTTTTAAGCGTTTATTTTTTAAACCCCACCATTATGCAAGCCAAAAGCCGTTTTTATGTGGCTTCTCAATATCAGGTAGGGAAAATGATCATGAAAAAATACAACGATCTTAAACGCACGATTGAAGGGGCGAGCTTTTCTTTAGGCTGGGAGATTAACCCCACTAATTATTGGTTTTATTCCCGCTATTACTTTTTTATGGATTATGGGAATGTCATACTCAATAAAAGAACGGGCGCTCAAGCGAACATGTTCACTTATGGCTTTGGGGGGGATTTGATCGTGGAATACAATAAAAACCCCTTGTATGTTTTTTCCCTTTTTTATGGCATGCAAGTTGCTGAAAACACATGGACGATTTCTAAGCACAGCGCGAATTTTATCATTGACGATTGGCGCAGCATTCAAGGGTTTTCGCTCAAAACTTCCAATTTCAGGATGTTGGGTTTAGTGGGGTTTAAATTCCAAACCGTGCTATTCCACCATGACGCTAGTATTGAGGTGGGAGTCAAATGGCCCTTTGCTTTTGAATACGACTCACCCTTTGTAAGGCTTTTTTCTGTCTTTATCTCGCACACTTTCTATCTTTAAACTAATTCCAACCCCACCGGGCAATGATCGCTCCCTAAAATATCTTTATAGATTAAAGCGTCTTTTAAGCGCGTTTTTAAAGGGTTAGAGCATAAAAAATAATCAATGCGCCAACCAATGTTTTTATCCCTTGCTTGTTGCATGTAACTCCACCAGGTGTAAGCCTTTTCTTTGTTGGGGTAAAAATAACGGAAAGTGTCAATAAAGCCAGCGTTCAAAAGCTCGCTGAATTTCCCTCTCTCTTCATCGCTAAAGCCCGCGTTTTTTCGGTTGGTTTTGGGGTTTTCTAAATCAATTTCATTGTGAGCCACATTCAAATCCCCGCATACAATGACCGGTTTTTTTAACTCTAAAGTTTTTAAAAATTTCTTAAATTCCACTTCCCAACTCATGCGATAACTAAGCCTGGATAGGGCTTGTTGGGAATTAGGGGTATAAACATTCACTAAATAAAACGACTCAAATTCGCAAGTTACTACGCGCCCTTCTTTGTCATGCTCTTCCATATTGATACCATAGCTCACGCTCAAAGGCTCTTTTTTAGTGAAAGTTACCACCCCAGAATAGCCCTTTTTAATCGCGCAATTCCAAAAATCAAAATACCCCTTAAATTCAAAGGTGTTTTGTTCTTGCTGCATTTTAGATTCTTGAATGCAAAAAACATCCGCATTTACGCTATTGAAAAAATCCATAAAGCCCTTAGTCATGCAAGCTCTTAACCCGTTCACATTCCATGAAATCAATTTCATTTTAATCCTTGTTCCCTTTTGAGTGAATTATATCTTTTTAGTCATTTTTTTAAAAATTAAGCTTTATTTTACCTTTTTTATGTAATAATTGTCTTTTGCTTGGCTTGATAGCTCAGTCGGTAGAGCAGAAGACTGAAAATCTTCGTGTCGGTGGTTCGATTCCGCCTCAAGCCACCATCTTAAACTTCGTTGAATAAATAATTCCCCTTTTTGACACACACAACACGAGAGTTTTCAATACTCAAAGGCGTGCTTTTAGCTCGTGGTTGTTCTTCTATTTCTAAAGCCATGCACACCCCTTCTTTAAAGCGCACATGGTTTTTAACCCATTCTTTGTATTCACTGCTTTCTTTGACTATATCGTTTAAATAATGCCCCTCATACACTTCCACAAATTCCATGAACTTTTCATTCAAATTCAATTCATTATGCGTTATTTCGCTTTTTCGTGTGGAAGAATAAGCCAATTCGCTGGTTTCATAGAAAGTTGGCTCTGTTTGATTGTCTTGTTTGGGGCGCTCATAAATGGCTTTTACTAATTGCGTGGTGATTTCATACTCACTCTCCCACGCTTGTTTTAAAGGCTCTTCTATCAGATAGCATTGCCTAATCGTGCCGTCTTTTCTTGCTCTAGCCCTTTTGCATTTTTCTGTAGAGCTTCTGGCTTGGAGAATGGTAAAATTGTTTTTAGCTTCAAAAGTTTGTGGCTCTTCTAAAGGCTCTGTTTTATGAACAGAGATTTTAGAATAGGGGGTAGTGATTTTACCGCTTTTATTTTCAGCGTTGCTGTAGTCGCAAGGGGTAATGTCTGTCGCAGTCTGTTTGTCTTCATCAACGCGTTTTAAAATGCTTGGGCGGTAGGCTTGTAAATTTTCATCATCATAGACCCACTTCCCACATGCAAATTCTTTGATATTAGGATCTCTAACGGCTTGTTTTTCCACATTATCCCTATTCTTATTGCTTTCATTGTGTTCATTAATATTAGCGTTAGGAGCGTTGTTAGGGAGCGTTTTTTCAGTGGGTGGTGCTATGAAGAGGTTGTTTTCTTGATCTTCTGAAGAATGCTTTAAAGGGGGTTTAGTGTCGTTTGTTGGCGTTTTAACTTCATTAGTGGGGCTTGTTTTGCTAGGAGTTGCTAAAGGCTGTAAAAGGCTGTTTTTAGAGTTTTTAGAGCCTAGTTTGGGCTCTGGGTAAGAAAAGTTTTGAGGAGGTTGTTGCGATGAATGGGGTTTGTTTTGTGGTTTTTGCATGGGTGCGTTTAAAGAAGGCATTTGGTGCGGGTGTGACTCTTTCAATTCTTTTGAAGAAAAAACAATCTGGGTGTTTCTAGGGATAGTAGGGCGGTTAGGGTTTAAGGTCGTTTCTAAAGAAAGTTTTTCATCAAGGGGTTGATAGACAATTGCAGTGGACATGTGGGTGATAGTGAGCGTGAGTTTTTTGTGTGGGGAGATATTATAAACGCCTAAAACTTGTCTTGGTTCTTTAGAATCAAGGACTTTAGCCTTAAAAGTGCCTTTATGCGGCGAAGTTTTGATCTCTTCTAAAAGCTCGATCACAAGGGCTTGAAGAGGGTTAGAGAAAGTCAGAAAGAAAGACAGACAAAGGGTTTTTTTCATGCTTGTTCCTTTTTATTTTGGATTTTTGGATTATATCTTAAAAAAAGGTTTAGTAAAAGTTATCAATAAGTTATAAATAGGTAACACTTTGATTAATAATAATTAGTAACAGTAGTAGGGGCGTGAATGGATGGAATGAAAAATTAAAAAGCTTTAGAGGCGCGCGTTTTTAAGGGGGTTGTGGGATTTGAAAAAAAGTGAATGAAACGCTTTTTGATGAGCCTTTTTTCATTCACTTGAATTGAAAGCGGTTTTTTTGTCGTTCAATTCGGTTAAGCGGTTTTTGATTTCTTCTCTAAGGCTTAGGATAAAAGGGCTTTTTTCTTCTTCAAGCATTTTTTTAACGCTAGAATACATTTTAGAAATGCTTGAATGATCCTTTAAATCCAAAAATTGAGCGAGCGAGAGCGTGGGGTTAGGGGTATAAAGCCTGGCGAAATACACGACTAATTTTCTCGCTAGAGCGACATTTTTTTGGCGCGAAGAGACCTTGATTTCACTGGATTTGAGATTTAAGCTTTGTGCGACAGCGAGCAAGATATTTTCCAAGCTTGAGCCTTCAGCATGATCTTTTTGCAAATCTTCTAAAACGGTTTTAGCGAGGTTCAAATCAATGGTAGTGTTCATTAAGTTCGCGTTCACGCTGATTTTAATGATCGCGCCTTCCATTTGGCGGATGTTGTCGCTGATGTGTTGGGCGATGTATTCCATCACTTCTTCAGGCAAAGTGATTTTATTGAGTTGGCATTTTTGTTTGACAATGGAAAGTTTGGTTTCTAAATCAGGGGGCATGACTTTAGCGGTTATCCCCCATTCAAAGCGCGATTTTAAGCGATCTTCTAAGCCGGCGATATTTTTAGGCGATCGGTCTGAAATCAATACGATTTGTTTGCTGTTGGCGTGCAAATCGTTAAAAGTGTGGAAAAATTCTTCTTCTAGCTTGGGTTTTCCTTGCAAAAATTGAGCGTCATCTAACAAGAAAAAGTCGCAATGGCGGTATTTTTTTTTAAAAGAGTCCATGGCTTTGTTGTCTAAATGTTTCAGGAAGTCTGTCAAAAAATCTTCTGAAGTGACTAACACGACTTTTTTACGCTTTTCTAGAGCATGGTTGCCGATAGCGTTTAAGATGTGCGTTTTGCCTAACCCTGTGCCGCCATAAAAAAGCACCGGGTTATAAGGGGGGGTATCGCTTTGGGCGACTTTTTTAGCGATTTCATAAACGGTGTTATTGCATGAGCCTACGACAAAATTTTCAAAAGTGTAAGAGTCTTTGACGCTCGTTTTTATGGCTTTGTAATTGATATTAGCTTGGGTGCTAATTTGGATTTTAGGCGCTACTTCAATACGCACATCCACGCTATGGGCTAAATGCATGCCGACTTTATTCTGGCTTAAAATTTTTTTAAGCAACGCGCCGTGTTTGGCCGTAATCCAATTGCATAAGAGCATGTTAGGGGCATAAAAAAAGGCGATATCGCTCTTGCTCGCGTTAGGGTTGTATTTGAGTTGGCTCAAGCAATTTTCATACTCTATGAGGCTAACTTCTTGTTTGATTAGCGCCAAGATTTCTTTTTCAATATTGTTGTTGGTATCCAT